>NZ_JAAIFP010000013.1:0-274228 GCF_010747435.1 Paenibacillus sp. ALJ109b
CCTGGGAGAGTAGGACGCCGCCAAGCGAACTCTTTCATCTTACATAGAAAACAGATTTTGTATGTTGATGTTGTACGATGAATTGCATTTGCACTGCAGATGCTTAGTATTCCCTGATAGCTCAGTTGGTAGAGCACTCGACTGTTAATCGAGTTGTCACAGGTTCGAGCCCTGTTCGGGGAGCCATTAAGGCCCGTTGGTCAAGGGGTTAAGACACCTCCCTTTCACGGAGGTAACAGGGGTTCGAATCCCCTACGGGTCATAGCTATATTTATTAGCTTAAAAAAAGGGATGAGAATCCCAAAGGTTCGTCGGAGGATAAGCTTCGTTAGCAGTGGCTTCACAGTCTCGAACGAAGTGAGAGTATCCCCTACGGGTCATATATACATGGAGGCTTAGCTCAGCTGGGAGAGCATCTGCCTTACAAGCAGAGGGTCGGGGGTTCGATCCCCTCAGCCTCCACCATATAGTTTTCTGAATAACGACGCGGGGTGGAGCAGCCCGGTAGCTCGTCGGGCTCATAACCCGAAGGCCGCAGGTTCAAATCCTGCCCCCGCAATTATACTTTCTTTCAAGAAAGTGATCTGGAACCGTGGTGTAGTTGGCCTAACATGCCTGCCTGTCACGCAGGAGATCGCGGGTTCGAATCCCGTCGGTTCCGCCATTTTTATATTTATTAATACCGTATGCGGAAGTGGCTCAGCGGTAGAGCATCGCCTTGCCAAGGCGAGGGTCGCGGGTTCGATTCCCGTCTTCCGCTCCAATATTTGCGCCCTTAGCTCAGCTGGATAGAGCGTTTGACTACGAATCAAAAGGCCGGGAGTTCGAATCTCTCAGGGCGCGCCATTATAACTTCATACGCCGGCGTGGCGGAATGGCAGACGCGCTCGACTCAAAATCGAGTGGGAAACCGTGGAGGTTCGAGTCCTCTCGCCGGTATATATAACGGGATGTAGCTCAGCTTGGTAGAGCACCTGGTTTGGGACCAGGGGGTCGCATGTTCAAATCGTGTCATCCCGATCTCAAAAAAGACGGATTATCTATTTATAGATAGTCCGTCTTTTTATTTATGTCTAAAAGTTGATTGTGTTTTAAGCAATCATAACCTCTTAATTCATGACAACCTTTAATAAGGAATAAATATAGCTTTTATCTTATTACGCTCAAGCGTAGCGTATTGCTGGTGCCTTAGGTTAATTTTGCATAAACCCCAGTGCTTTCGGTCACAATAGGTTTAAAAAGTGATAGAAGGGGTTCATGTGAACACGTTTAACTTCAAAAAACAATTCAAGAGACGCTGGCGCCGATGGAAAAGAACAGTGTGGATGACTTCATCGTTAGTTGCTGTAGCTATACTGGCTTACAGTGGTTTGCCGATTTCTTCTGCGATCGAGCGTTTACTCACGACCAATTTCAGTGAGGCTGTATCTGTAATGGGACCTGCTGCGAGTGAACAAAGATCGGAGCAAGAAATTCAGACTTTGATGGAACAACTCGGGTCTGATCCGGACCGTTTAACGAGTGTTGTATTGGAGACGCAATATATCTGTGGGGTAGAGACGGAACAATTAGGTAAGATGGCGATTCCTCAATTGAAGATGCTGCTCGTTCAACATCCAGATTGGGATGCTCAGGTTGAATCGGCAGAAGTGTTACACATTAAGCAACATGTGGATGATCTTTCTCCATTATGTAAAGAGCAGGCATATATTAGCATAGATGCTGTGGGTAATCTCAACCTGTATGAAGGACGGCCCACAGAAGAGAAAGTCATCCGTACTTTTTTTCAAATGGACGTAGGCACGTTGGAGACATCATTGCCTGAAGGTGTGTTGGAGCAGTTGCAGCAAGGTATTCGTATTCAGGACAAGGATGAGTATGATAGTGTAATCTCTACGTTCAGCGATTATGCGGTAGATGAGGTCAATAAAGAAATCCGTAATGGCGGATAAAAAACAGGCTGATCTGCATTGAATGTATTTTTAACATCGTGTAGAAGAGAAGTGCCTTGTCGATGACACTCAGAGATTATACAACATACGAAGTGAACCGAAGGACATCGAAAGATGTCCTTTTTGCCGTTCTATGACCGAAACAACTGAATATAGGAGATAAGGATTGTAGGTTATTCACGAATTCAGGCGAGTATATGAAAGGACAAAGTTTTTCCTGCCGTAGGGTCTATCTTTTGTTATAATGAAATGAACGATACATATGTTCGCTTTTGTAAGGGAGAGATGGATTTGCGTTTTTTGGGAATTGACCCGGGGATTGCGATTGTCGGTTTTGGTTTTGTGGATAAAATCGGCAGTAAGGTAACACCTGTACAATATGGCTGTATTCAGACAGAAGCTCACACCCCTGAAGAGGAACGGCTGCTTCATGTATATGAGGGTATGGTACAGCTGATTGATAAATATAAACCAGACGCGGTAGCGCTGGAGAAACTTTTTTTCAATCGTAACGTCACAACGGCGATGTCTGTAAGTCAGGCTAGAGGTGTCATGGTACTGGCTGCTGCCCAGAAGGGGCTGCCTATAGCCGAGTATACGCCGATGCAGATTAAGCAGGCGATTGTGGGATACGGAAAAGCGGAAAAGCGGCAAGTGCAGGAGATGGTCAAAATGTTTTTGCGTTTACAGGTGATCCCGAAGCCGGATGACGTAGCAGATGCTTTGGCTGTAGCAGTGTGTCACGCACACTCATATACATTAAATTCCAAGTTGAATGAGGTATTGCGAAAATGATTGATTTCCTAAGAGGACAGTTCGTACATCTGGAGAATGAATATATTGTGCTTGATGTGCATGGCGTTGGTTATCGTGTATTCTGTCCGAATCCTTTTGCATTTGCGAAGCAAGAAGGCGAAATTATGGTGTATACCCATCACCATGTACGTGAAGATGCGATGTTGCTGTTTGGCTTTGCTACTCGTGAGGAACAGAAGTTATTTCGCAAGCTGATCGAAGTATCAGGTATTGGACCCAAAGTTGCTCTGGGTATACTCGCTGGCGGTACGCCGGACCATGTCGTGACTGCAATTTATCAAGAGAATCTAACGTTTCTGACCAAACTGCCGGGGATTGGCAAGAAAACAGCGCAGCGCATGATACTGGACCTTAAGGACAAATTGGATGGTTTCGGTGCTGCCACGTATGCAACAGGTTTGTTTGCCCCTCCTTCGGAAGAAGCAGGAAGCGGCTCTGCCTGGGATGAGGCTCGTGAAGGGCTTAAAGCGCTGGGGTATACAGACAGTGAACTGGACAAAGTTTGGCTCAAACTGAAGAAAGATGTTACTTCGGCCGATTCTGTTGATGTGTTGATGAAACGGGCACTGCAAATGCTGTTTACGGGATAATTAATTTTGCCTCTATAATAGAGCAGTAAGCCGCATAAAAAAGGTAGGGATGAACATGGATGACCGGATTATTTCCGCGAACCTGATGATGGAGGATCAAGCTGTGGAGCTTAGTCTTCGTCCCCGGTATTTGAATGAGTATATCGGGCAGAACCAGGTCAAGGAGAATTTGAAAATATACATTGAAGCGGCCAAGATGCGTAATGAGGCCCTCGATCATGTGTTGTTATATGGCCCGCCTGGACTTGGTAAAACAACACTTGCCAATATCATTGCCAATGAATTGGGTGTTAACTTACGCACAACATCGGGACCGGCGATTGAACGCCCAGGTGATTTAGCTGCATTGCTTACAAACCTGCAAGAAGGGGATGTCCTGTTTATTGACGAGATTCATCGCCTTCATCGGACGGTAGAAGAAGTGATGTATCCCGCCATGGAAGACTTCGCGTTGGATATCATGATCGGAAAAGGCCCAAGTGCCCGCTCCGTACGTCTTGATCTGCCATCCTTTACGCTGATTGGTGCTACAACCCGTGCAGGTTTGCTGTCTGCGCCTCTCAGGGACCGATTTGGTGTTATCAGTCGGCTGGAGTTCTACACAGTGGATGAGTTGGCCTACATCGTCTCACGGGCCTCAGAGATTCTAGGGGTTGAGATTGTTGGTAATGCCGCAGAAGAGATCGCATTGCGCTCCCGTGGGACACCGAGGATTGCCAATCGATTGCTAAAAAGAGTGCGTGACTTTGCCCAGGTACGGGGTGACGGTATTATCACACAGGCTCTGGCGGAAGAAGCGCTGCAACGTCTTCAGATTGATCCGCGTGGTCTGGACGAGATCGATCACAAGATGCTCAAATCAATGATTAACAGTTTCCGGGGAGGCCCTGTGGGTCTGGATACGATTGCCGCTACGATTGGTGAGGAGAGTCAGACCATTGAGGATGTCTACGAGCCGTATCTATTGCAGATTGGCATGCTTCAACGCACACCGAGGGGCAGAATTGTAACGGACCTGGCCTATCATCATCTGGGTTTGCCAGTTCCACCGAGAGACGCCAAATAATTTTGATTATATATCAGTGAGATTCATCTTAATATACAACTTGGGACAAACATGGAGAGGAGACTGATCGTGGGGAAAGCAACACAAACAAAGAAGTGGAGTTGGCGTTTGAAGGTATTGGCCGCAGCTCTGTTGACGGTAGGATGCCTGCAAGTGCCGGTTTATGCCGCTGAAAGTGATGGGCAGATGATCCGGGTAGCCATGTTTGCGAACCTGGGGAGTACGTATAAATCGACGACACCACTGATAACGTTTGAGTCGAGTGGGAAGTGGAATATCGGTTCGGAAAGCGGGGCAAGTATAACTCTTCCGGCAGGACAAATCCGTTTCAGTGCGGATGGATTCCGCGTCAAAGTGTTGGAAACAGGGGATTTCAAAACGGCAGCAGCAGCCGCAAAATTGTTGCAGGCCACTAGTGATAAACCGTTGTTGTTTACAACCTCTTTAAATGGTAAAGCAACCTATCAGCTCTATACAGGAAATTATGCAACAGAAGCGTTGGCTGGACAAGCGGTAGCCCGTGTACAAAAAGTGGCTGCAGCCCAACTGGGCGGACAAAAACCAGCGGTGACAGGCAGCAAGCGTCTGTCTGCAGGAGTATACAGTTCACTTCAAGAGGCCGAAGCGGCACAAGCATCTTTTGCATCGGCGGGAATTAGTTCCTATACGGTGCTTCAACTGGATGGAGGGAGTCAAGGCTATGCTGTATGGGTGGGTGAAGCCTCATCAGATGCTGATTTGTCTACATTCAAGAAGAGTGTGGAAGCCAGTGTTCCAGGAGTAAGTCTATCTCCGGTAAACAGTAATAGTGCTGCTCTTATCATTCGCCAGGATGCTGGGTTAAGCACGGATACACTTAAAGTAGCCCCGCATTACACTATTGTCGGCAGTGAAGCTAAAGCCTTTGTACAAGGAGACGGCAGTGGAATTAAAGTGGTGGAACGTTCCGGGCGGACGTATCGCGGTGACATGGAAATTAGCATTGTAAGTGGCGATTTGGCTTTGGTTAATGTAGTTCCACTGGAGCAATATTTATACTCTGTTGTTGGTGCAGAAGTGTATTCATCCTGGCCAGCAGAAGCACTGAAAGTACAAGCTGTCGCTGCTCGCTCCTATGCACTTCAACAGGGAGATCGTTTTAAAATTGCCAATGTTGTGGATACCACGCTCAGTCAGGCATACAACGGAATGGGTTCAGAGAATGATAAAGTCTCTAGTGCGGTTGACGCCACCTCTGGAGAAGTCATCAAGAGCGGTGGTAAAATCGTTGAAGCTGTATTCTCTTCCAATGGAGGGGGACAGACTGCTCACCCATCCGAGGTATGGAATGGAGGCGGGGATGTGTTCAGTAATGTGGACAGCCCTGGAGATACATCGGCCCAAGCTGGATTACAGACATGGTATCATGTGCTGTTGAGTACAGGAGTCAGCGGATATATCCGCGAGGATAATGTAAAAGAATTAACGACCAAAACGGATGCGGGTTTAGCCAAAGTGACGGTTACTGCCCAAAATACCAATGTGCGTCCCGTTCCGTTAATTCAATCGAATGTTGACCCGGTAGCGAAATTGAATCCAGGCAACGAAGCTGTTGTTCTGGCCAAAGTGCCGCAGTCCAATGATTATGCTTGGGTAAGAGGACCGTTCACGTCAGCCCAGTTGGTTAAAACCCTGCAGGGTAAAACGACTTCTACTGTTCCATCTTCGATCTCAACGCTCGAAGTGACAAAGCGCGGGCCATCAGGAAGAGCACTTGAAGTTACAGCCAACGGCCAGCCAATGACGGTAAAATATGCAGATACATACCGCTCTGCTTTAGGTGGATTACCTAGTACTTTATTTGATATTGCAGGGACCGGAAGTTATACTGTATTAGGCGCTGACGGCAAAACAGCAAGCAAAACCGGCTCACAGGGTGCTGCTGTACTATCTGCCTCGGGCACAGGAACTTCATCCAGTAATGCTCTTGTGGTTATGAGTGGTGATGGTCAAGCTCGAGCTGTAACTCAGGGCCAAAGCTTCATGATCATCGGTCAGGGTAATGGGCACGGATTAGGCTTGTCCCAATGGGGTGCCAAAGGTATGGCAGATGAAGGGTATGATTACCAGGCAATATTGAAACACTATTATCAGAATGTGACTATTGTTAAGGAATGAATCTAATATGAATGTGAACTTATATGATTTTGAATTGCCGGAGCAATTGATTGCGCAGACGCCACTGCTTGACCGCACGGCATCCCGGCTGCTTACCTTAAATAAGGACAGCGGTGAGGTTAACCATCACACGTTTCCTGATATTATCGACTTCCTTCAGCCTGGAGATACACTGGTGCTGAATGATACACGTGTTCTTCCAGCTCGTTTGTTCGGAACCAAAGAGGACACGGGGGCAAAGGCGGAAGTACTCCTGCTCAAAAACGTGGAGGGCGATCGTTGGGAAGCCTTGGTTAAACCAGGCAAGAAGCTGAAAACTGGTTCCGTCATCGTTTTTAGTGACGAGCTAAAGGCAGTCATTGATGAGGAAGGCGAAATGGGTGCGCGTTTGCTAACGTTCTCCTATGATGGAATATTTCAAGAGATTCTGGATCGTCTGGGTGAGATGCCGCTGCCTCCTTATATCAGAGAGACGCTGGATGACCGCGAAAGGTATCAAACGGTATATGCGAAACATGAAGGATCGGCCGCTGCGCCGACAGCAGGATTACATTTTACAGATGAATTGCTGAATCGGATTCGGGATAAAGGCGTTAATGTAGCTTTCATCACGCTTCACGTTGGACTCGGAACATTTCGGCCTATGTCAGTTGATAAAGTTGAAGAGCATGTCATGCATGAGGAATACTACTCTTTGTCTCAAGAGACAGCGGATCTAATTAATGAAACGAAAAAACGTGGCAACCGTATATTTGCTGTAGGAACGACAAGTTGTCGTACACTTGAAACGGTAGGAAGCAAGTTTGAAGACGGGCAGTTGCAAGAAAGCAGCGGCTGGACCAAAATCTTTATCTATCCGGGATATACGTTCAAAGTAATCGACGGGATGCTTACGAATTTTCATCTCCCCAAATCCACATTGGTCATGCTGGTCAGTGCGCTTGCGGGTAGAGAACAAATCATGCATGCATATGAGGAAGCGATAAAAGAACAATACCGTTTCTTCAGCTTTGGCGATGCTATGTTGATTTATTGAGAAGTGAAGGTATTACGATTAATTTTTAGAGGATGATTAAAACCAATGGCAGCAATTACGTATGAACATATCAAAACCTGTAAACAATCCGGAGCCCGTCTGGGACGTGTACATACACCTCACGGTATTATTGAGACACCAACCTTCATGCCTGTAGGAACACAGGCGACGGTGAAGACGATGAGTCCCGAAGAGCTGAAAGAAATGGATGCTCAGATCATTTTGAGCAACACGTACCACCTGTTCCTGAGACCCGGACATGAAATTATTCGTCAGGCAGGTGGCCTGCACAAATTTATGAACTGGGATCGCCCGATTTTGACTGACAGTGGCGGGTTCCAAGTGTTTTCTCTGAGTGAGATGCGCAAAATTACGGAGGAGGGCGTTAACTTCCGCTCCCATCTAAACGGAGATAAAAAATTCCTATCGCCTGAAGTGGCAATGGAAATCCAGAATGCACTGGGCTCCGATATTATGATGGCATTTGACGAGTGCCCGCCGTATCCGGCTGAGTATGAATATGTAAAAAAATCACTTGAAAGAACGAGCCGCTGGGCAGAACGTTGTCTGGAAAGTCATGCTCGTCCGAATGATCAAGGGTTGTTTGCCATCGTACAGGGGGGCATGCATGAAGATCTTCGTCGCCAAAGCGCGGCAGATTTGACTTCCATGGATTTCCCGGGTTATGCTATTGGTGGACTGAGTGTTGGAGAACCGAAACATTTGATGTATGGCGTATTGGATTACACAGTTCCTTTGTTGCCGTCCAATAAACCACGCTATTTAATGGGTGTAGGTTCACCCGATGCATTGATTGAGGGATCGATTCGTGGAGTGGACATGTTCGATTGTGTTCTGCCTACCCGAATTGCCCGTAACGGAACAACGATGACCAGCCAAGGACGTCTGGTAGTTCGTAATGCCAAGTTTGCAACCGATTTTGGGCCACTAGACCCTGAATGTGATTGTTATACTTGTCGTAACTATTCAAGAGCCTATTTGCGTCATTTAATCAAAGCGGATGAAACGTTTGGCTTACGTTTGACGACCATCCACAATCTTCATTTCTTGCAGAATTTGATGCGCAATGTGCGTAAAGCCATAATGGAAGATCGTTTGCTTGATTTCCGGGATGAATTTTTCGATCAATATGGTCTTCATGACAATGACAAAGGTTTCTGATCAGGTTTTTGCGGAACCGCAGTAACAAGTATTATTTGTACGTATAGTCGATAAGGGGGAGTTTGAATGTTTCAGGGAATGCCTTTAACAGGAACGCCAGCAGGCGGTGGAATTGTATCTTTGATTGTACCTTTGGTACTCATGGTTGCAATTTTTTACTTTTTGATGATTCGTCCACAGAACAAAAAACAGAAGCAACGTAATTCCATGTTAGGGCAATTGAAAAAAGGCGATAAAATTGTTACAATCGGCGGTCTTCACGGAACGATTGCTGAAATCACAGACGATGTGGTTGTATTGCGTGTAAACGATGTTACTAAACTGACATTCGATCGTAATGCAATTAGCAGTGCAGTTGCACGTGAAACGGCTGAATAGACCATAGATGTTTAAAAGCCTGTAAGGCTATGAGTACGTTTGCAGCGTATTCTTCACTATCAGAGAACTGGATCTCCTTGGAGACCCGGTTCTCTTTTTCTTTTTCACTTATAACCGTTACACCCCGATCTTCTATGATCTTCGTGTGTTGACTCCAAATATGCCGCCTAGTGCAGAAATCAGGAATGCACTTGCAAGCTGCAGACTGTCTTTCCAATTGAATGAGGCATCGAGTGCCAGAAACCCAATCAGCAATACGATTAGTCCGTAGACGATTCCGGTAATACCTCCGTGGTACCAGCCTCGCTCACCTGACCTCTTGCCAGATACAAATCCACCAACCAGCAAAGACAAGCCATGGACAACGTACGTATACAGGGAGAGATCCTGTTCCCGCATTCCGGTCATCCAGAGAAAGAAGGATAGAATCAGTGCGCCTAACATCATCCACACAAAAGCATAACAGAGGCCCGAAAGAACCGGGTTAGACATTCGAAATGAAACCATTCGGCGAATCAACTGCATGAAGCAACCCCCTTGTACAAGTTTGAAATTAATACAGTGTATGGTCAAGCCCTCGGAGTTATGAACTGAATTTTCCATTAAATGAACAGTTTATATTTGCATGAGCATGTAAGCTTCAGGCCAAAATAGGGATTACGCTTCAGGTACCCGTATAAAACTCGGATTTGAAGGAGGAACCCTGTTGTGAACTTTGCAGATGTCGGAGCACATGTCTTTCGAACCATACTGATGTATTTTATTGTATACGGTGCAATCAGACTGATGGGAAAACGAGAAATTGGGAAGCTGTCCATGTTCGATCTGGTCGTATCCATTATGCTTGCAGAGATAGCGGCATTTGTAATTGAGGATATAGACAAACCACTATTCCATGGCATTGTGCCCATGCTGACGGTACTTGTCGTGCAGATTGTCATGGCTTTTCTCAGTCTCAAGAGCCGTAAGTTACGGCTAATGATTGATGGAAAACCCACTGTGTTGATATCTAAAGGAACATTGCATCGGGATGAGATGCGCAAGCAGCGGTATAACCTGGATGATCTTCTGCTTCAGTTGCGTGAACAGAATATCGACAGCATTGGTGAAGTGGAATTTGCCATTTTGGAGACGACAGGCAAGTTAACCGTTTTTCCCAAAAATCAGTCCTCCTCCCGTGGCAATAATGCCTCTGGCAAGGATGGAACTATAAATAGCATTCAAAAAGCGAGGAAAGAAAAGGTTGACGGATTCCAAAATATCAAATATGAAGGGCTGCCCCTGCCCCTGATCATGGATGGTAAAGTGCAAGACCAGAATCTTGAGCTGATTCAGAAAACACGGTTTTGGCTTAAAAATCAGATGCAGGGGAAGGGGATTCTTGATTTCAAAGATGTATTTTTATGTTCCATCGATCATAACGGAAAGGTATACGTAAGTTTGAAAGATGAAAAGTGAATTTATTTACGGGAACGGCGTTTAAACCAAGAACCAATAATGGGAGCACGGGAAAGATCGTGAAAATCAATCATTTTGGTCCAGCCCATAACAATGAAATAAACGATTAGACCAACAAGGGGCGCTAGAAGCATTCTGATCCAAAATGGAAGCAAAGATGCAGTCTGTTCATAAATGACCAGAGTAGCGGCGCCCATGATAACCATACCAGTGCCAGTTTTGACCCAATCCATTACCTTGAAACGGAACTGTAAAAGGTTGCGAACACTTCTTGCATGTAAAAGGGTAACGACCGTTGAATTCACACAAATGGCAATCACCGCACCAAATATACCGTATTCTGGTCGGGAGGCGAGTACCAAAATCAATGTGATTTTGATGACAGCACCAATAAATGTATTGAGCAGTGCCTTTCCCGGACGATCCAATGCTTGAAGGGCGGCTTGAAGAGGAGCTTGAATGTAAATAAACAAAGCAAAAGGAGCCATGAGCTTAAGCATGCTTCCAATCGATGCATCATTATACAGAACAAGACACATCGGTTCGGCAAGCACATACATAAAAACAGAAAATGGAGCACCTGTTACAAGTGCTAGCCGCAGCGCCTGATGCATCCGTTTATGTATGAGCGCACGGTCACCTTGAGCCGAGGCCTCAGACAATGAAGGGACAAGGGACGTGGCTAACGAGGAAGTTAATGCTCCCGGCAGTAGAAGTAGCGGTATAATCATGCCTTGTAATGCACCATACTGGGCCGTGGCGAGCCCTTTGGAGATACCTGCAATAGCTAGACTCTGTGCGGTTACAATTGTCTCAGCGAGATAGGATAGGGAGCCAACTAACCTTCCTGCAGTAACGGGTACGGAAATCGCGAGTAAACGACGAAGAAGTCCAGGCTCTGATTCAGTTGATTTTTTTGAAATAGCAGATTTGGGTTCGATTGCAGATTCGAGTATGGGCAGATGTTGATCCATATACTTCTTCTGCCTAGCATAGTTCCACAGTAATACAAGCATACCGACGAATTCTCCGACGAGTGCTCCAAGCATGGCTCCTGCAGCAGCTTGAGCAATTCCTCGGGGTAAGAGGAGCCAGGAAAACCAGATCACACAGATAATACGAATGACCGTTTCTACAATTGATGAAACAGCCGTAGGCATCATGTTTTGCTTTCCCTGGAAATATCCTCTGTAGACTGCAGATACGGCGATGATGGCAATCATAGGGCTCATGCTGACAAACGTGTGATAGACCCTCTCATCGGTCAGCACATAACGGGTGACCCATGGAGCGAAGATAATGCACAAAAACATAAACACAACACCAAGGGTCAGGGTGAAGCTCAGGCTGATTTGAAGAATCCGTTGGGGTGAATAACGGTTGGCACCTGTATCCGCTTCGGCTACGAGCTTGGCTACAGCCAATGGAATACCGCCAGTGATTAATGTGACGAGTACGATGAAAAAGGGATAGCTCAGTTGGTAGATGCCAACTCCTTCTGCACCGATAACCCGTGGCAGCGCAATGCGCGGGATGAACCCGAGAATCCGATTAATGATGCCTGCGGCGAGCAGGATCATGGCTCCCTGGATAAATGTCTGTTTCTTCAAGACTACCCCTCTTTCCCGGTTGGAGTACAGATATTCATAAACGGGACAAAGCCGTCGTTCTTCATCCTATGCCAGTCCAATATCTTCTCATGACAACTTGGACACGATTAACAAAAAGATCCATCACCAGCAAGAAGGAATATGATCGGGTAAAGTCGAATGATGTAATATTGATGCCGCATAAAGGCTTGGATGTATGAAGGGAGGCTCCCCGTTGGAAGAAATGAATGATGTGGAGTTGGAACAGTCTATAGAGATGCTCTGCCGTAGCAAAGCAGAGGAACTAAGGCTTGTCGGTTACGAATATGTCACCAGCAAAGATGTCTGGAATTGCATCAGTCATAAATATGAAAAGCAGGGCATTCCACCGCTTCACCAACTGGTGAACGACATATTGTCACTGAAAGCAACAAGCTTTATGAACTTTATGACCGTGTCTGCATACCGGGGGTCCTCTTTCTAGCGAAAGGGATCTTTTTTGTTGGAAATTGACTGCTTTTTACGGCATCGCTATAATAGGAATATTGAGAACGAAAGGGGATCTAGGAACGGCATGAAAAGAATCGTCAGTTTCATTTTGGTCGTGCTTGTGACCGCAGGAGTAATGTTGGGCACAAGTCCAGGGCTGCTCAAAAATATACGCTTGGGCCTTGATTTAAAAGGAGGCTACGAGATCTTATATGAAGCAGAGCCGCTGGAACAAGGACAACAAGTCACCAAAGCATCTTTGGTGCAAACAGCAAAAAGTCTGGAGAGCCGTGCCAATGCGCTCGGAACAAGCGAACCGGAAGTAACAACAGAAGGAACGAACCGGATCCGTTTGAAGCTGGCCGGGGTGACCGACGAGGCTGAAGTCAGAGCCAAAATGAAAGAACCTGCTGTCATGACCTTCCGCAGTAAAGCTGAGAATGACAAAGAAGGCGAATACACCAAAATCGAGCTTCGGGGAAATGAGTTCGTGGAGAATGGTGCCAAAGTGGTATTCAGCCAGTTGAACGCACCGATGATCGATATCCAGGTTAAAGACAAAGCGAAGTTTGCTGAAATTACTAAACGTTTGATTGGACAACCTTTGGCCATCTATCTGGATGATCAACTGTTATCCGCACCAACCGTGCAGCAACAGCTCAGTGACGGCTCTGCGCAAATCACGGGTAACTACTCACGTGAGGAAGCCAATCAGCTTCGCGATACCATTAATTTGGGCGCGTTGCCGTTGAAACTGACAGAGAAGTACTCTCAAAGCGTTGGTGCAACGCTTGGTAAACTATCTCTGGACCAGACAATTAAAGCGGGATTAATTGGTTCCGTGATTATCTTGGTGTTCATGATTGGTCTGTACCGTATTCCGGGGATTATTGCGAGCTTTGCCCTGATTACACATACGTGGCTGGTACTTGCTATCTTCTATATGGGAGAATTCGTACTTACCCTTCCGGGGATCGCGGCATTTATCCTGGGTATAGGGATGGCCGTGGATGCCAACATCATCACGTACGAGCGGATTAAGGAAGAAATGCGCAGTGGCAAGTCGATATTGTCTTCGGTTAAAGCAGGAGGTAAACATTCCTTCCGTACAATCATCGACTCCAACATTACAACGATCATTGCCGCTTCAGTTATGTTCTTCATGGGTACAGGTGCGGTTAAAGGTTTCGCACTCGTGCTGATTTTTGACATCGTGACCAGCATTATCACGAATATTTTCTTCTCCCGCTTCCTGTTGACCCTGCTTGTGCGGGCTAACGTGTTGAAGAAGCCTAAGTACTTCGGAGTGAAGGAGAGTGAAATTCGTGCGCTTTAATTGGAATTTTGATTATGTTAAAGGCAGTAAATTTGCCTATGCCTTTTCCATCATTTTGACGATTGCAGGTATCATTAGCATTTTGGCCCTGGGATTGAATTATGCGGTAGATTTCCGTTCGGGTTCTAATGTGGATATTACGGTGTCTAAAGCGATCACAACGGAACAAATCAAGCCCATTGTTAGTGAGCTTGGTGTTGACACAAAAGATGTTCATATTACACCTGGTGCTGATCGGGTTAACGTTCGTTTCTCGAACGTACTGGATGAAACTCAGGAAAGTAAGTTTAAGCAAGAGTTTACCAAGCTGGATTCAGCCGCTTCTTATGAAGTCAACACGGTTGACCCGGAGATGGCTAAAGAGCTTGAACGTAATGCCATATACGCGGTTCTTATCGCAAGTATCGGGATTATGATCTATGTAGCCATCCGATTTGAATGGCGGTTTGGTTTGGCTGCTGTAATTGCGCTCTTCCATGATGCATTTGTAGTGATTAGTGTGTTCTCGATCTTCCGACTGGAAGTGAATCTTACCTTCATTACGGCTGTACTGACCATTGTCGGATTCTCGATCAATGATACAATCGTTATCTTCGACCGGATTCGTGAGAATATGCGTTTTGCTAAAAAGACTTCGAAAGCCGATTTGCGTGAAGTAGTCAACCGCAGTTTGGCGCAAACGATGACACGTTCCCTGAATACAACATTCACCGTGTTTGTCGCTTCGCTCTGCTTGTTTATTTTTGGTGGAGAATCCATTCGCATGTTCTCACTTGCTATGGTGATCGGAACGTTGTTCGGTGCATATTCTTCGATCTACATCGCCGCTCCATTGTGGCTGGCGCTCAAAGGTAAACAAACAGAGAAACCTAAAGCAGCTGTCAAAGCGTCCAACTAAACATTGTATTGTGAAGCCGCGTCTGCCAGGCGCGGTTTTGCAACTTTAGGTAGAGTATTAAGGGGGGCATCGCCATGACCAGAGAACGTTTCCCTTCTGTTCACGCTGCCACGTGGAGCGGGATCGCCGGGAATTTGACACTTGCAGTAATCAAGGCTGGGTTCGGTTATATGGCAAACAGCAAATCGTTGCTTGCAGACGGCCTGCACTCTGCTTCAGAAGCTGCTTCTTCATTGTCCGGCCTCTTTCCCTCGAAGTCTGTACAAACAAAAAGAAAGGCTCGTAGGGAGCGGTCAAAGGAACATTCACGTATCGCGAGACCTGGAATTTCGGTATTATTATCTGTGCTCATCCTTATGGGAGGTTTGCAAATCGCCATCTCCGCTTTGGGTAGTCTGTCTGGAGATGTACCAGAATCGCTTGAGAAATATACCCATGCACTTGTGGTAGCTTTTGCAGCATTGGCTGTGAAAGAAGCAATCTTTCAATATCAATACCGATATTTCCGTAAACGAAATCAATCGCAGGCTCTAGCTTATGCACAGCAGCATCGTCGGGCACTCTACTGCTCACTTATCGTCTTGGTCGGTATTGTAGGTTCCATGACAGGAGAAACGATGGGGTGGAGTATTCTTCGATATATGGATCCCGCAGCTGCATTGATAGCTTCCTGTTTTGTGCTTCACAAAGGCTACAGAATGATTGTGGATACCGTATATGGTTCACTTGTTCAGGAATTGGAACAGGAAGAAGCACTTGACTTCAAAGAGACGGTGCAGCGTGTATATGGCATTATTACGATTGAACATCTGGTAGCACGTGAACAAGAACATGATGTTACGATTGAACTGGTCATTAGTGTGAACCCTAGAATTTCTGTGCTTGAGGCACAAGAGATTGCGAATCGGGCGAAGACACTTCTCTTAACTCGTTTTAGTCATGTGAAAGAAGTACAGATCCAGGCTGTACCTTATGATCCTGGATATCCTTATAAATCCAATCATGAACTGCCAGATCCTGAAGCGACATTAATTCAGTAATGAAGCTTGGTCCAGTAGATCAGGAAAGGAGCGTTATCATTGCTTTATTCGCAATACCGGTGGAACACACCGAATATCGATTTGGAGGCGGCTGCGGGACTCTCGCAGGCGCTTTCCGTTTCATCACTTGTTGGACGTTTGCTGGTCAGTCGAGGGGTTCATAATGAATCAGAGGCAGAACAATTTCTGCATCCTGATCTGAATCAGATGCATGATCCTTATCTGCTTCTAGGCATGAAAGAAGCTGTGCCCCGAATCCAGCTGGCTATTGAGCGTGAAGAACATATTTTAATATATGGGGACTACGATGCGGACGGAGTATCCAGTACATCCCTGATGATCCATCTGATGCGTTATCTTGGTGCTTCTTATGATATTTATATCCCTCATCGTTCCAATGAAGGTTACGGGTTACACAATCATGCTTTAGATTGGGCTCATCAACAAGGAGTCACGCTGGTGATTACGGTTGATACCGGAATCAGTGCGGTAGAGCAGATTGCTTATGCTGCAACACTGGGAATGGAAGTCATTGTGACGGATCACCATGAACCACCTGAAGTTTTGCCTGAGGCTTATACGCTCATTAATCCCAAGCTTCCTGACTGTCCTTACCCTTTTAAAGGGTTAGCTGGTGCGGGTGTAGCGTTGAAGCTGGCTCAGGCATTGATCGGAGAAGTGCCTGGAGAATGGATGGAAATTGCCGCTATTGGTACGGTTGCCGATCTGATGCCCTTGGAAGGCGAGAACCGGGTTATCGTTAGTTATGGTGTTGAGTCCATGCGAGGTACACGTCTGCCTGGTATAAGTGCTCTGCTTGAAATTAGTGGTGTGGATCAAACTCAGGTCACCTCAATCAATATTGCCTTTGCAATGGCTCCGCGTATTAATGCAAGCGGACGTCTGGATCATGCTGGCAGAGCCGTATCGCTGCTTACAACCGAGGATCTGGATGAGGCACACACGTTGGCAGGCCAACTTGACTTGCTGAATCGTGAAAGGCAACAGGTTGTTGAGGGTATACTTCTGGAAGCGACAACCCAGTTGGAGCAGAAAATCCAGCTTAATTCCGGAGCAGTGCCGGATGTCATCGTTTTGGCGGGAGAAGGCTGGAATGTTGGAGTTGTAGGTATTGTTGCTTCCAAGTTACTTGAACGGTATTATCGGCCAACGCTTATCCTGGGCATAGACCCGGAGAGTGGCGCTTGTAAAGGCTCAGCACGCTCCATAGAGGGGTTGGACATCTATGAGGCATTAACTGCTTGCAAACACACGATGGACCATTATGGTGGTCATCCAGCTGCAGCAGGCATGAGCCTTCATCGTGATCAACTTAAAGAGCTGGAAGCCGGACTGAATGAGTTTGCGGCATCCGTGCTGACAGAGGAGGATTTTGTGCCCCATCGTCTTGCAGATGACGAATGCAGAATCAGTGATGTGCCATTGCAGGTCATTCAAGAGATCGACAGACTCCAGCCGTTTGGCATGAGTAATCCATCTCCACGTTTTGTATTGCGCAATGTGACTGTAAAAGAAACACGGACGATGGGACGGGAAAAACGTCATCTGAAATTGGTTTTGGAGCAGGATGGTCAGCAATTGGAGACGGTAGCCTTTGGCAAGGGAGCATTAGCTGAATTTCTGCCGCCAGGCTCCATCATTGATGTTATGGGCGAGTTGTCCGTAAATGAGTGGAACGGGATGAGGAAACCACAATTAATGCTGCAGGACATCCAGGTTCCACATGCGCAAGTTTTTGATTTGCGAGGTAGTACGGAGCCTTTGAACGCGATGAAACAGTTCTTGAGTTCGCTTGAAATACATTTGCGATACAAGTCAGGCTCAATTGGTGCCATCGTTCGGAAAGAAACGAATGTTTCCGAGGGAAATTCATTGTATGAACCGTGCCTTTGGGTATATGATAGAAAGGTCGGTTTGTTTCCGTGCAATGCTGCCGCGCAGCATTATGGGCAGGAACAGGTCCGGACGTTATTTGTGTTTGATACGCCGGAAACCCCGGAACAACTTGATGCAATGCTGGCTTTATTCAGCGGAGCCGAGAATATCATCCTTCTGCACGGATCAGGCAACCGCCGAGATCGCCTTCAGATGCCTTCCAGAGAACTCTTCAAGCGTATTTATATGCTGGTGTCCAAATGGAGAGCTGAACCCGTGGAGGAACAAGAGATCACTCCTGTGCTCAGTCGTCAGTGTGGCTGCTCGCCGCGCATGATTACCATGATGTTGGATGTTTTTGAGGAGTTATCGTTTATTACTCGAGAAGCTGGAAAGATTGTGTTTGTGGATAACCCACCCAAGCGTGAGCTAACCGCTTCGCGTCATTATCAGGCGCTGGAGAACATGGCCGAGACAGAGCAGGTGATGCTGGATGCATCGACCCCTCAACTGACACAATGGATGATATCCCGGATGAAGGGCGTATCTTAGATAGAAGTTGTGCTATTTATTTTAGGAGGAGATTATTTTGGATTTTAAAGATTATATTCGTGTCATTCCTGACTTTCCACAACCGGGAATCAGCTTCAAAGACATTACGACATTGTTGAAGGATGGAGAAATGTACCGCAAGGCGATCAATGAGCTGAAAGTAATGGTTTCGGATCTCAAAATTGACGTTATTGCTGGACCTGAAGCACGTGGATTCGTTGTGGGCGCTCCTCTGGCGTACGCTCTGGGTGTCGGTTTTGCTCCGATCCGTAAAAGTGGAAAATTGCCTGGAGAGACGATCGAAGTCGGTTATGATCTTGAATATGGCAAAGATACGCTTGCTATGCATACAGATGCAATCGAAAAAGGACAAAATGTCCTGATTGCGGATGATCTGCTGGCGACAGGCGGAACTATTGCTACCTCCATTAACCTGATTGAACAATTGGGTGGCAAGATTGTAGGTGCAGCGTTCCTGATTGAGCTGTCTGATTTGAATGGACGTGCAAAATTGCCGGGAATTGATGTATTTACATTGATGAACTACTAGAACTCCGGCATTCATTGCTGTTAAAACACGTGAACTGGATCTCCCGTTTCCCGGGAAATAATATACAGCATTAACTATTCGCAAAAAAAGCCTGTCCCTCAACCCGTTAAGGTTAGAGAGCAGGCTTTTTGTGTTTTACGATGTATAAAATGAAGAATGAATAAACATTGTTCGTTCAAATTAGTCGGCAAGAAATCAATCCGGAGTTTTCTCGGTTAAAGGCTGTTTCTCCGTTTGATCATTCGACCAACCCAGTACTTCAAATAATTTAAACAACAAGCTCAGCAGAATTCCGACAATGGTTGCCAGAGCCATTCCCTTGAGATGAATACCATAAAATGTGATCTCAGTACCACTGAGTCCGATGACGAGTACAAGGGTAGTTAGCAACAGGTTGGTCGGTTTGGCAAAATCCACTTTCTGTTCGACCAGAATACGCAAACCGGATGCCGCAATAACTCCGAACAGAAGCAAAGATACACCACCCATAACAGGAACGGGGATATTAGCTATGAGTGCCGAGAACGTACCTGAGAACGAAAGTACGATCGCGATAACGGCAGCACCGCCAATAACATACGTCGAGTAAACCCGGGTCAGAGCCATAACCCCAATATTTTCACCATAAGTTGTATTCGGTGTGGATCCTACAAAACCGGAAAGAATAGTTGAAACGCCGTTCCCAAGCAGGGAGCGATGCAGACCCGGGTCCTTGGACAAATCTTTGCCAACAATGCTACTCGTTACAAGCAGATGTCCGATGTGCTCAACAATGACAACGAGTGCCACAGGCAAAATGGTGAAGATGACAGACCAGTCAAATGACGGTGTTGTTACTGTTGGCAGCGAGATAAAGTCAGCGTTCGCTATATTCTGGGTTTTTACCTCACCCATAAAGTATCCAAGCACGTAACCGGATACAATCCCGATTAGAATGTGAATGATCTTGGGGAACCCCCGGAAGGTTACTGCACCAATTACAGTGATACCAAGAGTAACCATGGCTAAAATAATTGGTTTGGCTTGAGGTACCCAGTCTGGGTTCTCAGCAGGGTTTGAATTGATCAGCCCAGCCATTCCGGCTGCTACAGGTACAAGTTCGAGACCGATTAGGGCAACAATGGCACCCATAACCGCTGGCGGGAATACCACGTTAATCCAGCCTGTTCCCGCATACTTGATGATAAGAGCTACAATGCAGAAAATTACGCCCGTTACAATGAACGCTCCAAGTGCCATGGAGTATCCGTTATCAGGGTGTGCTATTAACACGGAAGAAACAGGTGCGATAAAAGCAAAGCTTGACCCAAGATAGGCCGGAATCTTTCCTTTACACATGAGTATGTACAACAATGTTCCAATACCGTTCATAAGCAAGATCATACTTGGATCGACACCGAACAGGTTCGGCACGAGTACCGTGCTGCCAAACATGGCGAACAAATGCTGGAGACTCAGCAGCGATCCTGAGCCAAGCGGCATTTTTTGATTAACCTGAATTTCACGTTGCAATGAATGTTCATCTCCTTTTTTCCGAAACACAAATCTTCAATATAGTACAGAGTTTCTCTTCATTTAGCAATAACATTTTTCCACTAAGAACAGCTAAACTATTTTTATTTTGCGAATTGATCCTTCTATTTCGCCAAATAACGGTAATAATACATAGTAAATGAGGATGATTTCCGACCTCTGTTGAATATCGGGCAACATCTTTTGGGAATGGCACATAACGTATAAAAAAATTGGATATGTGCTCTTATTCGTCAGTAGTTGACGGGAAACGGGCGAAGCGTCATAATTATAGGAAATTACTTTTACGGGGAACCTGTGTTGATATTATGTCACGGGTTCCATTTTGTATAGAAAGGACACGGAACAGATCAGAATGGGCATAGAGCAATTACTCGAGAAGGCCGGGGCATATATCAAAGAACCCGATCTGGTGCGCATACGAGAAGCTTACGAATTTGCTGATCAGGCCCACCATGGACAGACGCGAAAATCGGGAGAACCGTATATTCTGCATCCGCTTGCGGTTGCCGATATTGTTGTAAACATGCAGATGGACACCATCTCCATAATTGCAGCGCTTCTTCATGATGTAGTAGAAGATACTACGGTTTCACTTGAAGAAATCCGCAATCATTTCGGCAATACGTGTGCCATGCTTGTTGACGGCTTGACGAAGCTGGAACGTATTCAGTTCCGCTCCAAGGAAGAACAGCAGAACGAGAACTACCGCAAAATGTTCATCGCCATGGCGCAGGACATCCGTGTCATCGTGATCAAATTGGCTGACCGTCTGCATAATATGCGGACACTCAAGTTTCAGTCGGAAGAAAGCCAACGTCGGATTTCATATGAAACGTTGGAGATTTTCTGTCCGATTGCGAACCGTCTGGGTATCTCTGCGATCAAATGGGAAATGGAGGACATCGCCCTCCGTTATTTGAATCCGCAGCAATATTACCGAATTGCAAACCTGATGCACAAAAAGCGTGCGGAACGTGAGCAATATATTGATACGGTTATGGACGGTATTACAAGCAAGCTGGATGAGATGGGAATTCAGGCAGATCTGTCGGGACGTCCTAAGCACATCTACAGCGTGTTCAAAAAAATGACAACGAAAAACAAACAGTTTAACGAGATTTATGATCTGCTTGCGATTCGTATTATTGTGGATAACATCAAGGATTGTTATGCTACCCTCGGCATTATACACACGTTATGGAAACCAATGCCTGGACGTTTCAAGGACTATATCGCGATGCCGAAGGCGAACATGTATCAATCGCTGCATACCACGGTCGTAGGTCCGAATGGGGAACCGACTGAAGTCCAAATTCGGACATGGGATATGCACCGCACCGCTGAATTCGGTATTGCTGCCCACTGGGCCTACAAGGAAGGCGCTGCGAACGGAAACGGAAATAATTTTGAAGATAAAATTACGTTCTTCCGCGAGATTCTTGAACTTCAAAATGAAGCGCAGGATGCGTCTGAATTTGTAGAATCACTTAAAATGGATTTCTTCTCGGATCTGGTGTTTGTATTCACGCCAAAAGGTGAAGTTATCGAATTGCCTACTGGATCTGTTCCATTGGATTTTGCATATAGAATCCATACAGAGGTGGGTAATCGGACGATTGGTGCCAAAGTAAATGGTCGTATCGTTCCACTCGATTATCATCTCAAAACAGGCGATATCATCGAAATTTTGACGTCCAAACATTCTTACGGACCGAGCCAGGACTGGCTTAAAATTGCAAAATCCTCTCACGCACGAGCGAAGATCAAGCAATGGTTCAAGAAGGAACGGCGGGAAGAAAACGTTGAAAAAGGACGCGACAGTTGTGAACGTGAACTCAAGCGCATGGGACTTGATCCATCTGCTTGGATGACCGACGATAAGTTGCAGGAAGCAGCCAAAAAGTATGCCTTCAATGATATTGAAGATATGCTCGCAGCTGTTGGATTCGGTGGCATTACGGCTGCACAGATCGTGACCAAAGCAACGGAGAAACTTCGCAAGGAGCAGGAAGAATCCAGCTTGCTTGAGCTGAACTCCGAGATGCGTGAGCTGAAGCCTGCACCTGAACGCAAAAACCGTCCGACGAATGGCATTCGTGTCAAAGGTATAGACAATTTGCTTGTTCGTTTTGCGCGCTGCTGTAACCCTGTACCAGGGGATGCTATTATCGGGTATGTTACACGTGGACGTGGGGTTTCGGTGCATCGAACGGACTGTCCAAATATTCCTTCCAGTACGGATGGGGAAGAAGCAGCTCGCGTCATTGAAGTCGAGTGGGAAGAGAATATTGAAGCCAACTACAGTGTGGATATTGAGATTACGGGTCATGATCGCAACGGCTTGCTCAATGAAGTGCTTCAGGCTGTTTCCGAAAGTAAAACCAATATATCTGCCGTCACCGGACGTACAGATAAAAATAAATTAGCATTGGTGCACGTTACAATTCTGATTCGTAATACGGAGCATCTGCATTCGGTTGTGGAACGGATCAAACGGGTGAAAGATGTCTATTCTGTGCATCGGATTATGCAGTAAGGAGCCTGTAAGATGAGGGTGCTTGTACAACGCTGTAAAGAGGCTCAGGTGACCGTTGGAGACGAGCTGACGGGGAGAATTGAATCCGGGTTGATGTTGCTTGTGGGAATTACACATGAGGACACGGAGAAGGATGCTATATATTTGGCAGACAAAATCGCTGGACTTCGAATCTTTGAGGATGAGCAGGAAAAGATGAATCTTAGTCTGATCGATGTGGGCGGGGCTGTATTATCTGTCTCACAATTTACATTGTACGGAGATTGTCGTAAAGGAAAACGCCCAAGCTTTGCAGCTGCAGCCAGACCTGAAGCGGCAGAATTGTTGTATGAAACGTTTAATCAGCTGTTACGTGATAAAGGAATTCAGGTGGAAACCGGACGTTTCGGAGCGATGATGGATGTGACTTTCACGAATTGGGGACCCGTGACTTTAATGCTGGAAAGCCCTATTCGTCAAGAAACGCATGCATAATTGGTTGGGGAACAGGCCATAATGAGGGATAATTCGGTTCATTAACATAAGATGATCAAAGGAGTATCCCACCCATTATGCGCCAATCCGTCAAGGAAAAACGTTCCCGAATAGAACCTCTGCTTCTGCCTGGAAACCTGTATGAGTCCCTGAAGCTTGCCCGCGCTGCTGCAGAGTGTGCAACAACGATCTGGGCCCTTCAGGATTCGGATAAAGGTGAGCAGAGCCGTCTTCCGCGTGACTGAGTGCTGACCATTTGGAATGAATGAAAAGTCTTGATTCGATTATCGAATCAGGGCTTTTTTTGTTATGGAACTTAACTGTTGATGAATCGGATCGCCTGATCAAAGTCAAAATAATACAGGTTCGTCATGTTATAAACGGCTCTGGTTAGGGTAATAACAGAACGAGGCACGATGGCGTGCCAGGTTCAGTATTTATTACGGGCAATGAACAAGAAATGTACACCAACAATTTCTGCGAATACCCGATTTCAAGAAATTTCGAACAGGGAAAGGAGAACATACGTTATGAGTAAAGTTGCTTTTTTATTGGCGAATGATTTTGAAGATTCGGAAATGCAGGTTCCATATGATGAGGTGAAAAAAGCCGGACACGACGTGGAAATTATCGGCTTGAAAGCAGGAGAGACGCTGAAAGGTAAAGGTGGTAAAGCCTCCTATACTTCGGACAAAGCGATCGCTGAGGTTTCGGCTTCAGATTACGACGCAGTTGTCATTCCAGGTGGATCTTCTCCTGAAAATTTACGTACAGACGCACATATCCTGAAATTCGTAACGGAGATCAATAGTGCGAAGAAACCAATCGCTGCGATCTGTCACGGCCCGCAAATTCTGGCAAGTGCGAATCTGTTGAAAGGCCGTACGATTACATCCTATCCACCGCTCAAGGATGATATGGTGAACGCAGGGGCAGAATTCAAGGATCATGAAGCTGTAGTAGATGGAAATTATATTACATCCCGTACGCCTGCCGATGAACCGGCATTTGTCCGCGAGTTGTTAAAAGTCATTTAATGACTTGGGGCGGACCGTACGATAATGTGATTACTGATTAAAGTGAAGATTGAAGCTCAAAGCTTCTAAGTTTTCGTTACACCAATGCATTTATTCCGATAAAGGAGGGTTTGACATGACAAAACATATTCAGGCGTATTTTCGGACCGAGGACGAGGCAGAGGGGGCAAGAACCTCACTTCAGACGTTCCGTACAGAGCATTTGGAGGTAGGGCAACTGGATAGCGCGGTTGGCAGAGACAAACGGATTATGGTACCTCTGGTGCCTTATAACACAGCGGGTGGCGTAGGAACCAATGGAGCCATGGGAGTGGGTGCAGCACCCGGGGTTCCCGCCAGTGAAAATGTAATCCCTGTCGTCAGCAATGTGGACCGCGATACGGATAGAGATTCCCGGGATAATGTCAATGAGGATGGCGATCTGTTGAATGCTGCCGATGTGTCTTCGGCTGACTATGACGATCTGCGTTATGTTTTGTCTGCCAAAGTAAGGGATGAGGATTATGAGGAAATCGTTCATAAACTTCGTTCCAACCAAGCTTATGTGGAAGAATTGAATTAATACGTAGTATGAAGCCCTTGCAGGGTCTGACTTTCATGTCAGGACACTCTGCAGGGGCTTTAATAATGGAGAAAACAACAAATTATAAAGCGCTATCATTTTTGTAATAATACTGTAATATTAGTTACATAAGCCTTTAACATAGCCCGTTTATAATAACACACATGACCCCCTTTTTTTATATATCCTTTGAGCCTGCACACCGTGTGCAGGTTTTTTTTTTGTGATGAGAATTTATATGTTTTGGGCGAAGCTTACCCCGTATTTAAATTTTTGATAGAATAGAGAAATGGGTTTAAGTATTTTAAAGCGAATTGTTTTCATAGTTGGGCTACATTGGACGGTAAATCAAGGTTCTAGCGATTGGGCTCAGACGAGTCCAATCCTTGATAGAGAGTGAGAGAATTCATCGCCAGAGTGATCGCCAAATTCCATATGAA
Source organism: Paenibacillus sp. ALJ109b (assembly GCF_010747435.1). Lineage (NCBI taxonomy): Bacteria > Bacillati > Bacillota > Bacilli > Caryophanales > Paenibacillaceae > Paenibacillus > Paenibacillus sp. ALJ109b. The sequence goes on from NZ_JAAIFP010000013.1 coordinate 25,571, forward strand.
CATATACTCGCTGAACGACCCCGCCCTTATATAAGAGCGGGGCAACCGTTTCTGCTTGATGCTGGAAATTGTAAATTATATAGAATGCCTTGTAGGAGAAATGACACCTATAATGCTAAAGCAACAGTGTTCTCATGCAAATGGCTAGTGACAGATTTAAGGGGGAATTAGTTTTGAGTAAGGTTGGAAGAAATGATTTATGCCCGTGCGGAAGCGGGAAAAAATATAAGAAATGCTGTCTGGGCAAGGAGCCTTCTGCGGTAGAATCCATACTGGGGCTGATATCAACGGAGCAACCGGTCCAGGAAGCCTCGATTCAGCCTGAGAGCAAGCTGACCCTGACCAAGCTGAAAAAGATGGTGGCGAGCGAACTGAAATGGGAGCATCCGGCTCACGAACAGCTGGCCCTGCAGCTTATTGAGGACATGAGGAACCAATACGAGCGGGAGCTGATATTGGAAGCTCTGATGCTATGGAATGGCTATTCCCGTCAGACCCACCCAACTGTGAAGAAGACAGGCTCGTTCTGCGCCGCAATCGAGTATTTGCTGTCCGAGGAGTACGGATTCAATGTCTCAAAGGCTGAGCTGGCCTCTAAATATGAGGTAGCAACAGCAACGATCTCCCGGAAGGTTAAGGAGATGTTCGAGTACATCGAAGAATACGGCATGGGTGGCGAAACGGACGAGCTGATGATTCTGAACAGCCCAGGCACATCGAAGGACAAAGCGCAAGCTCTGCTACATAAGGCGATGGAAGCCAGTTCTGCCAAACGCAGAATACAGCTGGCGGAAACGGTACTGGAGATGTATCCTGACAGCTCTGATGCGTATCTTATTCTGGCTGAGGAGTCGGACAATGAGCATGATGCACGAGCTTTCCTCAAGGCCGGAATCGCTGCTGGCGAACGCGAACTTGGCGAACTGTTTTTTGAGCAGAACAAGGGGGACTTCTGGGGGCTTTATGAGACTCGTCCATATATCCGGATATGCAAAAGCTACGCCGAATCCTGCTGGTTTGGCGGAGATACCAAAGAAGCGGCACAAATCCTGGAGCATATTTTGGAGCTTAATACGGAAGACAATACCGGAGCGCGTTACCTGCTCGCTGCTGTGTATTTGTACAGCAACCAATTGAAGCAGGCAGAGCAACTGATGGAGAAGTATGGGAAAGGTGACGCAACAGCCGCCTTTGCCTATGACAAGATCATTCTGGAGTATAAGAGGAACGGAATCACCTCCCAGCTCAAAAGGCTGTACCGTGTGGCCCAGGGTGTGAACAAACATGTGCCTGATTATCTGCTGGGTTTGAAGCGGCTGCCGCATAACCTACCTGATTTTGTCGGAATGGGCAATTCTGACGAAGCGATTGAATATGTCATTATACACTCCCGTCTATGGGCGAATGTGCCGGATCTGCTGAAGTGGATGCTGAAACAATAGAGATATAAGAAAGCAATAGAAGTTGGAATTCTTGATGAATCCAGCTTCTATTAGCTTTGATTTCTGTGGACTCCGCATCCCGTACGGCGTGTGAAATTTTTTTCTAATGCTATCTTTTTATGTTAACCCTTGACTTTAGCACTGCGGTTCATTACAATCAGAAAATAAATTAACTTTAAACGTTATATAATAACATGTAATCATATAACTTGATGATTTGATGACGGGACCAAGTACTCCGTGCCCACATGAACAGAGAGGAATCCCTTGGCTGTAAGGATTCTCTTGATGAGCGGACGAATGACTTCCCCGAGAACAGACAGCGAACACATTAGATTTACATCTGATGGTCATTAGCTGGCCTGCGCAGGACGTGCGTTATACGTAGAGCGGAATGATTTGTTTGATCGGATTGCCTGGAGCAACCTTAGATCATCACATCACCTGAACGGCGAAAGTGTCAGGGATTCCGGAATGTGGGTGGTACCACGGGTGAATGTGTAAACACAATCCCTCGTCCCTTTGTCTGCTGTGTATACAGCGACAGGGCGAGGGATTTTTTTGTTATATAAGTTGATCCTAACATTTATACCATAACGGAGATTGCAGAACCAATCTGTAGAAGCGAAGCGTTCGGCTAAAAGCTTTCTGAAAGAAAGCTGCTTCGGAAGCATATGCTATCCCCGGATTTCCCCATTGAAAATTGAATTAAAAAATCTGGGGATAACAGCGATCGGAAGATGGTACTGCAATCGGAGTAGGCAGGTGTAACAGTCCTGGAACAACTTATTATACAGAGAAAAATAGATGCTGGAGGGATGAAAGATGGCTTTTCAAAAACCGACTGGAACGCAGGACTTGCTGCCTGGTGTTGTGGAAAAGTGGCAGTTCGTAGAGGAAAAAGCACGTGATCTGTGTCGCCGTTTTAATTACCGCGAGATTCGCACACCGATCTTCGAACAGACTTCTTTATTTGTACGTGGCGTTGGGGAAACAACTGATATTGTTGAAAAAGAAATGTACACCTTCAATGATAAAGGCGACCGCAGCATGACCCTTCGTCCGGAGGGTACAGCGGGGGTTGTCCGCGCTTATGTGGAAAATAAAATTTATGGCGAACCGGATGTGAGCAAGCTCTATTACATCGGTCCGATGTTCCGTTATGAACGTCCGCAAGCAGGTCGCCAGCGTCAGTTCCACCAGTTCGGTGTAGAAGCTATCGGAGCCCTTGATCCAGCGATTGATGCTGAAGTCATTGCGCTTGGGTATCAACTGTGTGTAGAACTGGGATTGAAAGATGTCAAAGTCGAGATCAACTCGGTGGGTAACCCAACTAGCCGTGCAGAATATCGCGAAAAATTGCTTGGATTCCTCAGACCGATGAAGGACAGCCTGTGCAAGGACTGCCAATCCCGGATGGAACGTAATCCGCTGCGTGTGCTCGACTGCAAAGTTGATCAGGACAAATTCGTAGGGGCACCGTCCATACTGGATAGTCTGGATGAAGAATCATTGAACCACTTTGCCAAACTGAAAGAGTATCTGGATGATTTTGGCGTAGATTACGCGGTGAACAATCGTCTGGTACGCGGCTTGGATTACTACACATTGACTGCTTTTGAACTGAAAGCCCAAGGTATTGGCGCAATTGATACAGTCGGCGGTGGTGGCAGATACAACGGCCTCGTTGGAGATATCGGTGGACCAGATCAGCCTGGTATAGGTTTCGGTATCGGTCTGGAGCGTATTCAACTGATTCTGGAACACCAGAACATTGATGTTAGTTCCCTCGCTCCACTGGATGTATATTTTGTTGCTCTCGGTGAAGCTGCCGATCGTGAAGTCAACCGTCAGCTGTTTAAGCTTCGTCAATCCGGTCTGTCTGGTGAACGCGACTATCTCGGTCGCAAGATGAAAGCCCAGATGAAATCTGCTGACCGTTTCAAAGCACGTTACACTGCCATTCTGGGTGATGATGAGCTGGAGCGCGGGGAAATTGCCCTGAAGTCCATGGATACAGGTGAACAACAAACCGTGAAGCTGGATGATCTGGTATCAGCTATACGCGGAAGTAAATAAGCACGAGTTTGAAACTGTAAAATAGCAACAATTGATCCGGCAAAATTACTGAGGTTCACCAATGTTTCCGATTAATCGGAAGTTGGCGAGTTCGAGGTAACATGCCTTTTCGAATAAAATCGTCTTCACGCAACCGCACTGTTGAAAAGCGGGCTCAGCCCGCCCATACAGAACGGAAATTCACATAAGAGGAGTTTGGTTATGAAAAGAAGTCATCATTGCGGCGCATTAACACCCGCACACATCGGTGAGACTGTAACATTGAACGGCTGGGTACAGACCCGCCGTGACCTGGGGGGCGTACTGTTTATCGATCTGCGTGACCGCAGCGGAATTGTACAAGTTGTTTTCAACCCGGCTTACTCTGGCGAAGCATTGCAAATCGCTGACAGAGTGCGGAGCGAGTATGTTATCGCAGTAACTGGTAAAGTGGTTAAACGTGACGAAGAGACCGTAAACAAAAACTTGCCTACAGGCGAAATCGAAGTGCAAATTACCGAGATTGAAGTACTGAACGCGGCAAAAACTCCTCCATTCTTCATCGAAGATGGTGTGGAAGTCGACGAGTCCCTTCGTTTGAAATATCGTTACCTGGACTTGCGTCGTCCGGAAATGTTTGAAACATTGAAATTGCGTTCCAAAGCATCCAAAGTGTTCCGTGATTATCTGGATGGAGAAGAATTCGTTGAAGTAGAAACACCAATCCTGACCAAGAGCTCCCCGGAAGGTGCACGTGATTATCTCGTACCAAGCCGTGTGCATGAAGGTGAATTCTTCGCCCTGCCGCAATCACCGCAAATTTACAAACAATTGCTGATGGTCGGCGGACTTGAGCGTTACTATCAGATCGCTCGTTGTTTCCGTGATGAAGATTTGCGTGCGGACCGTCAACCGGAATTCACCCAAGTCGACATCGAGACTTCCTTCCTGCAACAGGATGACCTGCTGCCAATGATGGAAGAACTGATGGCCAAATTGCTGCGTGAAACGAAAGGTATTGAGCTGGAACTGCCTTTCCAACGGATTACGTATGCAGATGCAATGGGTAAATACGGTTCAGACAAACCGGATCTGCGTTTTGGCATGGAACTGGTTGAAATGAACGATATCGTAGCAAACAGTGGTGTGAAAGTATTTGCTTCTGTCATCGAAAAAGGTGGAGAAGTGAAAGTTTTGAACGCCAAAGGCTGTGGTACATGGAGCCGTAAAGAAATCGATGACCTCGGACCATTCGCAGCGCGTTACGGTGCAAAAGGATTGGCATGGATTCAAGTAAAAGATGGCGAGTTCAAAGGGCCAATCGTGAAGTTCTTTACGCCAGAAGAGATCGAAGCAGTCAAAGAACGTACTGGTGCTGAAGAAGGCGACTTGTTGCTCTTCTCTGCTGACACCAAAAAAGTGGTTGCAGATGTACTGGGCGCACTTCGTCTGAAAATTGGTCGTCAACTGGGCTTGATCGATGACAGCAAATTCAAATTTGCATGGGTTGTGGACTTCCCATTGCTCGGTTACGATGAAGATGCCAAACGTTATGTAGCAGAACACCATCCATTCACACGTCCAAAAGACGAAGATGTACATCTGTTTGACACAGATCCGGGTGCAATTCGCGCTCAAGCCTATGACCTCGTTCTGAATGGTTATGAAGTGGGCGGCGGTTCAATGCGTATCTACAAACGTGATGTTCAAGAAAAAATGTTTGCTGCTCTGGGACTTTCTCCGGAAGTAGCCAACGAGAAATTCGGATATCTGCTCGAAGCATTTGAATATGGAACGCCACCACACGGCGGAATCGCTTTTGGTCTCGACCGTCTGGTGATGCTGCTGGCAGGTCGCACGAATCTGCGTGAAACGATTGCCTTCCCGAAAACGGCAAGTGCAACGGATCTGCTCATGAATGCACCTTCTGAAGTGGATAACTCCCAATTGGAACAACTTCACATCCGCGTAGCCCGTAAACCGGTGGCGGAAAAGAAATAAAGGAGGCATCGATTCTCAATGCTCCATCAATTTTCAAGAACAGAATTGGCAATTGGACCTGAAGGTCTGAACGCTTTGAAAAATAGTACAGTAGCTGTGCTCGGCATCGGCGGCGTGGGCGGTATTGCAGTGGAAGCTCTCGCCCGTAGCGGTGTTGGCCGTATCATTTTGATTGATAAAGACGTAGTGGACATCACCAATATCAATCGTCAGATTCATGCTTTGACCACGACCGTTGGTCAGAAAAAAGCAGACCTGATGGTGGAACGGGTGAAGCTCATCAATCCTGAGTGCGACGCGATTGCACTGAATATGTTTTACACGGAAGAAACGTATGAGGAATTGTTCAAGTATGAGCTGGATTATGTGTTGGATGCTTCGGACACGATTATTTACAAAATCCATCTCATCAAGGAATGCCTGAAACGGAAGATTCCGGTGATCTCCAGCATGGGTGCGGCAAACAAAATGGACCCGACGAAATTCCAGGTTGCGGATATTTCGAAAACGACCATGGACCCGATTGCCCGTGTTGTCCGCACAAAACTGCGGAAAGAAGGCATCAAAAAAGGTGTGAAAGTGGTCTTCTCCACCGAAGAACCATTGAAACCGCGCGCAGATGTAACGCAAAAAATCGTTCCTGAGAATGCGCCGGAAATTCGCAAGGCCAAACAGCCGCCAGCGAGTAACGCCTTTGTTCCTCCGGTAGCCGGACTGATCATGGTGAGTGTGGCCGTCAAGGAACTGATCGAAATTGCAGAGAATAAGCAGCAGTAATCTGTTGTGAATGAAAAGCGTAGGTGCCGACAAGGTACCTGCGCTTTTTTTGCATGCGCAAAACCTTAACAAATGTCAGGGTTACGTGATGTACTTCAATCCCAAAAGCGTGTATGATATGTGGTGCTGTGCGAATGATGGTAAATACATAGAGAAATCGCAGCTATCTAAGATGAATGTAAGATTTACACAAGAACGAAGAGGGCAGAAAAAACCTGGAGAAGCGAAGCGTGCGCCTAAAAGCTTTTTGAAAGAAAGCTGCATCGGAAGCATACGCTATCACCGGATTTAACTTTAAAAACATAAAACAAAAAATCTGGGGATAACAGCGATCGGAAGGTTGTTCTGTCCGTGCAGTGGTAGAGTGTAAATACTTTTGTTCGGCTTACATCGAGAGAGGGGGACGGAACGAATGAAACAAGGATGGATGACCAGACGTCTTGGCATGGAGCCGGGGGACCAGTGGAAAAAGGAAATTGTGGCGGGAGCCATTTCCTATTTTGCCGTGGTATATATCGTAATGGTCAATGCAACAATTCTGGCTGATGCTGGAATGCCGCTACAGGCGGCTATGGTGGGTACTCTGCTGACGTCCATTGCAGGTTGTTTGCTGATGGCATTTGGTGGTAAGTCGCCGATTATCGTTGTACCTGGCATGGGCATCAATGCATTTTTCACTTATACACTCGTACATTCGATGAAATTGAGCTGGCAGGAAGCCTTGGCGGTTGTATCTGTCACCGGTGTGCTGTTTGCAGTCGTAGCTTTTACATCGTTATATAAAATGATTAGTGAGGCCATTCCGAAAAACCTGCAGCATGGCATTACGGTGGGGATTGGTTTGTTCCTGACGTTCATCGGTCTGCAAAAAAGCGGAATCGTCATCGCACACCAGACCACGTTTGTGGCGATCGGACATTTTAATGATCCTGGAGTGATCACTGCCTGTGTTACTCTTGTGATCGCCTTGATTTTATTTATACGCAATGTACAGGGCGGACTCCTAATTAGCATTCTTGCAGGCACAGGTCTTGCATATGTACTCGGTGCCGTAAATCCCGGTGAGCCGGTGTCAGCTCTAGAAGCATTACGTCAATATGGCGGCTTGTTTGGAGAGCTTTCTTTGGTGAAGCTGGCGGATTTGGCGTTCTGGATTGCAGTATTCCTGTTGCTGCTAATTGTTGTATTTGAAAATATTGGACTGATTACGGCTCAGACTCATCTTATTGGTCGTCCCCAGCGGTTCAAGGGGAGCTTACGTGCATTATCCATCAGTACCGTATTGGCGGGTGTATTCGGAAGCAGTCCTCCTGTAGCTGCGGCGGAGACAACAGCGGGTATAGCGGCAGGTGGGCGTACAGGCTTGACTCCACTGGTTACCGCAGTGCTATTTGGTGCAACGTTCTTCTTTATTCCACTGTTGGGTTATATTCCAGACAGTGCTATTGCACCGATATTGATCATTATTGGCGGCTTGATGGTACAAAGTGTCAAGGATATGGATTTCAGTGATTTCACGGAAGCTTTTCCGGCTTTTCTGATCATGGTCATGATTCCATTTACGTATAGCATCGTGGACGGTATGGCATTTGGATTCATTGCGTATCCGGTGGCGAAGCTGGCGGCGGGTCAGGGCAAACAGGTACCTAAAGTCATGTACGGCATTGCCATCCTGTTTTTGGCCAATTTTGTGCTGCATGGGTTATTGTAAAAGACAGGAAACGTAATGTAAGTTCATACGTATGATCTCTGGTGAACAAGGGGAGAACGGGGGAACGGTAATGGAAGAGCAACAACAGACAGGTCAAGCTGAATCGAAAATAGAAAAAAAAGGATTCAAGGATTTTGTGAAGCTGATTGCTGCCACAAATCCACCGAAGCTAATTCTAATCATAGCGTTGATCCTGACACTTATTCAGACGACAGCCGGACTAATTGTCCCGCTGATGACCAAAGGCCTGATTGATGGGCTTACGATGTCTGCACTGAACAAGTCCGTTATTTTCATGCTGCTGGGGGCATTTGTTATACAGGCCATCGCTTCAGGCATCAGCATCTATATGTTGAACTATGCAGGTCAACGGGTGGTTGCGACACTGCGAACAAAGCTGTGGAACAAGGTGTTATCCTTGCCGATGCCATATTTCGACCGGAATCGTACGGGTGATACGATGAGTCGAATCACGAATGATACAAGTCAGATTATGACGCTAATTGCGGATTATCTCGTCTCTTTTGTATCCAATATCGTTGCGGTTGTGGGCGGGGTAGCGTTGCTTTTCTATCTGGATTGGGTCATGTCACTCATTATTCTGAGTCTGGTGCCGCTAACGCTGCTGATCCTGCTGCCTGTTGGTCGTAAAATGTACAAAATCTCCAAAAAGCAGCAGGACGAAATGGCAGGGCTTACTTCGGTGCTCAGCCAAGTCATTGGCGAGATTCGTTTGGTGAAAGCTTATGGTACAGAGAAACAGGAGGCGGAAGCAGGTGATTCCCGCATTGGGAAGATGTTTGCTTTTGGACTACAGGAAGCTCGGATTTTGGCGTTGATTGGTCCACTCTTTACGTTTGTCATGACGGCTGTACTAGTTGTAATTCTGGGTGTTGGCGGTATGCGGGTGGCTTCTGGCTTGCTGTCTCCGGGTGAACTGGTCGCCTTCATTCTGTTGTTGTTCCAGGTGATTATGCCAATGGGCCAATTTACGACACTGTATTCACGTCTGCAAAAGGTTGTCGGTGCGACAGAACGTATTCAGGCTATTCTGGCACATGAAGAAGAACCTCGTCATAGCACAGCAATTGCTCCCAAGGGCAATGAGACGATTACATTTAACAACTTGCACTTCTCTTATGTAACAGGGGAAGAGGTACTGCATGGGATTAATCTGACTGTTCCAGCCCGTAAAGTAACGGCCATTGTTGGGCCAAGTGGCAGTGGGAAATCAACGCTGTTCTCCCTGTTGGAGCAGTTCTATCTTCCAGAGTCGGGCAGTATATCGTATGGCGGACAAGCCATAACCGATTATTCATTAGCCTCTTGGCGAAGCAAGATTGGATATGTATCACAGGAGAGCCCTCTGATGGCGGGCACGATTAAGGAAAACATGACATACGGGCTAGGCCGTGAGGCGAGTATGGATGAAATTAGACAGGCGGCAGAAATGGCGTATTCCTCAGCTTTTATTGATAAACTGCCTCAGGGCTACGATACGGAAGTGGGAGAACGCGGGATCAAGCTATCCGGTGGTCAACGCCAACGGATCGCTATTGCTCGTGCGCTGCTGCGCAGCCCGGATATTCTGATGCTGGATGAAGCGACGTCCAGTCTGGACAGCACCTCCGAACATGAAGTGCAGCAAGCCCTGTCCAATCTGATGGAAGGACGAACGACGGTAGTCATTGCACACCGATTGTCCACCGTCGTCGATTCTGATCAGATTGTTGTGCTGGAGCAGGGACATGTGACGGGAACCGGAACACATGCGGAGCTAATTAGCAACCATCGGGTATACCGTGAACTGGCACAGAAACAGTTTGTAGCACAGGATGGGAAGCCAGATTCAGAGCCGGAATGATGTGAAGGGATGACCGTTGTTCATCTGTTCTTTGCGAACAGGAACAGCGGTTTCTTTCATTTGGCTATCCGGGTTACTGTAGCTTTTTGTACATCAATATGATATAGTGGGTATCCTTTTGTGTCGTCAGTGATTGACTATGCAGAAAAACATATTCTTAGGAGGTAACTGAAACATGTCAGACAGCTTTCAAAGTGCCTATCAAGAAGAAGAGTACAGGTTAGAGCGAACGATGAAGGAAGTGGACAGTCAGCTGGAACGGCTGCAGAACATTCCGGTATATACCGGCCACGACTTCACAGAGCAAGTGCTGGAGGCCGGACGTGAAGAACGCCGCACCGCCTTGTCCAAGAGCGCGCAGCAACCCTATTTCGGACGCTTGGATTTCGAAGAACAGGGCAGTGGTGCACGGAAACCGCTGTATATTGGCAAAATCGGCGTAGACCGCGAAGAGGTGGGAGAGCATCCGCTCGTCATCGATTGGCGTGCTCCTGTCGCAAGCCTGTTTTACTCATTTACCGGAGGGGAAGCCTCCGCAACGTATGAAGCCCCAGAAGGACTCATTGAGGGCCTGGTTTATCTGAAACGAAACGTTGTCATTCGGCAGCGTATATTGGAACGTGTGGCAGATACGTACAATCGCGACAGTGACCAGCCAGCCGTATCGGATGAATTCCTTGTATATCGATTGGGTGAGAACAAAGACAACAAACTTCGTGATATCGTATCCACTATTCAGGCAGAGCAGGATCAGATCATTCGTGCGGCAAGAAACACCGCATTGATTATTCAGGGTGTGGCCGGTTCGGGTAAAACAACCGTCGCACTGCATCGCCTTGCCTTCTTGCTGTATCAGTACAAGGAGCAGGTATCTGCGGAGAAAATGGTTATTTTCGCACCCAACCATATGTTCCTGGATTACATATCGGATGTACTCCCGGAGCTCGGTGTAGGGGACATTCAGCAGCGTACATTCCCGGATTGGGCAATGAACCTGCTGGGACTAGATTTTCCTTTGGCAGACACGTCGGAGACACTGAACACCTGGTTTGAAACGCCGGATGCACGTCCTGAGCTCAATGATGATGTGCCAGGGCGTTACAAAGGCTCGATCCGCTTCATGGAACTGATCCGGGAGTGGCTGTCCGGGATGGAAGAAGAATCCGTACCAGATATGGACTTCAGTCCATGGGATGGTGCAGTGCTCAGCAAAGCCGAGATTGAGAACTGGTTTGGGGAAGAGTACAAACATTATCCGCTGGCCAAACGCAAAGAGCGGGTTATGGCGCGTATTCACCGCTGGATTGAGATGGAACTCAAGAAACCTTGCCCAGAAGCCGTTCGCAAAGAACGTAAAAAGAAAGCGGCAACCCGTGAGAAGGCTTACGCCAAAAAATGGCCTCAATATGAACCACTTACGCTTTACAAACAGCTGTTCAAGGTTGTTAAAGGCGGTTCGGTACCTGCCTCGCTCAGCGGGCTAATTCCCAAATTAGTAATGAAGCAAACGGCAGCGGATCTGAAGCAGGATATCATCCGTGAAGAGGATTTGCCTGCATTGGTGTACATTCATACCTTGGTTCATGATATTGACGGCTCCGAGCGCTTCGATCACGTCGTCATTGATGAAGCGCAGGACTTTTCTCCTTTTCATGTGGCGTTATTGGATCAGTTTGTCAAAGGGCATTCCTTCACCATACTGGGCGATCTGTCCCAAGGTATTCATGAGTATCGTGGTGTTCATGCGTGGGAAGAGATGAGTTCCCTGTTTCCTGAGGAGCAGAATGCATACTTTGCATTGACCCGGAGTTATCGCTCGACGATGGAAATTATCGATTACGCCAATACGATTCTGGAGCGGGGCGTCAAGAGCGGCATTACGGCGATTCCTGTATTCCGGAGTGGTGATCCCGTGCGGACATTGTCCTATGGGGTAGAAGGGCGCACAGCGAGCCTTGAACAGGCTCTGAAGCTCTTAACGGTCAAAGACTATCGTACAGTTTCCATTCTGACCCGAACCCTGCATGAGGCGAAGGAGCTTCATCAGAAGCTCCAAGCGGCAGGCTGGGATCTGAACTTGATTGACGGCGGCAAAAAACAGTACACAGGCGGTCACTCCGTTTTACCTGTCTATTTGTCGAAAGGGTTGGAGTTTGATGCAGTTATCGTAGCGGATAGTGATGAGAAACACTATTTGCCCAATGCGGGTGATGCGAAGCTGTTATACGTTGGCTGTACACGGGCGTTGCACGAACTGTGGTTATTCCACGACGGCCCATTGCCAGACTATGCTGCTGCAACCCACAATCCGGAAGGCGAGTCTGTTGCCATTCAGGGTTGGCCTGACAGCGAGGCAGAGTGAATCCTTGTTGAGAACATAGCATTAATATAGAAAGAGCATGGCGCTGTTAAAGCACCATGCTCTTTTTTGTACTTTTCAGATGAGTATTATTATCGAGTGGCTCACCTAAAGTTTCGCTGTTATTCTTCTACTGGTCAACTTGCAGGTGTGCGTTGGGTCAAATCCGGTTTATCTAGAACTGACTTATGACTGGCGGGATGACGGTTAACCAGGAAAATGCCCAGGCAGATCATTAGACCGCCTGCACCCACAATCCAGCCGACATGCTCTTCCAACAAAACGAAGCTCGATAGCAGTCCAAACAGCGGCGCCAGAAAAAGAAAGGAACTGGTTTTGGCCGGATCTGTGTTTTGCAGCAAATAAAACCAGAGGGTGAACTGAATGATGGAACAGAAAATGGTCAGCCATATCAGGACAACGATGGATGTTGTATTTAGGATAAAATGAGGCTGCTCTGTAAACACACTCAGTAGAAGCAGTACTGCGCCTCCAGCGAGCATTTGGTAAGCGGTAAGTACAAATGTATCATGAGCAGTTCCCCAGCGTTTAATGAGCAACGTAGATACAGCAAAGAAGACAGCGCCGCCAAAGCCAATCCACGTTCCAGGACTCATACTCAGATGGAATCCAAAGGTTAACGCCACTCCGACAAATCCGAGAACCACACCGGTCCACTGGCTAAAACGATAGGACATACCATATAGAGCAGCACTCAGGATGATGACAAGCAAAGGATTCGTAAACGTGATAATGGCAGATTCTCCCGAACTAATCCAGTTCATGCTGTAGTAGGCACAGCCCATCACTCCCGCCGACTGGAACAGACCGATTACGGTGATTTGCATCCACTGTTTCCACCCCACAGGCATGGGACGTTTTCTGATGATCCACGCTAGTAATGCTCCTGCCAATATATAGCGAATTGCCATTAACAAAAAGGGAGGAGCATACATCATACCGATTTTGCCTACGGGAAACGAGGTTCCCATGATGAGCGTGGTCACGAGGATCAGGAACGTATATTTTAAAGGCTTCATCAGGCTTCCTCCCTTTTACTTCCCGTGTTCATAACGTCTGACCGCTATCTACTGTAATCAGTTGTCCGGTCATGGATGGTTGCTCTAGCGCGGTGCATATCATATGTGCAATGTCTTCGCTTGCCGCTATTCGCTGCAACAATAACTCACCGCCCAGACGATGCATCTGTTCTTCCTTTCCTGCCCACCAACGGGTCGCGACTGCACCCGGAATGATGGCGTTAACCCGAATATCGGGGGATAGCGAGTGAGCCAAAGACTTCGTCAAACCGTGTACTGCTGCCTTGGAAACTGCATAAGGAAGGGATGACCCAGATCCTGTGCTGCCAGCTATACTGCCAAGGTTAACAATTGCGCCTTGGCCTGCTTGGTGCATTCCTTTCGCTACAGCTCGTGCGCAGTAAAACATGCCTTTAACATTAACGACATATAGTTCATTCCATATGTCATCCGTTACGGATTCCAGATCCTTCATTGGGATATGATGCGTAATGCTGGCGTTATTTACGAGTGCGGTCACAGGTCCAACTTTTTCAGTGATAAAGGACACCATTTGACGAACCTCGACATCGGAAGCAACATTGGCCCGGACTGCAAAAGCATGACCTCCCGCATTCAGAATATGTTGTACAGTCTCTTCGGCCTCATCCTGGGAACGAGAGTAATTAACGGCGACGGTGGCTCCATGATTAGCGAGCAGTATACTAGTAGCTCGGCCTATACCTGTACCACCTCCGGTTACCAAAGCTACGGTGTTCGTCCAGTTCATCATCATTAACACTCCTTAAGTGAACTCAGCGAATAGGAAGTTGCTGTGTTCTGATCTACCCCGATTGTAGCTCGAAGCAGCCATACTGTATAATGATTGTTAATGGATTGGATATCATTTTAAATGATGTCTGGATGGATATAGTCATAGTTGGGAGGTTTACAATGGAGAGTGGGGATTTAAGGATATTTCAATGTGTCGCACAAGAAGGGAATCTGACCCGAGCTGCGGAGCGACTCGGTTACGTGCAGTCCAATGTGACAGCAAGAATACGACATCTGGAATCCGAAGTAGGGACACTGCTATTTATCCGTCATAATCGGGGGATGACGTTATCTCCAGCCGGTGAGATGCTGCTGACCTATGCGGATAAAATTGTAGGCCTTCTCGATGAGGCAGGTAAAGCGTTGAGCTCTACAATTGAACCTTCTGGACCACTGCGCATAGGCTCCACGCAAACTGCAGCAGCGGTACGTTTACCTGAGCTTTTTGCCAAATATTATAAACAGCATCCGGCAGTCTCCTTATCTTTGACTACAGGTAACTCCCAAGTGCTTATGGATCAGGTTATTGGGTATGAATTGGAAGGGGCGTTTATCGGTTGTTCATGTGACCACCCCGACATTGTTTCTACTCCTGTATTCGACGAAGAACTATTTGTTGTCTCCTCCGGTATGGGACCGGAAAACGAAGAACTCACCAGTAAACCGATTCTGGTCTACAGCATGGGATGTTCGTATCGTCAGATTTTGGAGGAATGGTTATCGGTTAGCGGTGTAACCCGTCCGGTCATTATGGAATTTGGAACCCTTGAAGCAATTATTAGCGGGGTGACATCCGGCATGGGAATTTCACTTTTACCCGAAATCGTCATTCGGAATCAGATTGAAAATGGATTACTGCGCAAGCACACACTCCCGGTAGGCATGAATCGGATGATGACTCATTTTATTACTCGCAAGAATGCTTTTGTCAGCAGTGCGCTTGGGGCATTTATGGGTATGCTGCCGCGGGAGTATGATATGATAGAGAATAGCGATTAATCAAGATTTATTAAGGAACAAGTAAAGGCAATCCGTTAAGGAAGTGATGAGCAATGGATTTATTTTCGTTTCAGCAAGATTCAGAACCTCAAGCAAGACTGCTCGCTGACCGCATGCGGCCTGAGCGGCTTGATGAATATATTGGGCAAGAGCACATTATAGGACCGGGGAAATTGCTTCGGCGCGCCATTGAAGCGGATCAGATCTCGTCTATCTTGCTTTATGGTCCTCCGGGATGTGGCAAGACAACACTAGCACATATTATTTCCCAACATACCCAAGGACAGTTCGTCCGTCTGAATGCGGTGGATGCTTCCGTCAAAGATGTACGTGAAGTCATCGAGCAGGCGCAAACGAACAAGCAGTTGTATGGAACAAAAACCATTTTGTTCCTTGATGAAGTACACCGGTTTAATAGTTCACGTCAGGATGCGCTGCTGCCCGCCGTAGAGAAGGGCACGATCATTTTTATCGGCGCAACGACAGAGAATCCCTTTCATTATGTGAATGGGGCCTTGATGAGCCGTTCCACGCTGTTTCAGCTGGAGTCTTTGAACAAAGAGCATTCCCTGATTGCAATGCGCCGGGCACTGGCGGATGCGGATAAAGGTTTGGGATTCATGGACTTGCAGGCAGATGACGAGGCATTGGAGCATATTGCGACGATGGCAAATGGCGATATTCGGCGTGCGCTGAACGCCTTGGAACTTGCTGCACTGACTACACCGCCAGAGAAGGATGGCTCGATTCACATTACGCTTGATGTAGCTGAAGAATCCATACGTCGTCCGATTGTGAAGGCAGATGAATCGACACAATACGATGTACTGTCGGCATTTCATAAAAGCATCCGGGGTTCCAGTGATGCGGCACTGTTCTGGTTTTTGTATGCGGTAGAGAAGCTGGGTATGGACCCGATGACGTTTATACGTCGTCTGATTGCAGCGAGCAGTGAAGATATTGGACTTGCGAATCCTCAAGCGATGACCCAGGCCATTGGGGCGCTGGATGCTTATCGCAATAATGGCTGGCCTGAAGCCAAGCTGAACATTGCTCAAGCGATCCTGTTTGCTGTTGAAAGTCCGAAGTCCAATGCGGTTTATACTGCGATCTCGAAAGCAATGAATGCTATCGATGAGGTGAAATCGGCTGAGGTCCCTCTTCATCTGAGGGATACCCATTATTCCGGTGCAGTGAAGCTGGGACATGAAGGCTATCAATACCCGCACAATTATCCCGGCCATTATGTGAAGCAGGAATATTTACCGAAACAGCTCTCACGCCGTATTTTCTATGAAGCAACGGAACAAGGCAATGAATCGAAGATTCGTCTAAACCAGCAGCGGCGCAGAGAGTTGTAAGATCGATGACCCGGGAGATGCTTGAACAATGAAAGAAGTATTCTATATTGGAATCGGCGGAATCTTGGGTACATTATGCCGATATGGGATACAGTTATGGATGCCAGCAGCAAATGAAGGCTTCCCTTGGGCAGTGCTGCTGATCAATGCCATTGGGAGCCTGTTTTTGGGTTGGTTCTTCACCATAGCTGTTCCAGGTAAAATAACGCCTCAACTTCGTCTTGCGATTGGAACGGGGTTCACCGGGGCATTCACTACATTCTCCACTTTTACTCTCGATATGGTCCGTTTATCTGAAGGAGGAATATGGGGTAAGGCTGTTATATATCTCGTTGTGAGTTTGCTCGCAGGGTTATTACTGTGTGCATTGGGGATTAAGGTTGGCCAGCGAATGCTGGGAAAACCGACGCAGGATGGTGTTGCACCTTGATCATCTGGATTGGTCTTGCAGGAATGCTGGGTGCGGTGCTTCGCTACAGTTTGGGTCGATGGATATCCGGTTCGCTCGGAACGGCCTTCCCATGGGGCACATGGGTTATTAATATCAGTGGTTCTCTGTTACTTGGATTGCTCTATGGCTGGCATCAGTCAGCTTCAATCCCAGATCCAGTCTGGGTGATAGGGGGTACTGGATTTTGCGGAGCGTATACCACATTCTCTACGTTTGGATATGAGACCCTTAGTCTGATGGGGCAGGAACGTTACTTCAGAGCAGTTATATACGTCACAAGTTCGGTACTGATGGGGGTTGCGGCCTCTTTTGCAGGAGTGTGGCTGGCTGCATAAGTGAAAATAATTATTTTTTTTGCAGGAAAAAGAAGGAAAAAAGCCATCCGTCATGGTATACATGAAAGATGGCTTTTGTTATAGGAATACAGGGTATTGTGCAAAATCCATACGGGCATGGATTCATTTTTGTTATTGAATCTATTGCAGCGCCGGTACAGGCACTTTTTGAACCTGATCGATCGTTCCGCCGCCGAGACATACATCTCCATCATAAAACACAACGGCTTGACCAGGCGTGATCGCTTTTTGCTGTTGGTCAAACTGTACATCCACGCTGCCATCTTCCTGCCATGTCAGGGTTACACCCTGATCCGGCTGACGATAGCGGAATTTGGCGGTACAACGGAATGGTACGTTAGGCATGTGTGCTGCACCTGCGATCCAGTTTACACCTGTTGCAGTCAGACCGGTTGAATACAGGCTTGCATGTGCATCGCCTTGAACAACAAGCAGTTGATTTTTCTCCAGATCCTTGTCTGCTACGAACCAGGGTTCACCATTACCGGAACCGCCAATGCCGAGACCTTGACGCTGTCCAAGCGTATAGTACATCAGACCGTCATGACGGCCCTTCACTTCTCCAGTTGCAATATCAACCATGTCTCCACCTTTGGCAGGAAGATAGTTGCTCAGGAACTCTTTAAAGTTGCGCTCGCCGATGAAGCAGACACCTGTGCTATCTTTTTTCTTCGCGGTGTACAGGCCAGCTGCTTCTGCAATCTTGCGCACTTCCGGTTTAGGAAGATGACCAATTGGGAACATGGCTTTGGACAGCTGGTTCTGATTCAGTGCATTGAGGAAGTACGTTTGGTCTTTGTTACTGTCCACACCGCGCAGCAGTTTGAACGTTCCATCTTCTTCAATGAGGCGAGCATAGTGGCCTGTAGCCACATAGTCAGCACCGAGATCCAGTGCTTTGTTCAGGAATTCGCCGAATTTGATCTCACGATTACACATGACATCAGGATTCGGAGTCCGACCCGACTTATATTCATCAAGGAAATAGGAAAATACTTTATCAAAGTACTCTTTCTCGAAGTTGACAGTGTAGTAAGGAATGCCGATCTGTTCGCAAACCCGGCGTACGTCCTCTGAATCTTCTTCAGCGGTACAGTGGCCGAACTCGTCCGTGTCATCCCAGTTTTTCATGAAAATGCCGATGACATCGTAACCCTGCTCCTTCAGCAGCAGTGCGGTGACGGAAGAATCGACACCTCCGGACATGCCAACGACGACCCGTGTATTTTCAATTGTTTTGGACATCGTTATCACCATTTCTCTATATAAATGTGTTTCGTTTCTTATTCTAGCATAACCGGACTCAAGTTACGATACACCCGGCCAACTTTGGATAGTGTCCACCACAGGCGCACATTTTGGAATTTCGTCAATCTTTCTTTTCCATAAAGCATGCAGATATGTTAACATTAGCTGAGGGTTATGATCGGAATACGGAGGATTAGAGGGACTAGGTCTGTATTTTTCATATCCCGCTGTGGCGGATCCTGGAAAGACGGTCTTGGACCACATCCTGTTATTTTATGTTTCACAACTTATTTTTTCGAAAATTGAAAGAGGTGACTCCTTTGAAAATATCGACAAAGGGCCGTTATGGGCTCACAATCATGATGGAGCTGGCAGCCAGAACAGGCGAAGGCCCGACATCTTTGAAAAGTATTGCCGAGCGCAACCAGCTCTCGGAGCACTATCTGGAGCAATTGATCGCTCCCCTGCGTAATGCAGGACTGGTCAAAAGTATCCGTGGCGCCTACGGCGGTTACATTCTGGCAGGCGATCCTGCTACCGTAACGGCAGGGGATGTTATTCGTGTATTGGAAGGTCCAATCTCTCCAGTGGATTTCACAGAGGAAGATGATCCGGCGAAGCGCGACTTGTGGTTGCGCATCCGTGACAGCATTGCAGAAGTATTGGATTCAACAACGCTGAAGGATCTGATTACATTCCAGGACCAAGAACAAAAAGATTCCTACATGTTCTATATCTAATATAGTTGATGATGAGCATCACAGACGACACACTAAAGCCCCCATATTGGGGGCTTTAGCCGTGCAACAAGCTTCTTTATGGTTTAAAAAATATGAAAGTCCAACATATAACGGGGAGAAATCAATGAAAAGAATATATTTGGATCACGCCGCATCGACACCTATGCACCCACAAGTCGCGGAAGCGATGATGAAAGTTATGACAGGGCAATATGGCAATGCATCAAGTATCCATGCCTTTGGGCGTGAAGCCAAACGGACCGTCAGTGGAGCAAGGGATGTCATTGCGGCGTCTTTGGGTTGTTTCCCAGATGAACTCGTATTTACCGGAGGCGGCACGGAAAGTGACAATCTGGCGATATTTGGCGCAGTTTCAGCGAGAAACGAACGGGGACGGCACATTATTACAACAGCCATTGAACATCATGCGGTACTGCATACTTGTCAGGAGCTGGAGCGACAAGGCTATGACGTGACCTATTTGCCTGTAGATGAATACGGAAGAATACGTCTGGAAGAGCTGAAAGATGCCATTCGGCCAGATACAGTGCTAATTACCATGATGTACGCCAATAATGAAGTGGGTACGATTCAGCCTATCCGCGAAATTGGTGAGTTGGCTCGTCAACATGACATTTTGTTCCATACCGATGCAGTTCAGGCTCTTGGTACTCAGGAAATTTCTTGTAAGGAGCTGCCTGTGGATATGATCAGCTTCTCTGCTCATAAAATTAATGGTCCTCAAGGCGTGGGTGCACTATACGTACGGCGCGGAATTGTGCTGGAAGCGAGATCTCATGGTGGACTTCAGGAACGGCAGCGACGTGCAGGTACCGAGAATATAGCGGGTATCACTGGCTTTGCGGAGGCGTTGAAAATCTCAGGAGAAAAAGCCGAGGCACGCCTTGAACATGATCTGGCATTGCGATCATTGCTTCTGGAACAATTGGAGCAGCATGTAGGGTTGGAACATTTCCACGTCAACGGACATCCGGAATATACGCTGCCCAATATCCTGAACATCAGCTTTCCGGAAGTATCCACAGAGACGATGCTCATGAATCTGGATATGGAAGGCATCGCAGTTGCGAGCGGTTCGGCATGTACTTCCGGTTCCCTCGAAGTATCCCATGTACTCAAAGCGATGAAGCTGTCGGAGACATTTTTGCATTCCGCGATTCGTTTTAGCTGGGGGTTGGGTAATACTACGGAAGAAATCATGATAACCGCCGAAAAAATTGGAACCATTCTTGGGCGACTGCGTAATAGAGCCTAAGGGGCTCTTTGCACATGGAACAGAAGGAGGGAAGAAGTTTCATTTCATCGGTTGGATAGAAGCGGTTTTGATGATCGGCGTCTGATTGCCACTCATCAACTTTGGGCATACCTAGCAATAGCGCCGCGACTATTTAATGATAAGAAGATGAGGGGGACCCAGCGATGAAGCTTCAGGAAATGATCGGACTTGCCGTTTTTGACGTTGAGGATGGGAAGCAGGTCGGTAAAATCCAGGATTTCATTGTGAATGACGATTGGAAAATTGAAGGCATTGAACTTGAAAACAAAGGCCTGTTTACCAGTCATGTCAAAATCGTGCAGTGGCAAGATATCGTTGCCTACGGCGAAGATGCCGTCATGATCCGTAATCAACAGGCTGTCCGCAAAACGGGAGCCGACGACATAAAACACACGTACCTCCTCGGCCAGTCTAAATTGAAGGAGATGTCCGTGCTCACCGAAGAAGGTTTGCTGCTTGGACGTGTCTCTGATGTTTATTTTGACCAGGAGTTGGGAAATACAATAATAGGGATTGAAATTACGGACGGTTTTGTGTCCGATTTGATTGAGGGCCGCAAATGGCTGCCATGTACAAGCGATATGTCTATTGGGGAAAGTGCCATTATGGTGCCGCCGCTGAGTGAACAGCGCTTGGAAAATGCCATTCATTCTGTTAATGGATAGGTGAATGAATATGAAATGTCCAAACTGTAGTTCCAAAGATATTGGGAAAATCGGTTCCCACCAGTTTTATTGCTGGGGATGCTTTATCGAATTAACAGTGAACGGTGAGAAAATGTCTGTATACCAAGTGGAAGAAGACGGCACGCTCAGTTCCCTCGATGATCTGTTCTTCGGGGAAGAGTTGCCGCAAGACTTCCCTCATCTTCATGCTTCTTCTTAATAAGAAGTTTAACTTCTTCTATATGCGGTTTCATGACAAAGACTGTCATTGAATGCTGTCATGAAATGATGACAGATGTATATAGCTGCGGTTACATAGTGGTTCAAGGGAACTTGTATGAATATATGCTAACCTGGATCACAAGATGCGTCTCCTTCATCATGAAGGGGGCGCTTTTTTTTGTGCGTTAATAAATATTCCCTTCCTTACATATACTGACTTTCAGAGCCAGTCCAAAAGGGAGAGATGCAAGTGGAGCAATTAACCAAAAACAAGCTGTTCCGTTATGCCATCTGGCTGCTGCTCGGATTGATTATTCTGTATTTTATCTGGCTGCTGCGGCCATTACTGCTTCATATATATGGATTTCTGAAAACAGTGCTGGCACCATTTATCGTGGCTCTCATCATATCCTATGTTCTCAATCCGATTGTAAGCATGCTGGGAGGGCGCAAAGTCCCTCGAACCATTGCCGTGTTGTTAATCTATGCTTTTTTCCTCACCTGTATCGGGGTCATCCTGATGAATGTCATTCCGGTGTTGATTGAACAGTTGGAGGAACTAAACGAGCATATGCCGGAGCTGTCGATGCGTGCCCAGAGTCTGATGAACAATATGGATCACAAATTAATGCCGCCAAGTGTACGCACAGGTATGAACAGCTGGTTTTTCCAAATGGAGGATCGTTTAACCCAGGGGATTACAAAGCTGATGGATAATATCGGGACAACCATTAATGTGTTGTTCAACGTGTTTATCGTGCCATTTCTCATTTTCTATATGTTAAAAGATTTTGAGGTGTTCGAGCGTACGATTGTGGCGTACCTGCCCCGCTCACGGCGCAAGGCCATTGTTTCGGTTATGAAAGAGATTGATACGGCCTTGGGAAACTATATTCGCGGACAGTTTATCGTCTGTGTGATTGTGGGCATCTTTGCCTATATCGGTTACATCGTCATTGATATGCCTTATGCACTACTGCTCGCCAGCATTGTCGCTGTATTTAACATCGTGCCTTATCTGGGCCCGTTTCTTGGAGCTGCTCCTGCAGTGGTGATGGCGTCTACGGTATCGTTCAAAATGGTGCTCTTCGTTG
Source organism: Paenibacillus sp. ALJ109b (assembly GCF_010747435.1). Taxonomy (NCBI): domain Bacteria; kingdom Bacillati; phylum Bacillota; class Bacilli; order Caryophanales; family Paenibacillaceae; genus Paenibacillus; species Paenibacillus sp. ALJ109b. The sequence continues at coordinate 48,069 of NZ_JAAIFP010000013.1, forward strand.
TCATTGTGAACACACTATGCCAGGTGCTGGAGAGCAACGTCATCTCCCCTCAAGTGGTAGGGCGGACTCTGCATTTGCATCCGTTGTCGATTATCTTCGCGCTCCTTGTGGGAGGTGAACTGGCGGGCATAGTGGGTCTCATTCTGGCGGTGCCAGTCTTTGCTGTTCTGAAAGTCATTGTGCAACACTTTTTTGCCTATTACATCAAACGAAGAACGGACTGACCGTAGCAATGGTCTGGTACTAAAGGGTGCGTTGACACCATATAGGCATATCGATATAATGGAGGGGTATGTTTAGAACAAGAAATCGATGATGAAATGAAGTACGCCGAGGGTTCCTTTCCTCAGAGAATAGACTTCTTCGGATCAGATGTAATCTGAGCCCGATGGCTGGAAGAGTCTTGAAAGTTGAAACGGCGGAAAGCTGATTTCGGAGTGCAGGACAACCCTGCCGGGAGCGACCGTTATTTCGCATCAACGAGGAGATTGTTTGTTCCATCTGCGGATGAACAGCAATAACCAGGGTGGTACCGCGATTATAATCGTCCCTGACTATCAGGGGCGTTTTTTGTGTTTGTTTTTACTTGTTAACAACCCGGAGCGAATATGCACCGGACTATTATAATTAATTGGGGGCACACCGTATGAAAGCCAGTGAAATCCGGTCCAAATGGATAGAGTTTTTTGCAAGTAAAGGTCACAAAATCGAGCCAAGCGCATCGCTTGTACCTCATAATGATCCATCCCTTCTGTGGATCAATGCGGGTATGGCACCATTGAAACCGTATTTTGACGGTCGGGAGAAACCGGAGAACCCGCGTCTCGCCAACTCCCAAAAATGTATTCGTACAAACGATATTGAAAATGTCGGTAAAACTCGCCGTCACCATACGTTCTTCGAAATGCTCGGTAACTTCTCCATTGGAGACTACTTCAAGGAAGAGACGATTACTTGGGCATGGGAATTTCTCACAAGCAAAGAATGGATCGGTTTCGATCCGGAACGTCTCTCCGTAACGGTATACCCTGAAGACGAAGAGGCCTTCAAACTGTGGAACGAAAAAGTAGGCTTGCCTGCTGAACGTATCATCAAACTGGATGAAAACTTCTGGGATATCGGCGAAGGCCCGTGTGGACCGTGTACCGAAATCTTCTATGATCGCGGCGAAGCTTATGGCAACGACATGAATGATTCCGAGATGTATCCAGGTGGGGAAAACGAACGTTATCTGGAAGTGTGGAACCTGGTATTCTCCCAGTTCAACCATAACAAAGATGGTAGCTACACACCGCTTCCTAACAAAAATATTGATACAGGTGCGGGTTTGGAGCGTTTTGCTTCGATTCTGCAAAATGTGGATTCCAACTTCGACACAGACCTGTTCCAACCGATGATTCAGAGAACAGCGGCACTTGCCGGTGTGAAATATAATGACAGCGTAGAAATTGACGTTGCACTGAAAGTTATTGCCGACCACATTCGGACCGTTGCCTTTGCTGTAGGTGATGGCGTTCTGCCAAGCAATGAAGGACGCGGATATGTCATTCGCCGTTTGCTCCGTCGTGCCGTACGTTACGGAAAAGTATTGGGACTCGACCGTCCATTTCTGTATGAACTGACAACGACTGTTGGTGAAGTGATGGGGATGTACTATCCGGAAGTCGTGGACAAACAGGAGTTTATCGCTAAAGTGATCAAAACCGAGGAAGAGCGTTTCCACGAAACACTCACAGATGGTCTGGCTATCCTGGCTGATATCAGCAGCACAGCCAAGTCCGAAGGACGTACGGTTATTAGCGGGCCTGAAGCGTTCAAACTGTATGATACGTACGGTTTCCCGTTTGACCTGACAGAAGATTATGCAGCAGAGCATGGTCTGACGGTAGATCGTGAAGGTTTTGATGCTTCCATGCAGAAGCAGCGTGAACTTGGTCGTGCAGGACGCCAGGAAAACGAGAGCATGAAGGTTCAAGGCGGACCGCTTGCTGATCTGGCGGTTAAAAGCGAGTTTGTTGGTTATAATGACCTGTTGACGGAAGCTAAAGTGGTAGCCATCGTTGCTGGTGACGCACTGGTAGACTCCGTAAGCGAAGGACAGACATGCCAGGTCATCCTTGACAAGACTCCGTTCTATGCGGAAAGTGGCGGACAAGTGAGTGATCAGGGCTTGCTGCGCGGAGCAAGTGTAACGGCAAAAGTGCAAGGCCTGTTCAAAGCTCCGCTGGGACAACACGTACATTTGGTGACTGTAGAGTCCGGGGAACTGCGTGTAGGTGATGTGGTTAAAGCTGAAGTGGATGCGTCCAAACGCGGCGATATTATCAAAAACCATACCGCAACCCATTTGCTGCACAAAGCGCTCAAAGATGTGCTCGGAACACATGTAAATCAGGCAGGATCACTCGTAGAGCCTCAACGTCTGCGTTTTGACTTCTCGCACTTCGGCAGCATTACGCCGGAAGAATTAACAGAGATCGAGCGTCAGGTAAACGAACAGATCTGGAATCGTCTGAACGTAAACATTGAACTGAAAGCTATTGATGAAGCCAAAGAAATGGGCGCAATGGCATTGTTCGGTGAAAAATACGGCGATATCGTACGTGTGGTACAAGTCGGAGATTATAGTTTGGAACTTTGTGGCGGCTGTCACGTAAATAATACATCAGAGATTGGTATCTTTAAGCTGGTGAGCGAGAGCGGAATCGGCTCCGGCGTACGTCGGATCGAAGCTGTTACTGGCCGTGGCGCGTATCTGTATGTAGAAAGTCAGCTTGAATTGCTCAAACAATCCGCATCCCTGCTCAAAGCAAATGTGGCGGATGTACCTAAACGCATTGAAGGTCTGAATCAGCAATTGAAAGAAGCTGCGAGAGAGACTGAATCACTGCAAAGCAAGCTGAGTGCCATGGAAGCAGGCGCATTGACAGATCAAGTCGTACAAGCAGGAAACACACAATTGCTTGCAGCTCGTGTGGATGCTCCGAACATGGATGCACTGCGTACAGTGGCTGATGAATTAAAAGTAAAACTGCCGAATGCTGTACTCGTACTGGGTGCTCCAGCTGACGGCAAAGTGAATTTCGTTGTAGCTGTCCCTGCTGAACAGGTAAAACAAGGGCTGCATGCAGGTAAAATCGTCAAGGAAGTTGCGGCAGTATGCGGCGGCGGAGGTGGCGGACGTCCTGATATGGCGCAAGCCGGAGGCAAGGATGCAAGCAAGCTGGATGAAGCGTTGAAACTGGCGGTTTCATTGGTTAGCCAGTAAAGGACAAGCAAAAAACACAATTGGCTTATCCTTTGTTTACTTGTGGCAGTCAGAATATGTTATTATATAAGCAGAAATCAATTCGGCAGGACATGGTCCCCATGTTCATGCAGGAGCGAGGTGTCATCAATGGACTCCATGGATAAGACGGTTAAATTTAATGTGAAAGCCGACGAGCAGGAAGCATCCTCCAAAGAGATTCTTCTCACGGTATATGATGCACTGGTGGATAAGGAGTATAATCCTATTAACCAGATTGTCGGGTATCTGATTTCTGGAGACCCCGCATACATCCCTCGTCACAACAATGCACGCAGTCTGGTCCGTAAAAAAGAGCGTGATGAGCTGATTGAAGAGCTTGTTCGTTCTTATCTGGCCAATCACCGGTAATGTACACCGCTTCCGCTGTGATGCAGCTATGCAGGCAGCGGGAAATGAACCGACAGAAGACAGCCTGAAGCTTGAGTAGGCGAATATTGTTCGACCTGAGCAGGCTTGAGGATGGGAGAGCATGGATGAAAATATTAGGTTTGGACTATGGGGACCGGAGAATCGGAGTTGCCGCTAGTGACGCCTTCGGTTGGACTGCCCAGGGATTGGAAGTACTTGAACGCCGCCGGGATGAAGGTGAGTTCGCTCGGATTGCGGAGCTTGTGCGTGAGCATGAGATCGGCGAGATTGTTGTCGGACTTCCCAAAAACATGAACGGCACCGTAGGGCCGCGTGGTGAAATATGCATTGCTTTTGCCGAACGCCTGCGGGGCGAACTGAATTTACCTGTTCACCTTTGGGATGAACGACTGACAACCATGGCAGCAGAACGAACGTTGCTTGAAGCGGATGTCAGTCGCAAAAAACGCAAGCAGGTTGTGGACAAAATGGCCGCAAGCTTGATTTTGCAAAATTATTTGGATGCCAATAGTAAAAGGTGAGGGGGATCAACAATGGCTGAAGATCAACTGGGTATGGAAGAAGAATCGGAGATTATTTACATTGCGGATGACGAGGGTAATGAAGAGGAATTCGAAGTCATCATGAAATTCGAAGTGGACGGTTCGGAGGCCAAGTACATGATGGTTGCTCCGGTTGAACCCGAAGATGGAGAGACGGATGTTTATGCATTCCGTTATGAAGAAGAGGGCGACGATATTAAACTTTTCGTCATCCAAGATGATGCCGAATGGGATATCGTCGAGGAGACGTTTAATACATTTCTTGCAGAAGATGAAGAGGAAGCGAACTAAATGACAGAATACAGCCGCGAAGACTTGAAATGGACAGATTCGCTGCGTCTGGCTTTTGGTGCTCACGTTGAGCTGGAAGAAGAGAACGGTAAATCGCATCCGTATGACCTGCTGGCTGAGTTTGAAGTGAAGGGCCAACAGTATGCGGTGCTTCGCAGTTCATTACGTCCTTATGACGAAGTTGAACTTCTGCGGGTTTTACCGGGAAGTGAAGGCCAGATCATGCCGGAATTAGTTACGATTGACGATGATGATGAGTGGGAGAACATCTCTGAATTGTATGATGAGTGTACACTCCCCATTGACGAAGATTGATTGATCAGCTTCAAATTGAAGAAACCGGAAGGGCGGAGAAGTCCGCTCTTTTTGGTTGTGTAAAGGAGTTGTGTCTTTTTTGAAGGGAAAAGCGATATTAGTCTTTCTGCTTATCATCGTGGTTGTTGCTGGAGGCGCAGGCGTATATGTCTGGAACATGATGCGTCCCGTACAAGCATCCACAGAACCGATCGTTTTCGAGATCAAGAGCGGGTCAGGAACTTCCAAAATTGCCGACCAGTTGGAGCAGGAAGGTTTGATTCGAAGTGGTTTAGCATTTAAGGGATACCTGAAATGGAAGAAACAAGGATCGAATTTTATGGCAGGTACATATTCCTTAAATCCAGGTGTGTCATACGATGAGATTATTAGTAAGCTGAGTAACGGTGAAGTTGTGCCTGAATCCATGGTCAAGTTTACTATTCCTGAGGGATATACAGTATTACAAATGGCAGACAAACTATCTGCTGAGGGAATTGTGGATCGTGAGGAATTTATCAAACTTGCGAATGATCCATCTGCTTTTGATATCGACATCATCAAGGACATTCCAGTGGATGAAGAACTGCGATATGTGTTGGAGGGATATCTGTTTCCGGAGACGTATGAGCTCAAAGAGGAAAGTTCTACTCAAGAGGTCATGCAGCGAATGCTTGAGGAATTCCAGACTAAGATTGATTCTATCCCTGATTTGGCATCCAAACTCAAGGAGAGAAATCTATCTTTGCATGAAGTGTTGACAATCGCATCGCTCGTCGAGAGAGAAGTCGTGGTGGATCAGGAACGCGCGCTGGTGGCAGGTGTGATCTATAATCGGATCAAGCAGGATATGAAACTGGAGATCGACGCGACAGTACAGTATTTACTGGATAAGCCGAAGGCCAGATTGCTTTTCAAGGATCTGAAGGTACAGAGCCCCTATAATACGTATCTGAACAAAGGGCTGCCACCAGGACCGATTGCAAGTCCAAGTCTGGCATCCATTGAGGCAGCATTGGAACCGGAAGCTTCGGATTACTTGTTCTACGTGACCAAGAAGGACGGTACCTTCGGGCATTTGTTTGCCAAAACGTATAAGGAACATCAGCAAAATATAGCCAAAAGTAAGGCTGCGCAATAAGCGGAGGGGATGTATATGAGTACGAAACATGAACTGCTCGTTACGGCGGCAAATGTGAAAGAGGCAGAGGTGCTGCTCCAAGCAGGAGCAGATGCTTTGTTAATTGGGGATGATCGCTTCGGCATGCGTCTTCCCGGCAGCTTCAGTGTGGAAGAAACAGCAGAGGTCGTTGCCGTTGCAGCGAAACATCAGGCTCGTGTATACGTGTCCATGAACAATCTGATGTCCAACGAGTTGCTAAAGGAATTACCTGAATACGTTCAAGCACTGGCTAAAATCGGTGTTCATGGGGTGGAGTTCAACGACCCATCTGTGCTCGCCGCTATTAAGGAGCATGCTCCTCATATCCAGCTGCACTGGAACGCTGAGATGACATCGACCAACTATGCAACAGCCAACTACTGGGGAACCAAAGGGGCGAGTCGTGTTGTGCTTGCTCGGGAGTTGAATATGGACGAGCTGACGGAAATGGTTCCATTTCTGAAGGTAGAAGCCCAGGTTCAAGTGCATGGCATGACGAACATTTATCATTCCAAACGGAGTCTGGTGCAAAGTTATATGTCCCATCAGGGGCGTCCTGTAGAAGGGCATTTGGGTAAAGAGCGTGGTTTATTTCTGATCGAGGCTGAACGTCGGGATGAGAAGTTCCCGATCTATGAAGATGTGAACGGAACTCACATTATGAGCTCCGAGGATATCTGTATTCTCGAAGATCTTCATCTGTTGATGGAGGCCGGGGTACACAGCTTTAAAATCGAAGGCATGTTAAAACCACTTGCGTATAACGAAGCTGTTGTACGTGCATACCGTATAGCTCTGGATAATTATGCGACTGATGCCGATGCTTATGCATTTTGTGAAGAATGGCTGGACGAGGTTCGTCAATTGCAGGACCCTGAACGGGAATTGTCGTTTGGATTTTTCTATAAAGAACAGGTGTATTAATAGACGAGGTGAACAACATGGAAACAGTGGCGGTACAGCGGAAGTTCTCGGGTAAACGTAACCGTCTGGACAAACCGGAGCTGCTTGCTCCGGCGGGCAATCTGGAAAAACTTAAATTTGCAATCCATTATGGTGCAGATGCTGTGTATATCGGTGGACAGGCATACGGATTGCGTTCCAACGCGGATAACTTTAGCTTTGAAGAAATGCGCGAGGGTGTGGAATTCGCCAAAAAATATGGAGCCAAAGTTTTCGTGGCGACCAATATTTATGCGCATAATGAAGATATCGAAGGTATTCAAGCGTATTTGCAAAACTTGTATGATGCAGGAATTGCAGCTATTATCGTAGCAGATCCAGCAATTATTGAAGTGGCTCAGCGTGCAGTACCGGGTCTGGAAGTGCATTTGAGTACACAACAATCCACTCTGAACTGGCAAGCTGTGAAGTTCTGGAAGGGTGAAGGTCTTCCACGCGTCGTTCTTGGTCGTGAGACAAGCTTTGAGGAGATTGAAGAAATCAAGGCCAATGTGGATATCGAGATCGAAGCCTTTATTCATGGAGCGATGTGCTCGTCATATTCCGGACGTTGTGTGTTGTCCAACCATTTTACGGATCGTGACTCCAACCGGGGTGGCTGCTGCCAATCCTGCCGCTGGAAGTATGATCTGTTTGAAGATGCCCGGGAAGATACCGTGTGGGTCAGCGAAGAAGAAATGCAAAAGCAGGCACCTGCACCATTCAAATTGGGAGAGAACCAGTTGCCCCTATTCAAGGAAAAGGACAATTCTTTTTCCATGGGTTCGAAGGATCTGTGCATGATAGGGCATATTCCTGAGCTGATTGATGTTGGTGTCGATAGCTTCAAAATCGAAGGCCGCATGAAGTCGATTCACTATGTGGCTACCGTGGTTAACGTATATCGTCAGGCTATTGATTCTTATATGGCTGACCCGGAGAATTATGTATTGAAGCCTGAGTGGGTAGAGGAAATGAACAAGGCAGCGAATCGTCCACTGAATACCGGATTTTTCTATGATACACCAGATCATGAGGATCACATCTATGAACCGGAAGAAAAAGCAGTACCTTTCGACTTTGCTGGATTGGTTATGGACTATGATGCGGCTACAGGAATGGCGACCATTCAACAGCGCAATCATTTCAAACCCGGACAGGAGATCGAATTTTTCGGTCCGGGAGGCCACTTTTTCAAACAAGTGGTTGGGGAATTGCAGGATGAAGAAGGCAACGTAATCGATGCAGCCCGTCACCCGTTACAGCGTGTAAAAATGAAGGTGGATCAACCTGTTTCCTACTTTGATATGATGAGAAAAAAGAAGTAGGTTCAAATGCCTAGTTTTTAACAAAATAATATTATGTTTTAACAAAATAGTGTTATAAAATTTACAAATTCGACCTCCGTATATCGGTATATGAGGGTCTTTTTTTTATAGAAAAATAGGAAAAAAGTTGTAATAAATTTCGAAAAAACGAAAGGGGAAAGGAGAAAGCTGTCGAATACTACATATTTATAGGGGAGAGAAAGAAAAATCCAACAAGTAAATTACTGGCAGGTGAATGGGATTGGTTCAAAAGAAGCAGAAGGACAGTGGGGAAGAGTTGACAATACCCGAGAAGGTTAAGCCCGAGAAGGTTCAGAAAGTGAAGAAAGAAAAAGGTGTTAAAAGTAAGACAGGGGATGCCTCAGGCAAAAAGTCTTTTACATTGAACTCAGGTAAGCTGAAGTCGGGGTGGAACAAGACCAAAAACCAGTTGAAGAATCAAAACTGGAAAGATGTTGGGGGAACCACGTTTACACAGATTAAGAAGGCTAATCCCGTTAAATCGGTAGGCGTTAAGCTGTTTTTGGTCTTTTTTGTAGGAATCATGTTTTTTGTTATTGGTTTAGGTCTATTATCCTATGCTAAAGCCAAAGATACGATTGAGAAGAATGCATCCCGATCAAATCAGGAAACGATTGAACAAACCAAACAAAAAATGGACATTATTCTAGAGCGGTTTGTAGATACATCCACACAAATTTTCTTCGATCCGGAAATGCAGTCCTTGCTTCAAAAGATGTCTGATAAGAATTTGTCGGCTTATGATACGTTTGTGAATTCAAGCTCTATCAATAAACAATTATCGAATATTGCTTTTACGAATAAATCTATGGAAGCGATTTATCTTGTGCCTACAGACGAAACAAGATCTACCATGGGCACAGGTAACAGCAGTTCTTCCATGGGCGACATCCGGAATGAGAGTTGGTACGACGAGTTGGTCCAAGCAGGTGGATATCGCTGGCTTCCAACGGAAGTCAAAGAGGATGGCAGCACATCAACGTTCCGAATTGCCCGTTCAATGAAGAACCTGCAAGGGACAACCCAGTCCTATGTGTTAATCATTGAATTGAAATTGGAGGTTCTGGAGCAGCAATTGAAATCACTTGACTTGGGTGAAGGCGCAGTCCTCCAGCTCATTGCTCCGGACAACAAGGTTGTAGCTTCAACGATTGCTGATCGTACAGGGAAAGATACGGATTTGGCTTTCATAAAAGAATTGAAAGAGAAATCCGGCAGCACGAATACGGAGTATACGGTGGATGGAAATTCAACCAATATGCTGGCGTCATACAGCACCATGGATACATCCGATTGGAAACTGATCGGGATGGTTCCAACTTCGATCCTGGTGAAAGATGCCAAGGGCATTCTTACACTGACTTTGTGGATGGCATTGATTGATGCCGTTATTGCGATACTGATCGGTATTTGGATGGTTCGCATGATTGCCCGCCCAATGGGCAAATTGAAAGATCTGATGCAAGAAGGTGCAAAAGGGAACCTCAAGGTGCGCACACCTTATAGCTCCCAGGATGAAATTGGCCAATTATCGGCTGCATTCAATCTGATGATGGAGCAAATTACGAAACTCGTGGAGCAAACCAACCGTTCTGCTCAGGAAGTATTGGATACCGCTTCTGAGCTGAGCAGTGCATCCAAGAAAACAGCAGTCTCGGCTTCCGAGATTGCCGTAGCCACTGAAGAAATTGCAGGTGGAGCAAGCAGTCTGGCAACAGAAGCGGAGCGTGGAAACGAATTGACCGACAATATCTCCCGTCAGATGGAGAGTGTGGTCGCCGCGAATGAACAAATGGGTGATTCAGCCCGTCATGTAGAGAAATCCAGTCAGACAGGTACACAGCATCTGAACCAGTTGATGACCAAAACGCAGAAGACAGAAGAAATGATTGGTGCGTTGGTAAACAAGGTGGATTCCTTGAAAGAGAGCACGTCCTCTGTTCTGAAGGTGCTTGATGTCATGCAGAATATTACCAAACAAACGAATATTCTCTCCTTGAATGCAACAATTGAAGCCGCTCGTGCCGGTACAGCTGGACGCGGATTCATGGTGGTAGCAAATGAGGTTCGTCAGTTGGCTGAACAATCCAGACAGTCCATTGATATGGTTGGCGACATTACAGACAAGATTATGACCGAAATGAATGAGACCGTGGATCAATTGTCTGCAGCTTATCCATTATTCAAAGAACAGATGGATGCCGTAAAAGATACCAATGTAATATTTGCTTCAGTACAGCAACAAATGGGTGCTTTTGTTGAGAGTCTGAGCATGGTCACTGGTTCAATCGGAGATTTGAATCAATCTCAAGGTACGTTATCCGAAGCGATGAGTAATGTCAGCGCTGTAGCTGAACAATCTTCTGCAACGTCCCAGGAAGTTGCCTCCTTGAGCAGTGAACAACAAAATATCAGCAACCAACTGGTGAATTTGTCAGCAAAACTGGAGAATGTATCGACAGAATTGAAAGATACATTGTCTCGCTTTACAGTCTAATTCGAACCTGTTTGCTTCATTCGAGATGCCTGTCCCTAATAAGGGACAGGTTTTCTTGTTGTTACCGGATAATTCCATTCCAAATGAAGAATACTATGCCAAAACGCTGAACGGGGTGGCTTGATGCATGTACAACTGAAGCGGCGCATTTATATTACATGTATTCTTCTTACGGGCTTATTTATTTTGCTTATGATTCGTTTGGCTTGGGTTCAGGGCATTCAAATCAACCGCACGATGCCAGGATTCCAACGTACCGTTCGTGAAATGTCCGTATTGCAGCGAGAGCGAGGAGTGGTACTGGATACGGGACGAGGCCAGTTTACCGATTATAAGGGTCAGCCCCTAACAGGCAAGCTGGAATGGGGCTTGGTCCTTTTTCCGCATTCAGATCAAACAAGTCATTCATATCCATCCACAATGGCAAATTCGGAAGTTAAGGAATTGGCGGCTCTCTTACATACTGATGTGAAGTCGTTACAAACGGAATGGAATCAAGGGAACGCACCTCATTTCTGGACAGCAGGTGCCAATCAGCCGAGTACGTTGACCGATTCTCAGGTTGCCCGATTACGTGAATTGAAGGCAGACGGAGCGAGTGTATATCCTATGATGACACGTTATGGACAAGCCGCTACGGGCATGCAATGGTTGGGTTATCTTGCTGAACAGCCTGGATTCCCGAACCCACAGTCGCGTCATAAGAATGAGGTGAAGCAGCCTTTTGCCATGAAATCTGGAGCAGCTGGGCTGGAAAGAATAATGGAGCCTTTATTGATGGGCATTGGGCCTACCCTGTTAACACGCATGGTTACAGGTTCAGGAGAAGTTATTCCGGATATCCAGCCACGCGTGATTGCCCCCTCCAATACACACTATCCATTGCATGCAGAGACGACGATCAATATCAATATGCAGCAAGGGATAGAGCAGATTGTGAAGAAGTCCGGAATGAAGGAAGGGGCTATCGTTGTGCTGGATGCAGCCAATGCAGACGTACGTGCAATGGTTTCTGCGCCGTTCTATGATCCTCAGCATGTGGACCCCAAACAAACGGCTTGGTCAAATCGTGCCGTGCAGGGGGCTGTACCGGGTTCCATATTCAAAATCGTTACAGCAGCGGCAGCGTTGGAATATCACGCTGTATCCAAAGGGGAGACTTTCCATTGTGATGGTGAGTGGGGGAAATATGGTCTGTCCTGCTGGAAGGAGCATGGACATGGGACATTGAATCTGGAGCAAGGGTTTGCCGAGTCCTGCAATATTGTTTTTGCTGAAACTGCTCGTCGGTTAAGTATGGAGCAGTTGGAACGTACGGCGGATGCTTTAGGATTGGCACGTCCAGTTGGCTGGGAGGGAAAGCAGGTCGCAGGTATGTCGGTACTGCATCATTTTGATCACGAGGAAGCAGGAAGAGTGAGACTGCCATCCGTCTCTCCTCAGGATGAAGGAGCCAAGGTACAGACGGCTATCGGTCAGCGGGATGTTCTAGTTACTCCATTACAAGCGGCCAATCTGATCGTCACGCTCTTGCATGATGGCCAGGTCAGCGCTCCACGCCTCGTTCAGCGTATCCGATATGCCGATGGCGATACGATGCTGGATATGCCGATACATGATTCCCCATCTTCAGCAGGATGGATCTCTCCAGCTACAGCGCATCAGCTGTTATCCTGGATGAAGAAGGTTGTTAGTGACGGAACGGGAAAATCCCTGCAACATGCACGGTGGCAGGTGGCAGGGAAGTCAGGCACAGCACAGGTACAGCAGCGTGGAGAGAAACGTAACCATCAATGGTTTATCGGGTATGGGCCTACGGAACAACCCAAATATGCTGTAGCTGTCCTTGTCCAAAACGTTGCTCCAAGCAGCCGTCATCAAGCAACAGCAATGTTCAGAAAAGTGATGGACTATTTGGCTGAATCCTCATGATTACCGGGAGGAGCAGGTTCTTGCACCGAAGGCTCATCATTCATACCAGGCGTGGTGCTGCCCTGTGTGTCCATCACTAATGGGGAAGATTCGAATTCATCCTTCGGCAAGTGAATCCATTGCTGGAGATATCCTTGTTGCAGTAGTTCTTTGAGCAGAATCAGCAGCACCGGAGACAATACCACACCGGCTAGGCCAAAGACGGAGAGCGAGATCAGCATAAAAGAAAGCATCAAGTAAGCGGAAGAGACTCCGATTGAATTACCCGATATTTTGGGCTCCAGCAGTTGGCGTGTCAGCATGGTTACAGCAAGAACTACAATTAGGCCAATCGCAAGGCTGCTATTCCCCACAATGAACAGATACACAATCCACGGAATGAATATAACTGGAACACCCAGCAAAGGCACAAGGTCAAAAACGGCGCAGATGGCTGCGATGGTGAAGGCATTGGCAGTTCCAAGAATCAACAAGCCTGCATAAATCAATACAAAAGTAATCAGCATCATAATCATCTGGGCCTTCAAATACGAACGAATCGTCTTGAACACATGATTACGCATAAATTCAAGAGCCAGCTTCAACGTTTTTGGTGTTTTGGCCCGGGCAAATTTCCGCCAGGATTCAATCTCAATGCTGAGAAAGAACGCGAGAATGATGGCAATCCCGAAATTAGTAATAAAGGAAGAAAATGAACTGAGAAAACCAATGACGAATTGCGCACCGCTGGTTACCCATTTGGACAGAAATCCGGTCAGTGTAGCAAAATAGTCATTAACCTTATCGGTTATTCCGTCAGGTAAAGCATCGGACTTGTCCTGAATGAAATAAACCAGATTGGTGAATTCACGCTGGACCATCTCGATATAATAAGGAAAATTATCTTGCAAATTAGAAATTTGAGATACGATAATTAATCCCAATCCAAAAAAGGCAGCAACAATAACCGCAAGAAACAACAAGACCGAAATGGCGGCGCCTAAGGTTTTGGGCAATCCTTTGCGATGCAGAAATCTTGCCAGGGGTTCAATCATCCAATACACTATAAATGAAAGAAAAACTGGCGCAGCCAATTGATATAATCGACTGAAACCGTACATGATAAAGTACACGGTTAATACTAGCAGCGCAATGTCAAAGACGGTGCGCCCGTATTTTTTGTAAAGCGGCAGCATGGGCAGGGCTCCTTTATACGTCATTAAGGTAAAAATTAGGATGCATTTATTGTACACGATAGCTATCTTTTTGGGAAAAGAGGATTCAAGAAAAGGCTGAATTATGATAAAATTAAAGGCGGTTTATTTTGGTTAGTGCTATATTATGGCACGGTAATTCAGCAAGAGAAGCGGGGAGTTTGTAGCATGACAAATTTACTTCAGAGCATATTACTGTGGTTATTGTACATTTCATCGTTTTACGCCTTTATTCCGAGTTTAGTTAGCAGACTTTTCGGTTTTCGTGTGTTTAGGCGCGGGAGAAGTGAGACGGAGTTTTCCTTAACCTTTGATGATGGGCCGGACCCGGAATACACACCCAGATTGCTTGATTTACTACGTCAGTATGAAGCAAAGGCAACGTTTTTTGTAGTCGGCGAGCATGCAGCCCGTCATCCCGAGCTTATTCAGCGTATACATGAGGAAGGTCATCTTCTCGGAATTCATAATTATATTCATAAAACGAATTGGTTGATGCGGCCGCGTACGGTTCGAGATCAGATACAACGAACAGGTCAGATTATTCAAGGGGTAACGGGGGTAAGAACTTGTTATTATCGTCCACCATGGGGCATTATGAATCTGTTTGATTTTTTCAGTAAAAAAGATCGCCGTATTATTCTGTGGTCGTCCATGTTTGAGGACTGGAGAAGCAGTGTGGGCGTTGAGAAATTGACGGAACGAATGTTGAAGGAGCTAAGGGGCGGAGAGGTCATGTTACTGCATGATCGAGGGACTACCCTCGGCGCTGATGCACACGCGCCGGAGCAGATGCTCCAGGCGCTCGAAGTCGTATTGCAGGAAGCTAACAGGCAGCAGTTGCACAGTGTACGCATCGATACGTTGATGGGAGGCGTTACGGTGAGCGAATCTAAAAGTACAGGTCAACCACAAACACATTTATCACCTTGGAAACGTATGGTTGTTGCGTTATGGCTAGGCTGGGAGAAGTTGTTTCATTGGGTATACCATTTGCATACAGCATCGCCGGAGGACCCATTGTTACACTACCGCTCCCGCGTATATCATGGAGCATTGGTTGAAATGAATGACGGTCATGTGATTCGTAACGGAGATCCGGTTATTGAACTTCATTTTGATAATAAAAAGCTTTTCGATCTAGGTATGACTTCACGCTCAAGTATGCATCTGGCCATTCGCATGATTCGGGCCATGGAACAGCAACTTCCTGATTTGGCCCGGCAGGTCGCACTTGAACCTGAACTTCGTTCAGCCAAGGCTCTATATGGTGTGAGTATGATTAACCGGGGACCGGAGAAATTCGGGTTTACGGTTCGGGAGTTGGCACCTGGGCCGTTCAGTTCTGCATCAAAAGTGTATCTGAAACTTCTGTTAAGCGTCATTCATCCGGCTGGAACGAAACGTCTGAAACAGCGTTCCGAACAATTGGTTCCAAAAATGATTGCCATGCCGCTTGATGTGCTGCTGGATCGATATGGTCAGCACGCTCTGGTAGCAGCGACAGCGGAACAGTCCTCAGAGGAATTGTTGGTTCCTGAACAGGATCTTGTACCTGAACGAAACTGATTGCGAAATGAATAAAGAAAAGGGTTGCCCTTCGCCGAAGTCGGCTGAAGAGCAACCCTTTATTTATGTTTCCGATAAACGAAATTCACCGGATATTACTTGAATTAGATACTGAGTACGCCACCGTTGCTTGCATTCGTTACCAGTTTGGAATAACGAGCGAGGTAACCGGTTTTTACTTTCGGTTCAAAGCCTTTCCAACCTGCGCGACGACGTTCGAATTCTTCGTCACTGATATGCAATTCGATGATGCGGTTGTTCAGATCAAGTTCAATGATGTCTCCTTCTTCAACAAAAGCGATTGGACCGCCTTCAGCAGCTTCCGGAGAGATATGTCCGATACTGATTCCGCGGGATGCGCCAGAGAAGCGTCCGTCGGTGATCAGACCTACTTTGGCACCAAGGCCCATACCTACGATCTGGGAAGTAGGAGCGAGCATCTCAGGCATACCTGGTCCACCTTTTGGTCCTTCATAACGGATAACAACAACATGTCCTTCTTTTACTTTGCCGTTTGCAATACCTTCGAGTGCTTGTTCTTGGGAGTCGAAGCAAATAGCAGGACCTTTGTGATATCCGCCAACCGAAGCGTCAACAGCACCAACCTTGATGATGGCGCCTTGTGGTGCAAGGTTACCAAACAATACAGCCAAGCCGCCTTTTTCGGAATGCGGATTATCCAGGTGGTGGATAACATTGGTATCCTGGATTTCTTGTCCTTCAACGTTCTCACGGATCGTTTTACCTGTTACCGTGATACAGTCGCCATGAATTGCACCTGGTTTCTTGAGCAACTCGTTCAGAACTGCACTTACGCCACCCGCATTATGAACGTCTTCGATGTGAAGATCGGAAGCAGGTGCCAATTTTGCCAAGTGAGGAACGCGATTAGCAACTTCATTGATTCGCTCGATTGGATACTCGATGCCTGCTTCATGAGCCAGTGCCAATGTATGAAGTACCGTGTTCGTGGAACCACCCATAGCCATATCCAGTGCAAAAGCGTTGTCGATGGCTTCTACAGTAACGATATCGCGTGGTTTCAGATCCATTTTGATGAGTTCCATCAGTTGTTTAGCGGATTGTTTAACAAACTCACGACGCTCAGGAGCAACAGCTAGGATGGTTCCGTTACCTGGCATAGCCAGTCCCATCGCTTCAGCCAGACAGTTCATGGAGTTCGCAGTGAACATACCGGAGCATGATCCACATGTTGGACAGCCGAACTGTTCAAGTTCAAGCAAGCTCTTATCATCAATTTTACCAGCTTGATAAGCACCTACGCCTTCAAATACGGAAGTCAAGGACAGAGCTTTACCATTGCTGTCACGACCTGCCTTCATTGGACCGCCGCTGACAAACACGGTAGGAATATTACAGCGGAGTGCGCCCATCATCATGCCTGGTGTGATTTTGTCACAGTTCGGGATACATACCATGCCGTCGAACCAGTGTGCAGATACAACGGTTTCTACGGAATCCGCGATAATGTCACGGCTTGGCAGCGAGTAACGCATACCAATGTGTCCCATGGCGATTCCGTCGTCAACTCCGATGGTGTTGAATTCGAATGGAACGCCACCGGCTTCACGAATAGCTTCCTTTACAATTTTACCGAATTCCTGCAGGTGGACATGGCCGGGCACGATATCGATGTAAGAGTTACAAACGGCAATAAATGGTTTGCCAAAGTCCTCTTCTTTAACGCCCGCTGCGCGGAGCAAACTGCGGTGCGGTGCACGGTCAAAACCTTTTTTGATCATATCGGAACGCATCTTCTTGGCTGACATGGTGTATTTCCCCCCAAATTTATAATATTGAGCAACATGAATGGAAATATAAATGGCAGTGCATCTGTCGTTTAATTTCATCCGTACTCTAAAAAAATAGACCAGTGATACTGGTTTCGAGCTTCCCGTAGTTTGTGAAGTTCTTTGCTGCTTTAAACCCGTGAACAACCCGGTTTTTCTATAGAGTCTATCACAACCGTCGTCATATTTCTACAATTCAATAGAAAGAAGCTTCAATCCATTAGTGGAATGAAGCTTTCTTGATTTGATGCACTTCCTCAGGTTATCTTTTACCTTACCCATGGGGATCGGTTAACTGCTCCCGCCTTTGCGACCAATCTCCCGATAGAATTCTTTATTATGAGTTTCGGAAGTTGCTTCTCCACCTTTGCGTCCAATTTCCTTATAGAACTGAGAATCATGCGCATCTGAAGTCGCTTCTCCACCTTTTTTACCTATCATTTGGTAGAAGCTCCGATCATGTTTTTTGGATGTGGCCTTGCCACCTAATCTACCCGCTTCCTCGCGACTCATTTTGTGTTCAGACGTCTGTGGACGTGCCATTACAAATCACTCCTTATATCATAAGTAGATTGTTGTAGCGCGTATTCCTACTTACCACATAATTTCCAGCCTGAAACAAGTCGATTTTGAGGAACAGAAGCAGGATTTCAGTTCATCTAAACCAGGATGCTGAACGTTTTAATACCCCCTGACGATTGAAGTGAAAGCGGGAAATATCGGGCTCAATGAGAGGCCGAAAGGCATGACGGACGGCTGGGTGGGCCAGCGTTATAGCGAACAGTAACGCAATGGAGACAATTACCGGAATGTACAAGCTGGTCTCCATATAGTTGTAAACCCCGGACCAGACCGCCAAGCGAACGAGAAATCCATGTAAAAGGAACACATACAGAGTGCGTCGTCCCAAATCAGTCAATCTGGATGTTAATGAAGGGACCCATGCGAGAAATAATGCTCCTGATCCAATCTCAAGTGCATAGATTCCGAGTCGGTAAATTCCTGCAAACCACTCATAATGTCCAAGCTCTGCGTAAGTCATGCTTCCCAGTAACCAGCCTGGTGAAATGTTGAGCCCTCCGAGTCCAATCCAACCAAGAAGAGCAGCAGATAACGTAGCTGCAATTCTTTGGCCCCAGCCGGATCGCAAATGGGAGCGGATGGACGCTCCGTAGTCATACCCAATAACAAAGAAGGGAAGAAATACAAACGTTCGGCTGAAGCTCAGCCAGAAACCGTCAATGGGTAAATATCCGGCACATACTCCCAGTGTCACGGCACCGAGTAATCTATAGATCGGTTTCCAAGAGAGTGTAAGACGAAGCAACAGCCGCCAGCAGAAATGACTTGCCAGAAACCAGAGCAATAGATAAGGTGCAAAGAAAGACAAACGCATATGCGGTGTGTGGAATACGGTGAAATCCATTACTGCATACAGAGACTGAAACAGAAGGTACTGTAATGCAATCTGCTTAAGCACATTGCGGCCAGATGTACCATTGAGTGAATGTCTGGCGAAGTAGCCGGTTACCCATACAAACAGCGGCATGTGAAACGTATATATCCACAGAAACAGAGCTTCTGCTCCTGCAAAACGTGTAATGATTGGTTCAAGAGCATTGCCCGCTAGTACACAGACAATGAGCATAAAGCGCAAGTTGTAAAAAAAGGAATCCTGATCGTCGTGAATGATGGTTGGTTTGTTCATGTTGTAGCCCCCCTGATAACCCTTGGCGATTGCAATCTTGTTCTGTAATAAGGGTAATATGGATGTGTAACATTAATTGTGATATATTTCACATGAGAAAGCGCTATCCTTTCTCAAAGCTGTGACAACAAAATGAACGCTCCGGGATTGACAACGGTTGCATAGAGGCTGACAATGGGGAAAGAAGATGAGAAATTGTAAATATAAGGAGGGGAGAATTCATGTCGACGAATACCCGCCCTAGCCCGGAAATTGTTACGTTTGGCGAAAGCATGGGTTTGCTGACAGCAAAGGATACAAGAGGTCTCGAATATGCAGCGACATTAGATAAATCATTTGGAGGCGCAGAGAGTAATCTGGCGATTGGTGTATCCCGACTAGGGCATACCAGCGGCTGGTTTGGCCGCCTAGGTAATGATCCGATCGGTAACATGATCTTGAAGGCTATTCGTGGTGAAGGTGTAGATGTATCCAGAGCAAGGATGAGCGACAAAGAGCCCACCGGTTTGATGATTCGTGAGAACGCTTCCGGGAAAGCCTCGGTGCACTATTATAGGAAGCTATCCGCTGCAAGTGCAATCACCCCTGAAGATCTGGACACGGATTATATCGCGGGTGCGCAAATCCTTCACGTTACAGGCATCACCGCAGCAATAAGCGCGTCGGGACTTGCTACTGTTGAAGCTGCTATACATATAGCTAAGCAGGCTGGTGTGAAAGTGAGTTTTGATCCGAATCTGCGTCTTAAACTGTGGTTAGCTGAAGAGGCGCGTCCCGTACTGCTTCGTCTGGCTGAGCAAGCGGATTATTTCTTGCCGGGTCTGGACGAGATGAAACTTCTGTATAACGAAGAGGATGATCAAAAAGTACTTGAGCGTTTGTCCGCCATGAACGCAGTCTGTATCGTGAAGGGCGGCCCTGATTTGACCTACGTATTGGTGAATGGTACCCTAACGGAAGTTCCGTACTTCAAGGCAGATCATGTCCTGGATACGGTTGGGGCAGGAGATGGATTCTGTGCGGGCTTTTTGTCCGGCCTTATTAAAGGATATTCTCCGCAGGAGGCGACCCGTCTCGGGAATTTGACCGGTTCCATGGTAATACAGGCTGTTGGCGATTGGGAGGCGCTCCCGACGTGGGAGCAGGTCGAGGCCAAGCTGAACAATGTAGCTCATGTTGAGCGCTAGTCGCTGCTGATATCATATATGTCTCATCTTCGTTCATTAATGTAAGGCTTGTAATAGACAACCACATTGACAAGGGAGAGAATGAAATGAAGAAGCTTCAGCTGCTACAAAAAATAACGGACAGTGGGGTTGTTGCGGTTCTGCGTGCAGATTCTGCTGATCAAGTTATCGCCATGGCCGAACAAGCCATCGCGGGTGGCATCAAGATTATCGAGATTACGATGACGGTGCCTAGTGCCCTCAAAGCCATCGAGAAATTAAGCCGTGTATACCATTGGAACACACAAGATCCAGAGAAATTTGCCATTATTGGAGCTGGAACAGTGCTTGAACCACAGACAGCGCGTGCTGCGATTATGTCAGGGGCTGAGTTCGTTGTGGGTCCTTCCCTGAACCCGGACACTGTAAAAATCTGCAACCTGTACCGGATTCCGATTCTTCCAGGGGTGATGACCATTGCGGATGTACAACGTGCATTGGAACTTGGCGTGGATATTGTGAAGTTGTTCCCGGGTAATCTCTACGATCCGTCCATTATCAAAACGATGAAGGGACCTATGCCACAAGCGAATTTTATGCCGACTGGTGGGGTGTCCTTGTCCAATCTAGGTGACTGGATTAAGGGAGGCGCTGTTGCTGTAGGTATTGGCTCGGACCTTACAGCGGAAGCAGTGAAGACGGGGGACTTGAGTCATGTTCGCCGCAAAGCGGAACAATATATGGATGCTTACCGCAAGGCCAAGGCTGAATAGCGATGAATGATGGAGAAGGGGAGCCTCAGGAATGAAGGCTCCCGTTCTGCAAGCCGCGGCACCTGCGGAAGTGCAGAAAGGTGATGAACGTTGAGAAACCGATATAGTACAGGGCGCAAGAAGAGGGGCATCGGGAAATTCCTGCTCGTTCTTCTGGCGCTCATTGTCATTGGGTGTGGGTTTGTGGCCTGGAAGCTGTTTACGCCTTATGGACCACAGGAGATGGCTCAGACAGCCATGGAAACTGCAAATCAGGTGACTGTAACTGAAAAAGACAACTGGATTAATTTTGTGCCGGACAAATCTGTTGGGGTGAGTGTTATTTTTTATCCAGGTGGATTGGTTAAACCGGAAAGTTATGCACCTCTTGCCCATGAACTTGCGGCAGCAGGACATCATACTATTATTGCGAAAATGCCGGTTAATCTGGCGGTAATCAAGCAGAATCTCGCAGATGATATTATTAAAGCCTATCCGGATGAACAATTTGTTATTGGAGGGCATTCTCTTGGCGGATCGATGGCGGCGCGTTATGCGGCTTCCCATCCAGATGCACTTCAGGGCATCTTTTTCCTAGCATCTTATCCGGATGAAAAAGGCAGTGTGAAGTCACTGGGGATACCCGCGTTATCCATATTGGGTACTAATGATGAAGTGGTGAATGCCACAAAGTATCAGAATGGTCGGTCATATTTGCCAGAAGATACGGTGTATTACACCATTGAAGGTGGTAACCATTCGCAGTTCGGTGACTATGGCCACCAGAGTGGTGACGGGGAAGCTGGGGTCAGTGAAGAGGAACAACTATCTCAAACGGTTAAAACGACTGTAGGCTGGCTGGATACAATCAAGTAATCTGCAAGTTCAACGGTGAGAGAGACTAATCCATAGCAGACGGAAACTGGAGGTGATACGTATGTCTATGCTTCAAATCCGTGGTAAGCAAGTTACCTGCCGAGGCATTCTTTTTGATAAGGATGGTACGCTGCTGGATTTCTTACAGCTATGGGGGCCGTGGGCGGAGTCTTTGCTGAATCAGTTGGAATCACAGCTGTCAGAGCTTGGTGCCTCGTTCACGGTGGAGCGTGAGCAAGTTCTCGGTACGGTCCGCAATCGCGAAGGTCAGCTGATCGGATATGATCTTCAAGGGCCATTAGCTATTGCCACGGTGGACGAGAGCAACGGTTTGCTTGCTGGGCAGTTGTATGCCGCAGGCATGCCGTGGAACGAAGCAATCACTACGATCCGTCATTTTTCCAGTGTCGCCATGGATGAGGTACGGCAGAGAAAAATGGCCGAACCACTACCTGGATTAAATGCA
Source organism: Paenibacillus sp. ALJ109b (assembly GCF_010747435.1). Taxonomy (NCBI): domain Bacteria; kingdom Bacillati; phylum Bacillota; class Bacilli; order Caryophanales; family Paenibacillaceae; genus Paenibacillus; species Paenibacillus sp. ALJ109b. The sequence goes on from NZ_JAAIFP010000013.1 coordinate 70,298, forward strand.
TTTTTGCAGAGCTGCCAGGAAGCATCGATTCCGATGGCAGTGGTCACTTCGGACAGCACAGCTGCTGCCGAGGAACATCTGGAGTGGATGGGAATCCGGTCATATTTTACATCGATTGTTGGCAGTGACCGGGTGACTCGGGGCAAACCGGATGGAGAGGCTGCGGTTCTGGCTTGCCGGGAATTACATATTCTTCCTGAAGAGGCTGTTGTGATCGGTGACAGCAATGGAGATATGCAGATGGGACGTAAAGCAGGAATGTCCTGTAGGATTGGCTTCTGTCCAGAAGTTGAGGGAAGCCATTATTTATATGACGCCGATGTCATTATCCAAAATTATGATGAGTTAAAAATCATCTCTGAACGTTCCTCACAGGGGTGATCTCGTAAAGGAGGAGAGAGGATGAACGCAACAGAACAACTGGCTGCCTGGATTAAGGAAAGTTCAAATATTGTTTTTTTCGGAGGGGCCGGAACTTCAACGGAAAGCGGGATTCCCGACTTCCGCTCTGCCGCTGGCTTATACCAGACAGAGCAGCATTCACCCTATCCACCGGAAGAGCTGCTGAGCCGACATTTTTTTGACCAGCATGCTGATATTTTTTATGATTTTTATCGAGGTAAAATGCTACATCCCGATGCGATGCCCAACGGCTGCCATCGACTGCTCGCCAGATTGGAGCAGGAAGGAAAACTTCAGGCGGTTATCACACAAAATATCGACGGGTTGCACCAGAAGGCTGGCAGCAGCAATGTCCTGGAGCTTCATGGTTCGATCCATCGAAACGCCTGTATGGATTGCAAGAGGTTTTACGGGTTGGATGACATTATTACGGCAAAAGATACGGTTCCTTGTTGCACTGCGTGTGGTGGCGTGATCAAGCCGGATGTCGTGCTGTATGAAGAGGAGCTGGACCAGACGATATTATATCGTTCGGTTGACGCACTGTCTTCGGCGGATTTGCTGTTGGTAGGTGGAACTTCACTAACGGTGTATCCTGCCGCACAATTGATTACGTACTTTCAAGGGAAACATACGGTCTTGCTTAACGCTACACCTACGGCTTACGACAGGCAGGCTGATTTGCTGATTACAGACCCTATTGGTGAGGTAATGAATAAGGTGGACCAGCTTCTTGGTTAAACGTAAGTCAACAATGTCCGAATAACCGCATTCTCCGGCATACGGACCGGGTACTAGAGGCGGAACCTGGGGAAAGAAGGGATTCATGATGGTCTACGTAGCCAGCGATGCACGCTACGAAACAATGAAATACAACCGCGTTGGACGTTCAGGTTTGAAACTGCCAGCGATTTCACTTGGGTTATGGCATAATTTTGGTGGCATTAATAATGCGGAGAACGGCCGAAATATGATCACCCGTTCGTTTGATCTGGGCATTACGCATTTTGATCTTGCCAACAATTATGGTCCGCCGGCAGGTTCGGCAGAGCAGTTATTTGGTCAGGTATTGGCGCAGGATCTGAAGCCATATCGAGATGAACTCGTCATCTCGACCAAAGCCGGGTACTATATGTGGCCTGGACCTTACGGTGAGTGGGGTTCTCGTAAAAACCTGGTTTCCAGTCTCAATCAGAGCTTGAAGCGCATGGGTCTCGATTACGTAGACATCTTTTATTCTCATCGTTATGACCCCGAAACACCTCTGGAAGAAACGATGATGGCGCTGGACCATATTGTTCGTTCCGGCAAAGCACTATATGTCGGCATCTCCAACTATCCTGCAGAACAGACGAAGCAGGCGGCCGAGATTCTCAAAGGCCTGGGTACACCTCTGTTAATTCATCAACCCAAATATTCCATGCTGGATCGTTGGATTGAGGATGGGCTGCAGGATGTACTTGATGAGTATGGAACAGGCAGCATCGCTTTTTGTCCATTGGCACAAGGCGTGCTCACCAATAAATATCTGAATGGCATTCCAGAAGATTCACGTGCCAAGGGCCCGTCTGTATTCTTGAATGAAAACAACATCTCGCCAGAGACATTGCGCAAAGTGCGTGCTCTGAACCAGATTGCAGCATCGCGTGGTCAGAGTCTGGCCCAATTTGCTCTGGCTTGGGTATTGCGTGATGGCAAGGTAACTTCTGCACTGATTGGTGCAAGTCGTCCTTCGCAGATTGAAGAGAATGTCGCTGCTCTAAGCCAGTTGGAATTCTCCTCAGAGGAATTGGAGCGTATTGAATCGATTCTCCGTCCGGAACCGGATCATAAATAAAGTTCAAAAGGTGCATCTTAGCCATAATGGCGGGATGCACCTTTTTTGTTCCTTATTATGCAGACCTATGGGATAGGAGATCCTACTTTTGATTACAGGGTTACCGCTGGTTCGGTGGTACTTGGCGTGTCGCTTGATGCAAGGGCCTATTAAGGATGTTCTCCCGGTACAGACTAGGAGCTTCTCCATGGAATCGCTTGAACTGTTTGGAGAAATACAGCGCATCTGGCAAGCCCACGGAGGCCGATACCTGTTCGATGGACAGGTCAGGACGTTCCCGCAGCAGCTGGCGCGATTTATCGATCCGCAGTTTAAGCAGGTAGGTCACTGGTGATAGCCCGGTTTCCTGTTTGAAAATGCGGGACAGGTACGCACGGTTATAACCAAGGCTGGCCGACATTTGCTCAATCGAGACAGGATAGGCATATTGAGTAGACATGTATTGAATCATCTGTTTTACAGTTCTTCGTATGGAAGATTCACCTGGAATTAAGGTTTGACCCTGAGAAAGGTGATTTTGTGCCTCGGCTAGAATCATATATAACGTACCCAATGATGTAAAATGAGAGCTTTCTTTCCGCTCGGCAAAAGCCGTCTGCATCACGGATAACCAATCGGAAATACCGCAGGAAGGACCGGCATGAAAGACGGATTTCTCCGGAAGGAAACCTGCTTCCTCTATATGCTTCGCAGCCTGGCTGCCGGTAAAGGCCATCCAGCGGTATTGCCAGGGATGTCGTGTATGGGATTGATAGCTTACAAGCTGCCCTGGTTGAATAAGGAAACAATCTCCTGCGGATAGTTCGTAGGTATGTAGTTCAGTACGAAATGTACCGGCTCCTTTTTCTACATAATGCAATAGATAATAATCGTATAGCTTCGGTCCAAGGGCGTGACCGGGAAGGGTCTGGCTTGCGCCTGCAAAGAGGACATGCAATGCCCCTTTTTCATAATAAACAGGATTGGAGGCAACCGAGTAGCTGAGTGCTCCACTTTTGCCAGAGGTTTCCGGAATTTGTTTTATCGGATCCCCCGTTGCACCCGTTTTTGAAGCTTCCTTACGTTGTTCAGTCATGATGACATTCCTTTCCTTCCTGGATGTTCCATTCATTATACGTCGAAAGGTCACATTTATCCATATGGAACACACATGGTTTCATTTCAAGAGGAACCGCCTTCTTGTATAATAACATTAAGAAAACCAACAACATTGAGATGGGGTGCAGCAGCAATGAACATAAATGAATTGAAACAAAAGTTTATTGATAAGTACGGAGAGAGTGGAGCGGACCTCCGTGTATTCCATGCCCCTGGGCGGGTGAATCTGATCGGTGAGCACATTGACTATAACGGGGGGTACGTGCTTCCGGCAGCGCTTGAATTCGGTACCACTTTGATTATCCGTGAGCGTGAGGACAACAAGTTGCAGTTGGCTTCCACGAATATGTCCTATGAAGGAACGCTGGATACGTCCTCCATTGGCAAAGAGAAAACAGGGGAATGGACGGATTACCCGGTAGGCGTCATGGTTGAACTACAAGGCAAAGGCGTAAAAGTAACCAAAGGTTATGACTTCCTCTATCATGGAGAAATTCCGAACGGCGCAGGACTTTCCTCTTCCGCATCGCTGGAGGTACTTACTGGGTATGCCATCCAGTCACTTGAAGGTGTTAAGGATATTGATACGGTTCAACTGGCGCTGCTGTCCCAAAAGGCAGAGAACGAATTCGTTGGCGTCAACTGTGGCATCATGGATCAGTTCGCTGTAGCTAATGGAGCAGAGGATCATGCGATCCTGCTGATGTGTGACACCCTTGAATATGAAAAAGTGCCATTCCGTACCGGCGCCTACAAGCTGGTCATTGGTAACACGAACAAACGTCGGGGGTTGGTGGACTCGGCTTATAACGAACGTCGCTCCCAATGTGAGCAGGCACTTGCCATTTTAAAAGAACAATTGCCTGCACTGAACTATCTGGCGCAACTTACACCTGAACAATTCGTTACACTGCAGGATCACATCAAGGATGAGAAGGTAAGACAGCGTGCCCAGCACGTCGTGGAAGAGAATGCACGTGTACTTGCATCGGTGGATGCACTGCGTGATAACGATCTGGAATCCTTCGGCAAGCTGATGAATGCTTCTCATGAATCCCTTCGTTATCTATATGAAGTGAGTTGCGAAGAGCTGGACGTGATGGTAGAGGAAGCTCAACGAATTCCAGGCACTCTGGGTGCACGCATGACCGGAGCAGGATTCGGCGGATGTACAGTATCCCTTGTGCATGAGGACGATGTAGATCGTTTTGTAAGTGAAGTTGGAGCGGCATATGAAGCACGTACCAGTCTCAAGGGCGAGTTCTATGTATGCGGAGTAGGCGACGGCGTTAAAGAATTGAAGGAGGCGAAGTAAGATGGCGATTTTGGTGACAGGTGGAGCAGGGTATATTGGTTCTCATACGGTAGCGGCTTTGTTGGAGCGTGGCGAAGAGGTAGTTGTACTGGATAACTTGCAGACAGGGCATCGTGAAGCTCTGCTGGGCGGAAAATTGTATGAAGGTGATCTGCGTGACAAGGAACTTCTGGCGAAGCTGTTCGCTGAGAATTCCATTGATGCTGTCATCCACTTTGCGGCTAACTCACTGGTCGGCGAGAGCATGAAAGATCCCGTGAAATACTATGACAACAACGTGTTTGGCACATTGTGCCTGCTGGAAGCGATGAATGCAGCGAATGTACGTCGCATCGTCTTCTCCTCCACGGCTGCTACTTATGGCGAGCCGGAGAAAGTGCCGATTGAAGAGAGCGATCGCACAGAGCCTACGAACGTATATGGTGAAACCAAGCTGATGATGGAGCGCATGATGTCCTGGTTCGATAAAGTACAGGAGATCAAATATGTCTCCCTGCGTTACTTCAATGCTGCCGGAGCCCATGATAGCGGCAAAATCGGTGAAGATCACCAGCCTGAGAGCCATCTTATTCCACTCGTACTGCAAACGGCATTGAAACAACGTCCACACATCGCCGTGTTCGGTGACGACTACGCCACAGAAGACGGAACCTGTGTACGTGATTACATCCACGTAAGTGATCTGGCGGATGCGCATCTGCGGGCCGTAGATTACCTCCGTAAAGGGGAAAACAGCAACGTGTTCAACCTGGGCAACGGTCAAGGCTTCTCTGTTAAACAGGTTATTGAGACGGCTATGAAAGTAACCGGACTGGATATTCCGGTTGTTCAGGAACCACGTCGTGCAGGTGATCCAGCTGTACTGGTGGCCTCGTCTGCCAAAGCAAGATCCGTACTGGGCTGGAATCCGAAATGGACAAATCTTGAAGATGTCATTCAAAGTGCTTGGAGCTGGCATCAGTCCCACCCTGACGGCTACGGAAAAAACTAGGAGGCGAACATCGATATGTCACAGACTCATATTGCAGCAGGCGCCACAGAGCGGACACCGGAGCAGCAGGAAGCACTGCATGCCATTGAACGTCTGGTAGCATTTGCCTTGCAGAACAAATTGATTGAAGAAGCGGATCGGGATTACAGCCGTAATCTGATGCTGGAACAGTTCGGGTTCTCCGAGCCGTATGCTGGAGTATTAAACGAGACGGTGTTGGATGGACCCCAACCATTGCTGGATACACTGATTGATTATGGATTTGAGATCGGACTTATACCTGAAAATACGGATACGTACCGTGATTTGCTCGATGCGAAAATTATGGGTCAATTGATGGCCCGTCCATCCGAAGTGGTGCGCGCATTCCGTCATACAGAGCAGACCGAAGGCATCGAGGCGGCAACCTCCCAATTTTATGAGCTTTCGATTCATTCCAATTACATTCGGATGGACCGCATCTCCAAGAATGTGTATTGGACACAGGATACAGCTTATGGAGACATGGAGATTACGATCAACCTCTCCAAGCCGGAGAAAAGTCCGAAGGAAATCGCGATGGCCAAGCTGCTTCCGCCTCCGGTATATCCGAAATGCCAACTCTGTCGTGAAAATGTGGGCTATGCGGGTCGGGTCAACCACCCGGCCCGTCAAAACCTGCGTGTCATTCCATTGGAATTGAACGGCGAACCATGGTTCTTCCAATACTCGCCATATGTTTACTACAACGAGCACTGCATTATTTTCCATCACGATCATGTGCCGATGAAATTAACCAAGGATACGCTGCGCAGGCTGCTGGCTTTCGTGGGGGAGTATCCGCATTACTTTATCGGTTCCAATGCCGATCTGCCTATCGTTGGCGGTTCCATCCTGACTCATGACCATTTCCAGGGTGGACGTCATACCTTTGCCATTCAAAATGCGAAACCAGAGGCAGTATTCCGCCATGCTGGTTCGCCAGGGCTTACGCTTAGCCTTGTGAAATGGCCAATGTCCGTATTGCGACTGGCATCACAGGATCCGGCCGAGTTGCTCGAAGCGGGGAACGCTGTTTATGAAGCGTGGAAGGTATACAGCGATTCTACGGTGGAGATCGAAGCATTCAGTGAGGTTGATGGAGAGCGGATTCCACACAATACGGTTACTCCAATCGTTCGTCGCAGTGCGGACGGTGGATATGAGATGGACCTCGTTCTGCGGAACAATCGCACGAATGATGAACATCCCGAAGGGATTTTCCACCCTCACCGTGAAATGCATCATCTGAAGAAGGAGAACATTGGACTCATCGAAGTGATGGGTCTTGCAATTCTGCCAGGTCGTTTGAAAGAAGAGCTGGACAGCATCGCGGATATTCTCGCTGGGGATACCAAACTTGCTGAGGCGGCCAAAACTTCCGAACATGTGTTGAACAAACATCTGGGCTGGGCAGAAGAATTGATCGAACGTTTCGGTCCAAACCTGAACAAGGAGCAAGCCGTCGCGCTTGTGCAACAGGAAGTAGGCTTGAAATTTGCCGAGATTCTGGAACATGCAGGTGTTTACAAATATGATGAGGCAGGACGTCAAGCCTTCCGTCGTTTCGTGACCAGCATGGGATACACCGAATAGTAGCGTGGTGATGTGGACAGGGTACACTTTTGAGTTCCCTTCATCCCTCTTCAATTTATTTTATAATACGATGCACGACACAGAGCCAGCCCTTTAATAGGGCTGGTTTTTATCTGTGATCTAATCAGAGCATAGTCGTGGCAGAAGCAGGGGACTTCACTGTATAATGTGAGAAAGGGTCTCATTAACCAAGAGAAGACAAAGATCCTGAAATGTCAGGACACAAAAGAAACGGGGATGAATAATTGGAAAAGCAGCCATTGAACATACCGATCATTACGAGTGCAGAGGAATTGCAAAGCATGGTGGGTGAACCACACGAACATGTACGTAACAAGGCGATTTCGTTTGTGGATTCACATGTTCAGAACTTTGTATCTCTGTCGCCTATATTTTTCCTCTCCACCTCTGATCGGGAAGGAAAGAGTGACGCATCCCCTCGGGGAGACGGACCAGGGTTTGTGAAGGTACTGGATCAACATCGGCTTGTCTATCCCGAACGTCCAGGCAATCGCCGAATCGACTCATTGCTGAATATTTTATCCAACCCCGGAGTTGGTATGATCTTTTTGATTCCGGGTCTCAACGAAGTGCTGCGAATTAATGGAACAGCTTCGATTACCAAAGATGAAGAATTTATCGAGAGTATCGGATGGAGCGGCAAAACCATCGGTGCGGCTGTCATTGTGGATGTGGAAGAATGCTTCATTCATTGTCCAAGAGCATTTAAACAGGCGGGATTATGGTCGTCCGAGACATGGGTGGATCAGGAAAATCTGCCTTCTACCAGCGAAATGTTCCGTGCCCATTTGCAAATTAACGGATTGATATAAAGTGAGTGGCTATCGATTTGTTTTTATATAATCGGGGTACTATAATGGGAGTTGCACTAAAAAATGAATCTCCATTGGAGGCGACATAGATATGCGATCTTTTCAATTTTATAATCCAACCCGACTGATATTCGGTAAAGGTCAGCTGGAAGCACTGAAAACCGAAGTGCCGAAATACGGCAAACGGGTTCTGCTTGTATATGGTGGCGGCAGTATCAAACGCAGCGGTTTGTACGATCAGGTGATCGGTTTTCTGAAGGAAGTTGGAGCTGAGGTTACGGAGCTGGCTGGTGTAGAACCGAACCCACGTCTTTCGACGGTACACAAAGGGGTAGACCTTTGCAAAACGAACAACATTGACCTGGTCCTCGCTGTAGGCGGCGGCAGTGTACTGGACTGTGCCAAAGCGATTGCCGTAGGTGCTAAGTATGACGGTGACATGTGGGACTTTGCTCAGCGCAAAGCCGTTGCACAGGATGCACTTCCGCTCGGTACCGTGCTGACAATGGCTGCAACTGGCTCGGAAATGAACTCCGGTTCGGTTATTACGAATCAGAATACACAGGAGAAGTTGGGCTGGGGCAGCGCGTATTCGTTCCCTGCGTTCTCGATCCTTGATCCAGTAAATACATATACCGTCCCTCTGGACCAAACGGTTTATGGCATGGTTGATATGATGTCCCACGTACTGGAGCATTACTTCCATCTGGATGCCAACACACCGGTCCAACTCGGATTCTGTGAGACGATTCTGCGCACAGTTATGGATGCAGCGCCTCGTCTGGTTGAAGACCTGGAGAACTATGAACTGCGTGAAACGATTCTGTACTGTGGAACGATGGCATTGAACGGCGTACTGAACATGGGTCTCGCTGGTGACTGGGCTACTCACAATATCGAACACGCGGTATCCGCAGTGTATGACATTCCGCATGGCGGAGGGCTGGCGATTCTGTTCCCGCACTGGATGAAGCATAATGTGGACGTAAATGTGGATCGTTTCAAACGTCTGGCGATCAATGTGTTCGAAGTTAACCCTGAAGGTAAATCGGACAAACAGATTGCTGAAGAAGGCATCGATGCGTTGAGCAAATTCTGGACATCCATTGGTGCGCCTAACCGTCTTGCTGATTATGATATCGATGACAGCCAAATCGAAGTGATGGCTGACAAAGCCATGCTCTTCGGTCCATTTGGTAACTTCAAAAAATTGCAACGTGAAGATGTTGTATCCATCTACAAGGCTTCTCTGTAAAAATAAAACATAAAAACACAACAAAAAACCGCACGTCTCCTTTAACGGAGATTTGCGGTTTTTTGTTGTGAATAAGAGCGAATTGGAGAATGTTCCAGGAACTGGACTATATTGCGATGAAAATAACCATTATCGGGTCTAGGATACAAATGAGGAAAGATTTTGAAACATAACGGCACCTTGCTACGTATTTATTTACATGAGGAATGCCCAGTTGGATGGAATTGCGGCAGAAGAGAGGAGGAACGGGGAATGGAGTCAATCTATTGGGGGTGTCTAATCGGAGGAGCCATATTTGCAGTCGTCAGCCTTGTGCTAGGTGACTTGATTGATGGCTTGCTGGACGGGGCCTTTGAATTGCCAGGCCTTGATTTTTTCAAACCTGTTGTGCTGGCTGGTTCTATAACCACCTTTGGCGGAGCCGGTATTATGCTGACACGTTATAGCTCGATAAGTGCGATTTCGGCACTGATACTATCCCTGCTTATAGGTATTGCTGCAGCCATGCTGGTATTCTTTGCATATATCAAGCCGATGCGTAACAGTGACGTTTCCATTGCGTTTTCCATGAAAGAGCTATCCGGGAAAATTGGAGAAATCACCATTCCGGTACCAGAAAAAGGTTTTGGTGAAGTCATGATCAAGATTGCTGCCGGTAATACGGTGCACACGGCATCCAGCTTTGAACATCGTCCCATTGCGGCGGGAGCGCGTGTTGTAGTTGTGGATGTGACCGAAGGTGTACTGCGTGTGTCGGAATGGGATGAAGATGTACTTAAAGATGTTTAAGGTAGTTTAACCGTTAGCAGTGTAAGCACTCATGAATGAATAAGGGGAGAGATGTGGAATGGATTTGAATTTGGATTGGGATGTATTGTTGATTCCTGCAGTTGTGGTAGGTGTTATTCTGATTCTTGGTTTGGCTTTCTGGGCAAGGTACAAAACGGTTGGGCCGGATGAAGCGATGATCGTGACGGGTTCATTCCTTGGAAGTAAAAATATTTCTGACGATGACTCCGGACGAAAAATTAAAATTGTTCGTGGAGGCGGCGCGTTTATTCTGCCAGTGTTCCAGCAATCTGAGTTCATCTCACTGTTGTCTCATAAGCTGGACGTCTCTACACCGGAAGTATACACGGAACAAGGTGTACCGGTTATTGCTGATGGGGTCGCCATTATCAAGGTCGGAAGCTCTATAGAGGACGTTGCTACCGCAGCCGAGCAATTTATCGGTAAGCCTGTGGAAGCATTGCGAGGCGAAGCGCAGGAAGTTCTGGAGGGGCATTTGCGGGCCATTCTCGGAACGATGACGGTCGAAGAAGTATACCGTAACCGCGATCGCTTCGCGCAAGAGGTTCAAGGTGTAGCTGCCAGGGATCTGAAAAAAATGGGACTGCAAATTGTTTCTTTTACTATCAAAGATGTTCGTGACAAACAAGGTTATCTGGATGCTCTCGGTAAACCGAGAATAGCAGCCGTCAAGCGGGATGCTGAAATTGCGGAAGCGGAAGCGATGCGGGATGCGCGTATTCAGAAGGCCAATGCGGAAGAGCAAGGGCAAAAAGCAGAGTTGCTGCGTGATACGAATATCGCTGAAGCTGCAAAAGAAAAGGAACTGAAAGTAGCGACGTTTAAGCGGGATCAGGATACTGCTAAAGCGGAAGCGGATCAGGCGTATCATATCCACGAAGCACGTGCGAGACAAACCGTGGTAGAGGAAGAAATGAAAGTTGAACTCGTTCGTAAAGAACGTGAGATTGATCTGCAAGAGAAAGAAATTATCGTACGTGAGAAACAATATGATGCTGAAGTGAAGAAAAAGGCAGAAGCGGATCGTTATGCGGTGGAGCAGGCTGCCGAAGCGGATAAAGCCAAAAGAATGCGTGAAGCCGATGCGGTACAATACTCCATTGAAACGCATGCAAAAGCTACTGCGGAGCAGAAGCGTCTTGAAGGTCAAGCGATGGCAGATGCTGAACGCGCCAAAGGTACAGCGGATGCAGAGGTCATTCGTCTCCGGGGTCTGGCGGAAGCAGAAGCGAAGGAAAAACTGGCCGAGGCGTTCCAAAAGTTTGGCGAAGCTGCCGTGCTAGATATCATCGTCAAAATGCTGCCTGAACTTGCTGGTAAAATTGCAGAGCCGATCTCCGCGATTGATAAGCTGACCGTTGTGGACACAGGGAAGGGCGAAGGCGCCACTCGTGTAAGTAATTATGTAACTGAGCTCATGGCGACAGCTCCCGAGATGCTCAAAAGTGTCTCCGGCATTGATGTGGAGCAGTTAATTAAAGGTCTCACCAAGCCTAAAACAACAGCACCGGTTGCTATCCAACAGAGTGAACCTGTAACGACTCCCTCTATTATCGATAAGATTGTGGAAAAAGCTGGAGTTGACGAGTAAGACAACGAATTATAAAGCAGTCATGCTCTATTGACCTTAAGGCGAATTTTTGTTACTTTTTAAGCGAGACGTCCGGCGCGGTTTGCCCGCTTCGGATGTCTTTTCTTTCTTACTAGGGTGTGACTGAATCACACCTAAGATGGTGTGAAAAAGAGGTGCAAATATTGAGTAGCCTGCAAGTAGCCAAAGCGCTAAATAATAATGTAATTATTGCACAGCATCCTGAACATGGAGAAGTTGTCGTGATTGGTAAAGGCATCGGCTTCAATCGGAAAACAAATGATATTATTCCACTGATGGCTGTGGAGAAGATGTTCATTTTGAGAAACCAACAGGAGCAGGAGCAGTATAAGCAGCTTCTACCACAAGTGGATGAAGCATTGATCGAAATTATTAACGAAGTCATTACGTATATTGCAGAGCGTACGGACGTTCCTTTAAACGAACATATTCATATCGCGTTGACCGACCATATTTCTTTTGCATTAAAACGGAAAGAACAAGGGATTGTTATCCAGAATCCGTTTCTATATGAGACCCGTGAAATTTATCCTGATGAATATCGTATGGGTGAATACGCAGTTCGTTTGATTAAAGAAAAACTGGGCGTAGATCTGGGAATGGATGAAATCGGTTTTATTGCGCTTCACATCTACAGTGCCATGACCAACCAAAATATTTCCCAAGTTCGAGAGCATTCTCAACTGATTACCGATTTGGTGAGCCTGGTGTCAACCCAACTGGAGTATTCGTTTGAGACGCAGTCACTGGATTATTCCCGGTTACTGACTCATCTTCGGTTTGCCTTGGAACGTGTCCGTCGGGGAGACAAAGTGGAAGAGATCCACAAATTAGATTCCCTGTTGAAGTTGGAATATCCTGAAATGTACTCGCTTGCATGGAAGCTAACGAAGGTGATGGAAAAAAGGTTGAATCTTCCAGTGTATCCTGCTGAAGTGGGGTATCTGACCATTCATTTACAGCGACTGAATCAAAGGAAAGAAGAAGAGAGTAAGTGAAATATTTCCACTAGTGGGACTCTAATTCGAGAAATTTCGTGTAAAGGCTTGCATCGTTTTTGAAGTGGTGCTACAATGGTCTCCGTAATCAAGCAACTGAATAAACACAAACGACGTGTTACTGATTCGATCAGGCATGAGTTATCTAGAGCGTGATTGTTCTTACCTTATACCGGGTATGCTATACCCGAAGGTTGGACCAATTTGCTTTGTTAACTCGTGCCTTTTTTGTTTTCCCTTGCTTGCATCACAACATAAAAATTAAAAGAAAGGGTGGATACGACGCAATGTTTAAAAAGCTTTTTGGTGTATTGCAAAGAGTAGGTAAAGCTCTTATGTTACCTGTAGCAATCTTGCCAGCGGCAGGTTTATTGCTAGGGATCGGTAACATGCTTGTGAATCCGGATTTTCTGCAGTATGCAACAGCGCTAGATACCCCATGGGTAAGCTCGATCGCGACCATTATGATGAATGCGGGTCAGATCGTATTTGATAATCTGGCATTGCTGTTTGCTGTCGGTGTAGCCGTTGGGCTGGCCGGAGGCGAAGGTGTCGCAGGTCTTGCGGCTATTATCGGTTACCTGGTCATGAATGTGACTTTAGGTACGGCTGTTGGTGTTACGCCAGCCATGATAGGTGAAGTACCCGGTTATGCCAGCATCTTGGGTATCCCTACATTGAGTACCGGCGTGTTCGGAGGTATTATCATAGGTATTACCGCCGCGCTATGTTACAATCGATTTTTCAAAATCGAGCTGCCGTCTTACCTTGGTTTCTTTGCAGGTAAACGCTTTGTCCCAATTATCACTTCAGTCGTTTCCCTCTTAATCGGGTTGCTTCTGGTAATCATCTGGCCTCCGATTCAAAATGGGCTGAATGCTGTATCTCACTTCATGGTAGATACAAGTCCGACATTGTCGGCATTCATTTTTGGAGTAGTAGAACGGTCACTTATTCCGTTCGGTCTACATCACATTTTCTATTCACCATTCTGGTTTGAGTTCGGTGAATATGTGAACAAAGCTGGAGATGTCATTCGTGGAGACCAGCAAATCTTCTTCAATCAACTGCGAGATGGTGTGAATCTCACAGCGGGGACGTTCCAAGTTGGTAAATTCCCGTTCATGATGTTCGGTTTGCCAGCTGCGGCGCTTGCGATGTACCATGAAGCAAGACCGGAGCACAAAAAGTATGTTGCAGGGATCATGGGATCAGCTGCGCTGACTTCGTTCCTCACAGGGATTACAGAACCGCTTGAGTTCTCATTCCTGTTTGTAGCACCAATCCTGTTTGCAGTACACTGTATCTTTGCAGGTTTGTCTTTCATGACGATGCAAATTCTTGGAGTCAAAATCGGGATGACATTCTCCGGTGGATTCATTGACTTCCTGATCTTCGGGATAATCCCGAACCGCACGCCTTGGTGGGATGTGATCATCGTAGGTTTGATTCTTGCAGTGATCTACTATTTCGGATTCCGCTTGATCATTCGCAAATTCAACCTCAAAACACCAGGTCGTGAAGAGGCAACACCTGAAACATCTTCGGGTGGTGGAGGCTCAGGTTCAACGGATGATCTGCCTCACAATATTCTTGCTGCATTCGGCGGACAAGAAAATATCAAACATCTGGATGCCTGCATTACTCGTTTGCGGATTGAAGTAAATGAGAAATCCAGTGTAAATAAAGATCGTTTGAAACAATTGGGTGCATCTGGCGTACTTGAAGTGGGTAATAATGTACAGGCCATCTTCGGTACACGTTCAGATACGATTAAATCTCAAATGCAGGATATCATTGCAGGACGGACACCGGCACCAGCTCCAGCAGCTGTGGCTAAGCCAGCTCCTGAACAGGAAAAGGCGCAAGGTGAAGAAGGCGAACGTATTATTGCGGAAGACATCGTTATGCCAGTTAACGGCGAATTGATGGATATCACAAACGTTCCTGATCCGGTCTTTGCTGAGAAAATGACAGGCGATGGCTTTGCTGTTCTGCCTCATGATGGCAAGATTACTTCTCCTGTATATGGTAAGGTGTTTAACGTATTTCCAAGCAAACATGCCGTGGGCATTATGTCTGACGGAGGCAAGGAAGTACTTGTTCATATAGGTGTCAACACGGTGAAGCTGAAAGGTCAGGGCTTTAACGTGCTCGTGCAGGAAGGCGACCTGGTATCGGCAGGACAGCCGATTATGGAAGTGGATCTGGAGTATGTGAAAGCTAATGCTCCGTCAATCATCTCTCCGGTCATTTTCACCAATCTGCCAGAAGGCTCGACAGTAACGCTAACGAAAAGTGGGTTACTGAAAATTGGCGATCAGCCGATTATTGAGATAAAATAAGAAGTGTTACGACGATGGCGAGCAAGTGTAAATATATGCAATGCCTAAACTAAATTATTGAAAGTGAGATGATTGTAATGCAACAAACATTCAGAATTACAGACGAAGATGGTATCCACGCACGTCCGGCGACAGCCCTGGTTAATACAGCAAACAAATTCAAAGGTGCAGAATCCTTTGCAGAAGCTAACGGTAAAAAAGTAACTTTGAAATCCATCCTGGGCGTACTTTCCCTTGGTCTGGAACAAGGCGACACCATCAACATCATCGTTGAAGGCGAAGGAGAAGCTGAAGCTCTTCAAGCTCTGACAGACGTTATGGTTAACGAAGGGCTGGGCGAAATTAATGCTTAATGTTTCTGGGATCGCGGCTTCGGCGGGTATTGCTATCGCCAAGGCGTTTATCTTGGAGCATCCCAACTACTCTGTAGAAAAACGCGAAATCAACGACGTTGACGCAGAGATCGCGAAACTCGACTCAGCTCTGGGCAAGTCCCAGGCTGAGCTTGAGGCGATCAAAGAGCGTACTTTACAAGAGCTTGGCGAGAAAAAAGCTGAGATTTTTGCTTCGCATTTGCTCATTCTGAATGACCCTGAACTGATTGATCCGGTTAAAGCGAAAATTGCAGATGATAAGATTAATGCGGAATTCGCATTGAACGAAACAGCAACGCAATTTATCGAGATGTTCGAAAACATGAAGAGTGCTTACCTGCAGGAACGTGCTGCGGATATGCGTGATGTAACCAAACGTGTGCTAAATCACTTGCTTGGTATCGAATTCATGAGTCCGGCTGAGATCAGTGAAGAAGTGATCGTGCTTGCGGAGGATCTTACGCCTTCCGACACGGCTCAACTGAACCGTCAATATGTTAAAGGTTTCGCAACCAATATTGGTGGACGTACTTCTCACTCCGCGATCATGGCTCGTTCACTTGAAATCCCGGCTGTCGTTGGAACCAAGGACATTCTGGCTCAAGCGAAACAAGGTGATATGATTATCGTTGATGGTTTGGACGGTCACGTACTGGTTAATCCAACGGATGATGTTATTGCTGAGTATCGTTCCAAACAGGAGCAATACGATGCACAACGTGCCGAGTGGAGAAAACTGCGTGATGAGCCAACGGTAACGGTGGACAACGTTCATGTGGAACTGGCAGCCAACATTGGTACACCAAATGATGTTGCTGGTGTTCTGGAGAATGGCGGCGAGGCTGTAGGCCTGTACCGTACCGAGTTCCTGTACATGGGCAGAGACAAGCTTCCTTCCGAGGACATTCAGTATAATGCTTATAAGGCTGTACTGGAAAAAATGGAAGGCAAACCTGTTGTTGTTCGTACACTCGACATTGGTGGAGACAAAGAGCTTCCATATCTGGATCTGCCAAAAGAAATGAATCCATTCCTCGGTTTCCGTGCAGTTCGTCTGTGTCTGGACCGTTTGGACATTTTCCGTACTCAATTGCGTGCATTGCTGCGTGCAAGCGTACATGGTAACCTGCGTGTTATGTTTCCAATGATCGCAACACTGGGTGAATTCCGTGAAGCCAAAGCTGTCCTGCTCGAAGAGAAGGAAAAGCTGGTTGCTGAAGGTATTGCGGTTTCAGACAGCATCCAACTGGGAATCATGGTCGAAATTCCTTCGACTGCGGTTCTGGCGGATCAATTTGCCAAAGAAGTGGATTTCTTCAGTATCGGAACGAACGATCTGATTCAATACACGATGGCTGCTGACCGTATGAACGAACGAGTGGCATATCTGTACCAACCTTACAACCCAGCCATTTTGCGTTTGGTTAAAATGGTTATCGATGCAGCGCATCGTGAAGGCAAATGGGTTGGCATGTGTGGTGAGATGGCCGGAGACGAAACAGCAATTCCATTGCTGCTCGGTCTCGGACTGGATGAGTTCAGCATGAGCGCAACATCTATTCTGCCAGCTCGCAGTCAGATCACCAAACTGTCCCGTGCAGACATGCAAGAACTTGCTGCCAAAGCACTGGATATGCAAACGGCTGAACAAGTCGTCGAATTGGTTCAAAGCATTCAAGCGTAATGTAATTTTACGGGGTTTCCACCCGATTTTAAGGGTTTCTTTTTCCGATAAAAAAGCTGCAGTCGTGCAGCGATTTTGCCGGTATCTGTTGTTACAGCAGATACCGGCTTTTTTTGTGCGTCAATGTTGGAAAGGGAATGACGATGTGAGAGGGGGGCATCAGGAATGATGGACATGAACAATACAAAAAAAGCTCTTGCTGACGTTGAGTCATCAGCAAGAGTTCGTTACTTCATTCACTATATGCTTCAACTGCAAGCGCAGTTCAATACAGGTTTACGGGCTGCTGTTGTTTCATCCAGACGGGTAACCGGTGTGCCATAAGGGGCATTGAGTACCAGTTCAGGCGTTTCTTCTGCTTCCTTGGCAATGCGAATCATCGTATCGATGAACCCATCAAGTGTTTCTTTGCTCTCGGTTTCCGTTGGTTCGATCATGATGCACTCCTCAACGTTCAGCGGGAAGTACACGGTTGGCGGGTGATACCCAAAATCAAGCAATCGTTTGGCAACATCTAGCGTGCGTACACCATACTGCTTCAACCCTCGACCAGACATAACGAATTCATGTTTGCAAACGCCTGGATACGGAATTTCGTAGTAAGGTGCGAGACGAGCCATCATGTAGTTGGCGTTGAGCACCGCACATTCAGATACCCGGCGTAAGCCTTCAGGTCCATAAGTACGAATGTAGGCATAGGCGCGGACCAGAATACCGAAGTTACCATAGTAAGCTTTGACCCGGCCAATGGATTGATCACCTTCACGATCCAATGCATATATGCCCTCATCATTTTTGATGACCATTGGTTTTGGCAGAAACGGAATCAAGCGGCTCTTCACACCAACCGGGCCGGCACCAGGTCCACCTCCGCCGTGAGGAGTACTCATCGTTTTATGCAAATTCAGATGCACCACGTCAAAGCCCATATCGCCAGGTCGGGTGATGCCCATAATGGCATTGGAGTTGGCTCCATCGTAGTACAGCAAGCCACCTGCCTGGTGCACAATGGAGGCAATCTCCTGAATGTCTTTTTCAAAAAGTCCGAGCGTGTTCGGGTTGGTCAGCATGAGCGCTGCGGTGTCCGAACCAATAGCTGCGCGAAGTGCGTCCAGATCCACCAGCCCGTCTGCACGGGAAGGGATCGTTACCGTTTCGAAACCTGCTACGGTTGCACTTGCCGGGTTGGTCCCATGAGAAGAGTCCGGTACGATAACTTTTGTGCGCTGCTCACCACGACCTTCGTGGTAGGCACGGATCATCATGAGCCCGGTCCATTCACCATGTGCACCAGCGGCCGGTTGCAAAGTAACGGCGTCCATACCGGTTAGTCCGGCAAGGTCATTTTGCAACGTATAGAGAAGTTCAAGTGCACCTTGAATGCTGGATTCGTGCTGATATGGATGAATTTTGGCGAACCCGTTGTAACGGGCCACATCCTCATTAATCTTCGGATTATATTTCATCGTACAAGAGCCCAACGGATAGAATCCGTTATCTACCCCGAAATTACGACGAGACAGGGCAGTGTAGTGGCGAATGACGTCAACTTCAAAAACCTCAGGCAATGCCGCTGCTTCCGACCGAAGCATTTCCCGGGGAATCAGGGAATCCACAGCTTGATGGGGAACATCGCATTCAGGCAAGGAGTAAGCGACCCGACCCGGACTGCTGAGTTCAAAAATCAACGATTGCTCCGGTGCTGGAGAGGCAGACTGAGTAGTGAGTGTTGTGATCGTTTCAGGTTGGCCCGAAGTGGAGATAGAGGTTACCGTTTCCGATTGTCCTTGTGCTGATGTCGTCGTTGTCTTTGTTGTCGTTTCCTGAGTCACAGCGATCCCTCCAATACACGTGCGAATTCGTCGATCTCTTCCTTGCTGCGTCGTTCAGTAACCGCAATCAGCATATGTCCAGCGAGCTCTGGATAATCACGTCCAAGTTCATACCCACCAATGAAACCTGCATCTAGCAATTTCAGTTGCAGTGATTCCACATTTGTTCCTTCAGGCAGTTGAATAACAAACTCATTGAACGTCGGTGCGGTAAATGTAAGAGAGACGCCTGAAATTGCGGTAAGCGTGTTAAGGGAATAATGGCTCTTTTGCAAATTCAAATCAGCGACGTCGATCATGCCTTGTTTACCCATGATAGACATATAGACAGATGCGCTCAGCGCGAGTAACGCCTGGTTCGAACAGATGTTGGACGTCGCCTTTTCCCGGCGGATATGCTGTTCCCGTGCTTGCAGCGTGAGTACAAAACCACGCTTGCCGTTGCGGTCCGTTGTCTGGCCTACAATTCGGCCAGGAATCCGGCGCATATGAGCCTGAGATACGGCGAAGTATCCGCATGTTGGGCCGCCGAGTGAAGCGGCGATGCCAAGGGGCTGTGCGTCGCCAACGACGATGTCAGCACCCAGCTTGCCTGGGGCTTCCAGCAGACCCAGCGATAGCGGGTTGGCGCTGACCACGAGCAGGCTTTTGTGCGCATGCGCAAGATCTGCGGCCTGTTTTACATTTTCCACGGCGCCGAAGAAGTTTGGGCTCTGAATCATGACGGCTGCGGTGTCATCGGACACGGCGGCTTGCAGGGCATCCCAGTCTGTTACACCATTTTGATATCCAATCTCAACAATCTCCAGATTGAGGCCATGAGCGTAAGCTTGCAATACCTGACGGGATTCAGGGTGTACGGTACGTGACACAATCAGTTGTTTGCGGCGGGTTGCCGCTGCGGCCAGATTGCCTGCTTCCGCAAATGCAGTTGCACCATCGTACATGCTGGCATTGGCTACAGCCATACCTGTCAACTCACAGATGTAGGATTGAAACTCGAAAATCGCCTGCAATTCTCCTTGGCTGATCTCGGGTTGATAAGGTGTATAGGCGGTATAGAACTCGGAACGGGAGATGACATGATTAATGACGGAGGGAACGTGGTGATCATAAATGCCTGCACCCAGGAAACTGGCGTGTGTCTCGAAGTTGGCATTCGCTGCCGCTTGCTTCGACATATGACGTGTCAGTGCATATTCATCGAGTTTGGAGGAAACAGGCAGTTCACCCTGATATCGAATCTCCTGTGGAATGTCATGGAACAGATCCTCAATCGTTTCCACGCCGATGGTTGCCAGCATGGCATTCTGATCCTGCTCGGTCATGGGAATGTAGCGATGCTTGCTCATGCTTGATCAGCTCCTTGAGTAGGTGTCTTTGGCGCACGTGTCCGTTTATGAAAAGGGGTCTTTACAACCTCGGCTTTTAGTTTCTTGCCACGAATCTCAATCTCCAGCGGGGTACCCAGTGCAGCATATTTGCTGTCGATCAAGGCCAGCCCCAGATTGCGTTTCAACGTAGGCGATTGGGTGCCTGTGGCCACTTCACCAATCTGCACGCCTTCGGCGTAAATTGGATAATGAGGACGAGGAATGCCGCGCTCCAGTACTTCGATGCCGACCAGCTTGCGGGCAGGCCCATCATTTTTTTGCTGCAACAAGGCTTCATGTCCGATAAACGGTCCTGCATTTAGCTTCACAAACATGCCAACGCCAGCCTCTAGCGGTGAGATGGTTGCAGACAATTCCTGTCCATACAGGGGCAGCTTGGCTTCAAAGCGCAGCGTATCCCGGGCACCCAGTCCTGTCGGAACGAGTCCGTGACCTTCTCCCGCTTGCATCAATCCGTTCCAAACCGCAGCGGCTTGTTCCGTAGGAACGTAGAGCTCAAAGCCATCTTCACCCGTATAACCGGTGCGGGATAACAGCAATGTAACGCCACATACCTTCGCATTTGCCACAAAGCGGAAAGGCTCAATTGAAGACACATCGATGTCTGTCACCGTTCTGAGAATATCCACTGACAGCGGACCTTGCAGAGCAAGAAGCGCCGTTTGATCCGAATCATTGGACATCGTTACGCCTGGCATCATGTGCTGTTGCAGCCATGCCCAGTCCTTGTCGATGTTGGAGGCGTTAACCACCAGCATATAATGCTGGTCTTTCAGTTTATAGATCAGCAGATCATCGACCACGCCGCCATCCGGATAACACATTAACGTGTATTGGGCCTGACCGGGAACGAGTGTTGTTACATCATTGGTGGTCATGTGCTGTAAAAAAGCTTCTGAGTGTTCACCTTGTACTGTGAATTCGCCCATGTGGGATACATCAAACAATCCGGCACGTTCTCGCACCGCTTCATGCTCTTTCTGAATTCCACTGAATTGTACCGGGAGCTCCCAGCCACCAAAATCAATGCATCGTACGCCTTCATATTGCTGATAGAGTGGAAAGAGTGGGGTTCTAAGCAAATCGGACATCCAATCACCTCGTCATGGGCCGTCAACCGGCCGAGTGTATAACCATGGATCAATGAATCTGGCATCATATTTTATTATAAAAGTAAGGTAAGGACGCTATAGGCAGCGCCGCTCTATAACCTGTTTTCGTTTTTTGGGAAAAAGGAAAAGGACAGGCCAAAGAATCGGCATGCCAGAAGCACGCTGTATTCTTAGGCTCTGTCCTTGGTACCTGAGAGTTACCCCGCCGCCTGATGCAGCAGGTTTCCCCTTGGGTGATCATAACGCCCACACAGGGCGATTAGATGCTCTCCAGAGTTGCGTCCCGTAAAAGTCCTTTTGCCTGAGAGATTCACCTCCGCTTGTCGGTGGTTTACTCCTTCGGCGTTACCGCATGTACACCCTGAGTCGGTGTCAAGGGTAATCTCTCCCTTTACATTCATCCGCGGGTATTGCATAGACCAATTAAACACATTTACTACTCTCATTAAAGCCTGAATCGACTATTGATGTCAAGAACGATATCATAGAAATTAATAAAAAATCCGAATGATATTTGCTATTGATTATATAATGTTCGTTTATTTATAAAGAGTGCGCTTACTTTTCTAATATTCACCATTATATGTAGGGAGGGTCCATTTGAGTTACAGACATATAAGGAAGAAATACAAATAAATTGTGAGGTATCTTGACATTTGAATCGAAAATATCATACGCTATGTTCTGGGAAAAAGGTTAAGGTCAAAGAAACGCATGCACTCATTAATGAAAAGCGAGGCGGATATCGATGAGCGAATTGAAAAGTGATTTCCTGTACAGTGAAGAGCACGAATGGGTGCAGACCGTAGGGGAGGATACCGTACGTATTGGTATTACCGAGTTCGCGCAGCATCAGCTGGGTGACATTGTGTTTGTGGAATTGCCTGACCTTGAATCGGATGTAAAAGCGGAAGATGGTATTGGAACGATTGAATCCGTCAAAACCGTTTCGGATTTGTTTTCTCCTGTCAGTGGAACGATTATTGCTGTGAATGATGCATTGCAGGATTCCCCGGAGCTGGTTAACAACTCTCCATATGAGGAAGGCTGGATGATCGAGATTCGTGTTGAGGGCGACCTGACAGCAGCACTTTCCACATTGATGAACGCGGATGCGTATCGTAAACATACGGAATAATAATAAGGTACAATTCACCGGTTGGATAGAGAGTTTTAGCTTGATGTAAAAGTCCTTTTAACGTAATAAAATGAATCGATTGATTATAGCTCCGAATGGTGATATTGCTTATTCGGAAAATATTTAGGCGCAATTGCCTCATCTGAATCAGGATGAAGTAATTGCGCCTTTTTCCGTTGTTAGTCGACGAATTAGATGGAATAAATATCAATCTAACATGTTTCATCATCATTTCTAATGAGGTAGAAACAGCTCGCCCAAATAGAATAAATTTACAATTTCATTTGTCAGTAAAATGGGGCAACTCGTGGGTATGATACATGAAAGGGAATAACAGTTTTCGATCCATATACAGGTTTAAATATGGAACAATCCTTTAAATTTAAATCTTGTCATCAACGTTCATGACGGAAGTAGGTTTTCATTTCGTTGTAGAAGATACCGTTTTCATTTACGATATGGTTGTAAATTAAGATTTATTGCAGATTTATACCTTCGTTCGTCTGGATCATCGTTGTCAAAATTCAGTGGAATCAAGGTTTAATATGTTGAGGAGGTTTTCAATATGAGTTCAGTGGACGCAAAGTCCGAAAAAAGCGGAGGAATACGGGTCGGCGTTCAGAAGTTTGGACGTTTCCTGAGTGGTATGGTTATGCCGAACATGGGTGCTTTTATCGCCTGGGGGCTGATTACGGCATTGTTCATTCCAAAAGGATGGTTCCCTAACGCAGATTTTGCATTATTGGTTGATCCAATGATCAAATATTTGCTGCCTTTGCTTATCGGTTACACAGGCGGTACCATGGTACACGGCCAACGTGGTGGTGTAGTCGGTGCAATTATGACCATCGGGGTTATTGTCGGCAGTGACATTCCAATGTTTCTTGGCGCCATGATAGCCGGACCGTTGGGAGCCTGGGTCATTAAGAAATTTGACAAGGCTGTCGATGGCAAAATCAAATCAGGGTTTGAGATGTTGGTTAACAACTTCTCCGCTGGTATTATTGGTGGGATTTTGGCGCTTCTAGCCCTTAAAGGCATCGGGCCTTTCGTTGAAGCGATTAGCAAGGTGTTATCAGCTGGGGTAGAAGCTTTGATGAATGCTGGTCTTCTCCCGCTGGTCAATCTGATCATTGAGCCAGGAAAAGTATTATTCCTGAACAATGCGATCAACCATGGGATTCTGACACCAATTGCTACAGATCAAGCAAGAGAATTGGGTCAATCCGTATTATTCATGCTTGAATCCAATCCAGGACCTGGACTCGGTATTTTGCTGGCATACTGCTTCTTCGGTCGCGGATCAGCCAAATCTTCCGCTCCAGGTGCTGTAATCATCCATTTCTTTGGCGGGATTCACGAGATTTATTTCCCTTACATTCTGATGAGACCGATACTGATTCTGGCTGCGATGGCTGGTGGTGTGGCGGGTACATTGACCTTCATGTTGACTGGAGCAGGTTTGGTATCAGCACCGTCACCGGGAAGTATCATTGCCTACTCGTTGTTAACACCTAAGGGTGGATACCTTGGCATGTTTGCAGGGGTAGCCGTAGCTGCGATCATCTCGTTCCTCGTAGCATCCATACTGCTCAAAACTGGTAAACAGAAGAACGATGAAGAAGATCTGGACAGTGCGTCCAACCGTATGAAAGATATGAAAAATCAGGGCAAAACAGGCAACCTCACCGTTGATAAAGACAATCGTGAAGCTGACCGTGCAGCCGATATTGCTTCTTCGGCAGTAAAAACGGATATCAATAAAATTGTATTCTCCTGTGATGCAGGTATGGGTTCGAGTGCCATGGGTGCCTCGATTCTGCGGAAGAAAATGAAAGCAGCCGGTGTGGATGTCGCTGTAACCAACACGGCGATCAGTGAGATTCCACAAGATGCTGACATCGTCATCACACAGAAAACATTGACAGACCGGGCCAAATCCGTGGCTCCAAATGCAGAGCATATTTCCATCGACAACTTCCTGAAGAGTCCTGAATATGAGGCACTGGTGGAGCGCCTCAAATCCGACTCCTGATGAGTAATATTACAAGGAGACAGCGTGAGATCGTGGAGTTCCTGCTGGAGCATCCTCATGAGGTAACTGCTGGCGATATAGCTGTTGCGGTCAAAGTAAGCACTCGTACCGTACATCGAGAGTTGCAGATGATTGAACAATGGCTTGAGCCCCTTGGCATGAGATTAGAAAAAAAATCGGGAACCGGGGTTCGAATTGATCCCGGTTCCGATGATTTGGCCGTATTGCGTCAACAACTTGAGCTTAACGAATATGTGGAGTTTACGCCCGAAGAGCGTAAACTCTTCATGCTTTGTATTTTGCTTGATGAATCCGAGCCTGTGAAGCTGCTTGCATTGGCCTCAGATCTGAAGGTAACCGTGTCTACGGCAAGTAATGATCTGGACGATCTGGAGCCACGCATTCAGCTTGCAGGATTGAAGCTGGTTCGCAGACGTGGATATGGGGTCAAGATCAATGGAAGCGAGCTTGCTCATCGCATGGCTATCTCAGCCCTCGCTCTTGAATATCTGGATGAATCCGATTTGTTCGGTAGACAGGCGGAGCAAGGGGGTTCCAAAGTAAGCAGCAAACTTCTGGAAATGATAGGACATGAGGATGTACTTACGGTCGAAAATGCATTATGGCAGCCGGATATTGAGTGGTTGGAAAATATACCGGAGCGTCAATACATGAAGCTACTGATCCAATTGTCTGTAGCCGTTGTGCGGATTCGCAAAGGCTTTGGCATAGGGCGGAATACTCAGCAAGACAAAAAAGATGTTGGAATGCCTCTGCAAGACGAGCAGAAGGTGCCGGAATATTTAGCTTCCAGACTGTGCGGTGTTCTATCTGCCCAACTTGGGCTGGAGTTTGTGAGCGAGGAGCAGGCTTATTTTCACAGGCTGCTGATTGAAATCGAGCAATCGATTCATTCCTCGCGTCTGCTGCCCGTAGACGATCTGGTTTTACTTGACATGGTTCGTTCCCTCACAGACCGGATGCAACAGAAAACTCATTATTCGTTCCATGAGGATCGTCTGCTCCGTGAAGGTCTGATTGCCCATATGGAGCCGGTGCTGGAAAGAATGGATGAGCGGCAGCTCATCCGTAATCCGTTGCTTCAGCAGATCCGCAAGGATTATGAATCACTGTTTGAGGATGTAAAGCAAGCAGTGCGAGAGGCTTGGCCCAATACGGATGTTCCGGATGAGGAGATCGGATTTTTGGTGATGCACTTCGGTGCTTCCATTGAACGACTGCGGGTGCTGAAACGTGAAATCAGGGCTGTCGTCGTTTGTACGAGCGGGATCGGATCTTCACGGATGTTATCGAGCCGCCTGTCCAAGGAAATTCCCGAGATTCGGATTGTGGACAGTGTGTCCTGGTATGAAGCCGCGCGTATACCAAAGACGGAATATGATCTGGTTCTCTCTACTGTGGATCTGCCAATGGATAAACATCAATACTACAAGGTGAGCCCACTGCTGACGGCAGAAGAAAGTGAACGTTTAAGGCACTTCATCAGGACAACGACGCTTCAGCGGGAACATAGTCCCCCACCTGAAGTAGATTCAAGGTCAACAGGACGAATTTCCGATCCGGTTGGACTGGAAGCGACCCTGATTGAAATCGTACAGATTATCGGCAAGTTTCAGGTGTTCCCGCTGGATAATCAGAAGATTGGATTTTTTGACACGGCCTACGCCATGTGCAGCGTTTTACATCATTCTGGTGTGTTAAATAATCCTGAAGAGATTGCCAGGCTGCTGGAGGAGCGTGAAGCGGTTGGAAGCCAGAAAATTCCGGGGACTTCCCTCGCTTTGTTTCATACACGCAGTGATGGCATTCACAGTCCTTCAATCACGCTGTTCCAGTTGACAGAGCCGCTTCTGCGCACGCCGGAAGACCCGACAGGTGTCAGCCATGTGCTTTTGATGCTAGGACCCAGACAGTTATCGAAGGAAAGTTTGGAGGTACTGAGTGAGATCAGTGCACTATTGTTGCAGGAAGAAATGATCACATTACTTGAAAAAGGCAACCGGGATGATCTTATTCATTACTTGTCCCAAGAACTTGCGGGATTTTACCGCAGCAAAACAGAAATTGGAGGTATTCAAACATGAGTGTGTTAACTAAAGATAAAGTCATCATGAATGCAACGGCTCAGGATAAATACGAAGCGATTCGAATGGCAGGTCAAATTTTGAAAGACGCGGGACATATCACCGCTGAATACATTGACAAAATGCTGGAGCGTGAAGAGATTGTCTCCACGTATGTCGGCAACGGACTTGCGATTCCACACGGCACGAAGGAATCCAAATCATTCATCCTGTCCACAGGTATATCGGTCATTCAGTTCCCGCAGGGTGTTGATTTTGGGGAAGAGAAAGCGTATATGGTCATTGGTATCGCTGCTCAGGGCGGAGAACATATGGAGATCCTGACCAGCATCGCAGTCATCTGCGCCGAGGAAGAGAACATGGAAGCTTTGCGTCATGCTCAAACCGCTGAAGAAGTCATCACTATTTTGGAAAGTGAAATGGAACTATGAAGGCCCTTCACTTTGGAGCAGGTAATATTGGACGTGGCTTTATCGGTTTGATTCTGTCCCGTGCAGGCTACAATGTCGTTTTCTCGGACGTTAACCAGGAGCTGGTTAAGGCTCTGGAGCAGCGTGGAGAGTACACGGTTGAACTGGCTAACGAGGCCAAGGACCTGGAGACAGTTACCGGTGTGAGTGCCATCGATGGAACCAATCTGGATACCGTTGCTCAGAACGTTGCAGAAGCTGAACTGATCACAACCGCAGTAGGTGTGAACATTCTGAAACATATTGCTCCGGGTATTGCCAAAGGACTTACATCCAGACTGGGAACAGGCGATGTCTTCCAGCCGCTTCACATCATTGCTTGTGAAAACGCAATTGGAGCCAGCACTCAGCTGAAAGAACATGTATATGGTTTGCTTGATGAGCGGACTCGCCTGCTTGCGGATCAGTATGTGTATTTCCCGGACTCTGCGGTGGATCGGATTGTGCCGATTCAGCATCATGAAGATCCATTGCATGTACAGGTAGAACCTTTCTATGAATGGGTTGTTGACCGTTCACAAATGGCCCCTGCGTTCAAACCGGTTGAGGGTGTAATGTATGTGGATGATCTGGAGCCTTATATCGAACGGAAGTTGTTTACCGTAAATACTGGACACTGTATTGCCGCTTATATTGGATATGTGAACGGGTTTGATACAATTCAGAAGGCAATTGCCGATGAAAAAGTCAAATCCATCGTATATGGTGCCTTGCAGGAAACCGGAGCAGTTTTGGTGAAGCGTTTTGGATTCAATGCCGACGATCATCAGTTGTACATTGCCAAAATATTGGAACGGTTCGTTAACCCGCATCTGACGGACGAAGTAACTCGTGTAGGACGTTCTCCACTGCGGAAACTGTCCCCGAATGACCGTCTGGTTCGCCCGGCTCTCCAGGCTTACGAGTATGGAACGGAGACAACACATTTGGCAATGGGCATGGCCGCTGCCTGCAAGTTCGACATTTCCGAAGACCCGGAAGCAGTAGAACTCCAGACTACGATCCAGCAAAAAGGGATTGAAGCAGCACTCAGCCAGTATACGTCCATGGATGAGAGTCATCCTGTACTGAAGCAGGCTGTAGCGCATTATCAACAACTGCAGAAGTAACGGTCTGTATTTCAATACAACATCATATCGATAGAAGAAGAGCCTCACAGGGTTAACTGTGGGGCTCTTTATTTTGCTCTGTCTTCTTTTTATACGTATCCAGACATGCCTCGCAGATGCAGGACTTCCTTCGCTGTTCTGCCGGAATGGGGTCAAATACCCCTTCTGGGAACACAGCCCGGTTACACCAGCATTCTGAATGAGGACGACCAGCGGCATAGGAGCAGCCATTGGCCTCCCCACACAAAGGACATACAAGAACTTCTGGAGTGACTTTCTTTGTATCTTGCTCAACAGACATACGAGTCTTCCTTCCCCCATGAATTTCAAACCACGAACGATCGATAGGTTTATTAAAGTATAGCAACTCAACCCATTATATCAATCCTGTGGTTATTCTTCAGGGGGCAATTCAATCTTTAGTCCTTCCACATGCTTGCGACTCATCAGTTTGCGTTTCTTACGGTTCTCTTTGGTCTCCAGCACAATGTCGAGGTCATAGTCACCCGGATATAGTTCATCTGCGGAGATGTGCAGAGTTAGACGTTTCTTGTGAATTTTGACTTTACGTCCGCGCAGCATGACTCCGATATTTCCGCGACTGTCCTCCACATCACAGACGATGCCTGACTGGTTCAGATAAGCTGCATAGACGCGATCCCCTTTTCGGAATGCTTTGGCAGGGGAAGCGGGTTCTAATAGTTCAGGCCGATCAGCAGATTGCTTTTTTGTTTCAGTTTGTACGGACGGGCTGACAGGTTTCGTCTTGTTCTTTGTTTCATTCCATTGTTCTTGTTCAACCGTGCTGTTTATTTGCGATGACGTTGAATTTACGTTAGGCACGGATGAAGTGAAGCTGGAAGAGACACTTTGTGGGACACCCTGATCTGAAATGAGCTTGGAGCGCTCAATAATACGCTGTGGCATACCCAATTTCAGTGCAATGGAATAGGCATAGCTGTCCCCTGCTTCTCCGATCCGCAATCGATAAAGAGGTTGAAGAGAGACTGTATCGAACTCCATTCGGGCATTCTCAAATCCAGGCGTGGCTGCTGCAAAATGTTTGATTTCCCCAAAATGGGTTGTGGCGATAACGGTAGCTCCACGGCTGTGCAGCTCCTCCAGCATGGCGATCGAGAGTCCCACTCCCTCACCGGGATCGGTACCGGAGGCCATCTCGTCAATAAGAACAAGTGTCGATGAATCGGCTTGCTCCAGGATGCCAATCATGTTGCGAATATGTGCAGAAAAGGTACTGAGTGCTTGCTCTAGGCTCTGTCCATCACCGATATCCACAGCGACTTCATGATATACGGCCATCTCGCCATCTTCAGCGACAGGCACAAGCAGACCGGATTGCATCATCAAGGTGAGCAGACCCAATGTTTTGAGTGCAACCGTTTTGCCACCCGTATTCGGCCCTGTAATGATTAGTGAAGAATACGTTTGACCGATTGCAAAATCAAGCGGAACCATGGATGCACCCATAAATGGATGGCGGGCATTATGAAGCCGAACCCGTCCATTGGCATTGACACGTACAGTCCGTCCATCCATGGTCGCCGCATATTTCGCTTTGGCGAACAGGAAATCCAGAATTCCTACCGTTTCCGTGTTTAGTGAGATTTCTCGATTATAAGAATCTGTGAGGGAGGTTAAGTCACCGAGAATTTTCATCTCCTCCCGTGATTCCTCGGCTTGCAGTGAAGCCAGCTCCATTTGCAGACCTACTAATTCAGCAGGCTCAATATATACGGTTTGGCCACTTCCCGATTCATCCAGCACACTGCCTTTAACGTGTTTGCGGAATTCTTTCTTAATGGGCAGCACTGTTCTTCCACCACGCTGACTAATCACATTTTCCTGCATGATGGAGCGGTGTTTGCTTATAAGAGAATCCAGCTTGCGTTTCATGCGTTCCTCATTCACCGTCATTTTTTTACGAATACGTATCAGCTCCTTGCTCGCCTGATCCTGAATGCGTCCACTATGGATACAGCGTTCAATCTCACTCAGCAGGGATTCCATCCATATCATGGATGAAGCGTAGCGACTAACTGTCGGGGCCACTTCGGATTTGCCCTCCATGTATTTCATAAGCTGTGCGCAGCTGCGAAGAAACTGAGCGAGATGGCTGAAATCACGTTCCGTAAATAAATAACCGGTACCTAGCAGGTCCATAATGGTCTCCATGCCATCCAGTGATGGAATGGGCACACTGGCGCCGTTACGAATCAAAGCAGCCGCTTCAGCGGTCTCTTCCAGACGCATTTGTATCAGAGAAGCGTCCACCATTGGCTTCATGTCTCTTGCGTAACGTTTGCCCAAATAGGATAGGGCACAGGCTGCAACGTTTTTTTGAATTTGGGGATAACCCAGACTGGTTAAAGTTTTTTCATTCATGCTTGATCTCTCCTTGGATATAAAATGGAATTTCGGTTAAAGCGATGGGACATATTCCCGGAAAACGCAAAAAGGGCGGAGAATGAACAAACGTCATTCTCCGCCCTTAACGTACGGGAAAGTAGGGCCCGTTATAGGTCTATACAAAAAAATCCACGCTGAACACAGCGCGGAAATAGACCCGGACACGTACAATCCCGGAGGCGATTTATGATATCCGCTGTTCTTAACTAAGTACAGGGTAATGGCGCATCATGAAATACACGTATGCCACAAGGCACAAGTGAATCGAAGGCCAAACTCCTGAATATGAAACTTGTTAGTTAAGAACGCTCACCGACATCAAAATCTCTCCTTTGATTGAGGAATATGCAACTAATATAAACTGGAAATTGCTTTGAAGTCAACCTTCAATAATAAATAGTGGACTTGAATAACAATGGGTTTTAAAATAACAATAGTAAATTAATCCAATGAAAGCGATATTATACATACGTTTTGCATTAGTTCGGGAAGTGATTCCGAAATCGTTCTCGTTCAAATCACGCAAAATGCACAAAGGAGGATGCTCTTTTTGCCTAAATACCTGCTGCGTTTGCTCTGTTTTACCATGATACTCGGAGCCCTTCCGGTCATTATAATTGGTTCGGTCTCCTATTCGATTGCCTCAAGTGACATTGAGCAGAAGGTGCGGGAGAGTAATTTGCAGATTCTGCATCAGACCCAAATGCGGGTAGAGCAAGTTTTGCGCAGCCTGCAATTATCGTCCATCCAATATGTGAATTCTCCACTGGTATTACAAGCGATGAAAAAACCGCTGGACAGCAGCGAATTTCAGGAAATTCGTGATCTGACTTCCGGATTTAATAATTTGCAATCGGTTACAAATATTGATCAGGCCTATCTCGTGAATCTGGATGAAGACTGGGTTGTTTCGATGCGATCCTTTGGAAAATTGGATGATTTCAGTATTCGGGACCGGATAGGCTCTTATTTGAAATATACAAACAGCCTGTTTTGGGTGACGCAAAATGTGAGTTCAACCAATGAAAGTATACCGGTATCGGCCGGAGTCGGTGAAGCGGCACAAGAACAAGCGCCTACCCTTATTTCATCCGACAATGTGGTCAGCATGGTATTCAAGATTCCGATGATACCGACGAATGTGAAACCAAAGGGATTTCTGGTTATAGATATAGCCGATACAGAGCTAAGCACATTTCTAAGTCGAAATCCGAATTCAGGGGATATGTACGTCCTTGATCGGGAGCAGAAATATTTTCTCAATGATACAGAACAAGACGGGAAATACGATGCGCTGAATCAGGAAATCCACGAAAAGGTAGAAACGACGGGACAGTCGGAGGGTTTCTTCAGCGCAGAGGTGGAAGGAAGTCAGGTGGCGGTTAGCTACAGGCAGTCCCCACTCAATGGCTGGTTGTATGTGTCCGTTGTATCGCTGAGTCAGATAACTGCCCAGTCGCAGAAAATTGCATTGGTTACAGGTGTGGCTACGCTGGTCATGTTATGTTTGACGGGACTAGTAGCCTTCTATGGCAGTCGTAAGATGTATTCTCCCATTTCCAGACTTCTGCAGTTTACGAAAGGACTGGATTCTCCAATGGCTCCGTCGGGACGCCGTCAGGATGAATTTATATACATTGAAGAGCGATTATCGACTTTGTTCAGCTCGGAGAAAACGATGCGTGAGCAGATGAAGGGACAGCATGTTCATTTGCAGGAATTTTTTATGACCAAACTGCTTACAGGCAAAATATCGGAAGATGACTTCAGATATCAGGGTCAGTTATACGATTTTCCAACCTCATGGGCTAGACTTGGGGTACTTACACTTCAGATTGACACCCTTGAAGGGACAAGGTATGAAGAGCAGGACCGGGATCTGCTGCTGTTCGCATTAAACAATATGGTTGGTGAACTGCTGCCCTCTGAGATTCGTTTCGCACCTGTCATGATTGATGACGCCCAAGTTACGGTATTGGCATCCGTGCTGGATGATGAAGTACAACTAAAAGAGTGGATGCACACTCAAGCGGAATTGATCCGTGAGCGGGTCGTTACCTATCTGAACCTGCCTGTAAGTATCGGTATTAGTCGTTCCTATTCTGCAATAGGTGATTCGCCAAGGGCTTACCAGGAGAGTCGTGAGGCTCTGCAAGGCAGGGTAAGTCTGGGCAGTCGTATTATTTTGCATTACGAGGATATTCAGCCGCGCGGACAGACGGAGGCAGCGTTATATACACAGCTCAGGATGATTGAGGACCAGTTGGCTTCTGCACTCAAGCAAGGGGACGAGGAGAAAACCGATGCGTACTTTAAGCAATACCTCAGTCTGCTCGCGGACAAGAAGCTGCACTTCAGCGAATACCCCGTTATCATGGTTCAGCTATTGTCCCGTGTGTATCAGCTTGTACAGGAGCAGGGGGGGAATGTTGCGGAAGTATTGGGTGAAAAGGCCTCCATGGCTCGATTGCTGAAGTTGTCCACATTGGATGAAATGACGAACTGGTTCCGCAAATGTTTATTTCAACCTGTCATTCGATTCTGGCGCGAACAGGAAGAGTCACAATATTTGAATATTGCCCGGCGCATGATTCGGCTGATCGAGGAGC
The DNA here is from genome assembly GCF_010747435.1 of Paenibacillus sp. ALJ109b. Classification (NCBI taxonomy): domain Bacteria; kingdom Bacillati; phylum Bacillota; class Bacilli; order Caryophanales; family Paenibacillaceae; genus Paenibacillus; species Paenibacillus sp. ALJ109b. The sequence continues at coordinate 103,697 of NZ_JAAIFP010000013.1, forward strand.
GATATGATCGTGAATTGTCACTGGAAGCTTGCGCAGAAGAACTGAATTTTCATCCAGTCTATCTGAGCCGTGTGTTCAAGAAGGAGGCTGGTGTGAACTTTACGGAATACCTTGCCGAATACCGGATGGAAAAAGCTAAAACCTGGCTGCAGACGACCAACCTGAAAATATCAGAGATTGCCGAGAAACTCAATTACACGAACCCTACCGCTTTTATCCGTACATTTCGTAAAATTACGGGAACTACCCCCGGAAAATACCGGGAGCAGCAGCGATAAAAGCAACCTGCTCTGCCTGCCATGGCAGGCAGGTTTTTCTTTGTTTTAGGGTCATTCTTTGTTCTGTGTTCGGAGCAGGGTTAAGACGGGAATATCGAAGGTTAAATGTGGTTCATTCAGGGGAGCAACCCAGAGTTACAAATGCCTTAAACCCTTGCTGCATAAGGGAAAACAAGAAGCTAAAACGAGACGATAGCCAGTTACCCGTTTATCCTCCACAATGAAGACATGAATTCAGGAAGTGATATTTTGTAATCGTTTCCAACGTGGGGAGGAAGACACTATGAAAGCCGAAACGGCGGCTCGGACACGACCCGCTACCCGCAGTGACAAAAACCTGCTGTGGAGGGACATCATCAAAAACCGGTGGCTCTATATTATGTTGATACCGGGCGTGCTCTACTTTGTTATTTTCAAATACATACCCATGTACGGCATTACGATGGCTTTTCAGGATTACACGCCTTACAAGGGCATTCTGGGCAGCGACTGGGTAGGGTTCAAGCACTTCCAGCGTTTCTTCGGGGAACCGCAGTTCTGGACTTTGTTCCGGAATACGTTTTTGCTAGCGATTTATAATATGGTGTTCTTCTTCCCGCTGCCAATTGTATTGGCACTCATGATGAATGAAGTTCGCCGTGAACGATTCAAACGATTTGTACAGACGCTGGTATATGTTCCGCACTTTGTTTCCTGGGTTGTTGTGGTTGGTGTGTTCTACATGCTGTTCACAACCGAGGGCGGAGCTATTAACGAATTACTTTATAACCTGACGGGGCAAAAAGTGGCGTTCCTGCTTGAGCCTGGCTGGTTTCGAACGATGATTGTTGGACAATCCATCTGGAAAGAGGTAGGTTGGGGCACGATTATTTTCCTTGCGGCACTCTCCGGTGTAGATACACAGCTCTATGAAGCTGCACGGATGGATGGTGCCAATCGCTGGCGTCAGACATGGCATATTACGCTGCCTGCCATCCGCAGTACAATCATTATTTTGCTCATTCTGCGTCTGGGTAACTTCCTGGATACAGGCTTTGAACAGATCTTCCTGATGCTCACGCCGACGAACCGGGATGTGGGTGAGGTATTTGATACCTACGTCTACACCAAAGGTCTCACACAGGCACAGTACAGCTATAGTGCTGCTGTTGGTTTGTTCAAGTCGGTGGTCGGATTGGCGCTTGTACTGGGTGCCAACACGATGGCCAAAAAATTCGGGGAGGAAGGCGTCTACTAACGCTTGGCAGCAGACGTTCTTCACCAGACAGGAGTGAACATTAAGATGCAACAGGATAAAACGTGGGGCAACCGGATCTTTGATATCCTCAATCATGGTTTTCTGCTATTGATCGGAATCGTGACCGTTATCCCGTTCATTTATATTTTGGCCGTCTCGTTTACTAGTCCACATGAAGTAGCGAAGGGAGGATTCATTCTTTTTCCGAAAGAATTTTCCCTTGCTGCTTACCGTTATATCTTCTCTACAGACACATTGATTCGCAGTCTGGGTGTATCAATCTACATCACCGTCATCGGAACACTGCTTAACCTGCTGTTCACGTCGCTTATGGCGTATCCGCTCTCCAGAAGATACTTGCGTGGACGTCAGCCGATCTTGCTGGGTGTACTGTTCACCATGCTTTTCAGCGGGGGAATGATCCCAACCTACTTTGTCGTAAAATCATTGCACCTGACCGATACATTATGGTCTTTGATGCTGCCTACCGCAATTAGTGCGTTCAACCTGATCGTACTTAAGAACTTCTTCCAAGCCATACCGGACGAACTGGAGGATGCCGCCAAAATTGATGGATGTAACGATGTGGGCGTATTGTTCCGTATTGTTCTGCCTTTGTCGATGCCAGCAATGGCTACATTTTCTCTCTTTTACGCGGTGGCTCATTGGAACAGCTTCTTCAACGCTGTCATTTATATCAACGATAGTGAAAAGTGGCCCGTACAGGTATGGTTGCGGGAAATTGTCATCCTGGCTCAGAGCCGGATCGGGGATACCAGTATCGAAGAGACCGAGATTCAGCCGCTTACCATTCGCATGGCCGTTATCGTGTTCTCCACGATTCCAATCATGCTGGTGTATCCGTTCCTGCAAAAACACTTTGCCAAAGGAGTGATGCTGGGATCGGTAAAAGGTTGAAAATGCGCATGGTTGTACATCAGAACGGGTTCATGACTGTATAAAACAGGGGAGGTTTTCGTTTAATGAAAGCAACAAAAAAGAAAGCCGTAGCTGTCTTGAGCACACTGGCATTGGTAACAGGCCTGCTGGCAGGATGCGGATCGGATGAAGGTCAGGCTGCCGAGGGCGGCGTGCAGAACGTGTCCATTGCAATAGCACAGGTGGGCGACGTACCGAGCAAAGGTAATGAGGTTCAGCAAAAGATCGAGGCGTATACGAACACCAAACTGGACATTCAATGGATTCCGGCTTCGGCTTACAATGACAAAATTAATGTCATGATCGCATCCAGCGATATGCCCAAAATTGTGAAAGTGCAGTATAACCCAACCGTAACCAGTGCGATGCGTAACGATGTATTCTGGGAAGTTGGACCTTTGTTGAAGGATTATAAAAATCTGTCTGCACAGAACGAGCGTTTCTTCGACAATATCAAGGTGGAAGGCAAAATCTACGGGGTACCCGTATTCTCTGATATTGCCCGTGCAACGGTGATTTACCGTAAAGACTGGTTTGATAAGTTGAATCTCAAGGTACCAACGACACCGGATGAATGGTATGAAACGATCAAGACGCTGGCGACCTCCGATCCGGATGGAGACGGTCAGGATAATACGTTTGGACTAATGCTTTTCAAAAAGTATAACGAGGATCAATATTCCTTCACTACACGTCTTGGCGTAAGTTTTGGTGCACCAAACAAGTGGAAGGTAGAAGATGACGGCAGTTTTACGCCGGAATTCATGACACCGGAATATATGCAGGTGCTGGATTTGCTGAAACGTTTGTATAGCGAGAAACTGCTGAATCAGGACTTTGCCGTATTTGACTCCACAGAAGCGGAGAAGAAATATGATACAGGCGTTGTTGGCATGCGTATCGGTGTTGCCCAGAACGGGAAGAGCCAGCAAGAGCGTCTGTCCAAGAATGACCCGGATGGCGTAGTAGACATTGCAGGTTTGCTTGGCGTGAGTGGCGACCGTGTAGCGGGGCAGACGGGTAACTCCGGTATTCTGGCCTTCCCAAAAGCGACGGTGAAATCCGAAGATGAGCTGAAAAACTTGTTGTCTTTCCTGGATAAATTGATGGACCCGGAGATGGCGACACTGCTGATGCGTGGTATTGAAGACAAACATTACAAGAAGGCTGGCGAAGACCAAGTGGAGATGAGCGACTTCGATGCGTTCCAGCGTGAAGTGAAGCCATATCGTGATAACTTGCCTTACGTAGAAGGATACAATGTGCCGAAATTGAAAGATACCGAACTCGGTGAGAAGGGTACGGAACTTGCCAAAGAGCTGGCGGAACATGCTGTGCCAAACCCTGCATTAACCTTGTACTCGTCTACTTATGGCGACCGTGGGGCAGATCTGGATCAGATGATTGCAGATGCGCAGACCAAATATATTATGGGCAAAATCGATGAAAATGGCTGGAAACAGGAAATCGAGAATTGGGGCAATGCGGGCGGTACCAAAATTCGTGAGGAATATGCCGAAGACTACAAAAAACAGGCTAAATAAAAAGCCGGAAGCGGAGGAACATCATGAAAGAAACCCTGCAATTCACACCGGTACGGATGGCTGAACAGTTCATGGAAAGTTATCGCAATCATGAGCTGTATCCGACCTGGCATTATGAAAATGGTTGTCTGCTGAAAGCGCTGGAAGAGCTGTACACCCATACCGGAGAACAGAAATATTTCGACTACATCCGTGAACTGATGGATAACTTCATTCAGGAAGATGGCTCGATTCGCTCCTATGCAGTCGAGGAGTATAACCTGGACCAGATTAACCAGGGGAAATCGCTGTTCCTGTTGCTGGACAAAACGGGTGAAGAGAAATACCGTAAAGCCGCGGATTTGCTCATGGTACAGCTTAAGGGACAGCCTCGTACGAGTGAAGGTGGATTCTGGCACAAGAAAATCTATCCGTTCCAGATGTGGCTGGATGGGCTGTATATGGCCACGCCGTTCCTAACGCAGTATGGTTCGGTTACAGGCGAGGAGAAGTGGTTTGACAAGGCGGCATTACAGCTGCTGCTGGTGGAGAAACGTACACGTGATCCACGCAGTGGTCTGCTGTACCATGCCTGGGATGAGAGCAAGGAACAGCGCTGGAGCTCGGGAGAAACCGGATGTTCTCCGCATGTATGGAGCCGGGCGATGGGCTGGTATGTGATGGCGGTAGTGGATACATTGGATCATCTGCCTGTAGATCATGAGCAGCGGGGTCAGATTGTGGGGATTTTCGAACGTGTAGCGAATGCGCTTGTACATGTACAGGACCAACAGTCCGGGTTATGGCCTCATTTGCTCGATCAGCCAGGGCGTGAGCGTAATTATTTGGAGGCTTCGGGAACCTCAATGTTTGTATATGCACTGGCGAAGGGCGTACGTAAGGGTTATCTGAGTGGCAAGTTTAAAGCGATCGCAGAAAAGGGTTATCAGGGTCTGCTGCTGCATCTGCTGCAAACGGACCGTGAAGGTGTATTGTCCATGACGCAGTGTAATGGCGGAGCAGGATTGGGCGGTACCCCGTATCGTGACGGGTCATACGAGTATTATGTGACTGAATCCATTCGGATCAATGATCCGAAATCGGTAGCTCCATTTATTTTGGCAGGAGTGGAGATGGAACTTTACAAGCCCAACTAACATGTATGAGAACGGAGAGGACAGAAATAACCTGAGGAAGCGAAGCGTTCGCCTAAAAGCTTTCTGAAAGAAAGCTGCATCGGAAGCATACGCTTATCCCCGGATTTTCCCCTTTATTTAAAAGGGAATCAAAAAAAATCTGGGGATAACAGCGATCAGAAGGTTGTTCTGTCATCCGAGTGCTTAAGTACATAACCTTTATCCAAAGGAGAGATGGTTCATGAGTCCAAAAGGTCGGATGTCTCGTTTAGGCGGATTGGTCGTGGTTGGTGCAATGTCCGCCGGACTGCTTGCAGGCTGTGGGGGAGAGAAAGCGCCTGCGGCAGGGGAAGGCAAGCTTCCCATTTCGATTTCTTTGATGCAGGTTGGTGATGTGCCAGCCAAGGAGAACGGGATTGAACAAAAGATTGAGGAATATACGAATACGGATGTCAGTGTACAGTGGATTCCGCAATCTGCTTTTGATGATAAAGTGAATGTCATGGTAGCTTCGGGCGAGATGCCAACCATCATGCGCGTGAATTATGTACCCACAACATTTAACGCAGCCAAAACGGGGCTGTTCTGGGAAATTGGACCCTACCTGAAGGATTACAAAAACCTGTCTGCCCAATCCGAGGCTTATTTTGACAATATCAAAATCGAAGGAAAGGTCTACGGGGTACCCAACTTCCGCGATATCGGGCGTACAGCCATCGTGTACCGCAAGGACTGGTTCGACAAGCTGAAGTTGGATGTACCGAAAACACTGGATGACTGGTACGAAGTGATGCGCTCCATTCGCAAGGATGATCCTGATGGTAATGGCAAGGAAGACACGTATGGAACGGTACTGTTCAAAAAGTACAACGAAGGTGTATCCTCTCCGCTCACACGGATCGCCGTAAGCATTGGTGGGGTGAACAAGTGGGGTGTGGATGATGCGGGTAAACTTACCCCTGAATTCCTGACCACAGAATATGTGGATACGATGAAGCTGTTCAAGCGTCTATTCAGTGAGGGATTGATCAACAGTGACTTCCCAGCGCTGGACCCTTCCGATGCGGACAAAAAAATCGACTCCGGTCTCGTAGCCATGAAGCTGAACGGTGTTGCTCAAAACGGAAAGTCGTTCCAGCAACGGCTGACACCAAATGTGCCTGATGGCGAGATTGATGTGGCCCCGTTCCAAGGACCAGATGGCATTCGAATTGCCGGGGAACCGGGGAACTATGGGATGCTTGTTATTCCTAAAGCTTCCGTACCGGACGAAGAACAGTTAAAACAGGTGCTGACGTTCCTGAATCAACTGATGGACGAACCGCTGAGTACACTTCAGTTGCGTGGTCTGGAAGATGTGCACTATACGAAGACTTCAGATGGCAAAACCGAGTTCAAAGACTTCGACGGATACCAGCGTGAAGTGAAGCCTTATCGTGACAATCTGCTAAGCGTTGAAGGTTATAACGTGCCTGAGCTTGTCGATGTACCAATCGGTATGAAGGGCACGAAGATGGCACGTGAGAATGAGCAGTATGCTATTCCAAATCCGGCGCTGACCTTGTCTTCTGCTATCTATACTGAGCGTGGCCAGGAGCTGGACCAGATGATCTGGGATGCACAGACCAAATACATTATGGGCAAAATCGATGATGCTGGATGGGAGCAGGAAGTGGCGAACTGGAGAAAATCCGGTGGTGACCAGCTCATTTCCGAATTTGAAGCGTCTTATGCCCAGCTGAACGGGAAGTAATTTGAAGAACAAGCTGTGTTTTACGTGAAATGACGTGAAGCATGGCTTGTTTTTTATGTTCTTTTTCATCCTCGAGATTATGGTTAGGTGACAGAAGGGGTATAAAAGGTAAGGAGCATTTGTTCACATCCATTTTATTGCTCATCGAGAGGGGAATATACAGCATGATTGATGACCATCACAAGTTAGACGTATTAAACGTAGTAGATACATACCAAGGAAGAGATCTGGGTGTCACGATGGAACCACAAGCCTGTAGTTTCAAAGTGTGGGCGCCTACCGCAAAGCAGGTTGACGTGCTGATATCCCCGCCTTCAACAGGGGGAAATCCCAATGAACAGAAGAATCAGGACGAACAGAAAGAAATACCTATGCACAAGCAGGATCAGGGCATCTGGTCCCTGAAGCTCGAAGGTGAGTGGAACGGTTATTGTTATATGTACAGAGCCACCTTTGAGGACGGACGGCAGGAGATAGCGGTTGACCCCTATGCACGAGCTGTAACCATGAATGGAGAAATGGGAGTCATCGTCAGCCTGGAACAGACCCACCCGAGTGGCTGGAATGAGGATATACGTCCAGAACTGGCGAGCCCGGTAGATGCGGTCTTATATGAGCTGCATGTACGCGATTTCTCGATCCATGAGTCATCCGGCATGAGGCACAAAGGAAAGTATCTTGCTTTTACCGAGACAGGTCTGCGCGATTCAAACGGGAATACACTGGGAATCGATCATTTGGCTGAACTGGGAATTACTCATGTACATCTGCTACCGGTTTATGATTTTGCGACAGTGGACGAATCGAAGGCAGATGACGGGACTTCCGATTGCTCACGTTATAACTGGGGCTATGATCCGCTCCACTACAACGTTCCAGAAGGTTCCTATGCATCCCGTGCAGATGAGCCGGAGACAAGAATTCGTGAGTTCAAATCGATGGTACTCGCCCTTCATCAGAAGGGGATCGGAGTCATTATGGATGTGGTGTACAATCATACGTTTGATACGGCAGCCAGTTCATTTGAGAAGCTTGTTCCAGGATATTACTACCGTCAGAATCCGGATGGCACGTACAGCAATGGATCAGGTACAGGCAATGAAGTGGCTACCGAGCGACCTATGGTGCGTAAGTTCATTATCGACTCCGTACGGTACTGGGCAGAGGAATACCATGTGGACGGGTTTCGTTTTGACCTGATGGGTCTGATCGACATGACAACGATGAAAGAGCTCGCAGCTGAACTGCATGCCGAGGTTTCTCCATCCATTCTCTTATACGGGGAACCTTGGGGTGCGCTGGAATCACCACTTGGGGATCAAATGACACTTAAGGGAGCACAGCGCGAAGCCAGGTTTGCCGTATTTAACGATAACTTCCGTGGAACGATCAAAGGCGATAGCGACGGAACGGGGACCGGATTTGCTACAGGAGCGGAGGGAAAGGAAGATGACATATGGACAGGCGTACGGGGAGCCATTACCGATTTTACCGCTGGCCCATCTGAAACGATTAATTATGTAACTGTACATGATAATCTCAACCTGTGGGACAAAGTCGTCCAGACACAAGGATTGCACGATACGCTGGGATTTATCACATATAGCGAGGATGGTCGTGTGAAAGGCAGCGCCAACGTGGCAGAGGCTGTACAGCAGGCGAAGCCGTATTTGTACGTTGACACGGATCACATACTGGAGAACGAAACGGTCCGGCGCTGTCTGCTTGCTAATGGCATAGTATTGACTTCCCAAGGGGTTCCATTGCTTGCGGCTGGAGATGAACTTCTGCGAAGTAAATATGGCGATGCCAACAGTCATGAGAGTGGAGATTCAGTCAATGCCATTCGGTGGGAGCAAAAGCAGCAGTTTAAGCCTGTTTATGATTATTATCGTGGCCTGATCCGTCTTCGGCGCGAGCATCCTGCCTTTCGTCTTCGCACCCGGGAAGAGATTGAGCTCCATGTTCGATTGCTTGAAAAAGGAAAAGGGCTGTTGGCCTATGAACTGGCAGGAACGGCTGTCGGAGATTCATGGGGACGAATAATCATTATCTACAATGCTTCCAAAGAAACCCGTACAACCTCCGTTCCTTCAGGTACATGGAATGTGGTTGTAGAGCAGGGGCAGGCTGGCACTGAGACGCTGCGTACAGCCAAAGACGGTCAGGTCAGCGTTCCTGCTATATCCATGACGGTTATGTATTCAGATGAGTGAACTTGTTGCACCCTTTCTCCATTGTGGAGCGAGGGTGTTTTGCTTTTCACCATCTTTTTTTCATCAGGACAGGTACAAATGCTGTCAATCTATGGCGCTTGTTTACATATGCTGTATCTTGAAAGCGATTGCTGTGAGGATTTGCTTCACATTCAATATGCTAATTGAAAGCCTCTGCTCAACCGATATGTTGAGTACAGACAACCCCGGGTTGACAAATGACGTCTCGCTCCGTAACATCGGGACAACACGAAATCAATGGATATAAAGGCGGTGGGAACGATGCCGGAATGGACATCTTTTCGTTATGAAGGCAACGATCTTGGCTTAACATATACGCGTACAGCAAGCACATTCAAGCTGTGGGCACCTACAGCTCAGCAGGTTTCGTTACTCATTTTTGATAATGAGGGACATTACGATGCAACTGGTAAAGTAACCGAACATGATGACGGACAGAAACGGTCGATGACCCGTGACCCGGATGGAATATGGAGTGTACAGCTTGAAGGGGATTGGGCCGGACATTATTATATGTATCACATTACGCATGATGATCAGCATATTGCAGTGGCACCCGATCCTTACGCTCGTGCTGTATCGGTGAATGGTCAGCGAACAGCCATCATTGACCTGGATACAACCAATCCAGTGGATTGGGAAGAGGATGTGAAGCCTGTATTCCTGCGTCCGGCAGATGCAGTGCTATATGAATTACATGTGCGAGACTTCTCCTCCGACCCCCATGCCGATATTCCGTATAAGGGCAAATATTTGGCATTTACAGCTTCCGGGTTGACGGACAGAGGTGGCAATTCCATCGGAGTAGACCATCTTGTCGAACTCGGCATCACACATGTGCATCTTCTGCCTGTAGCGGATTATCAGACGGTTGATGAATTGGCAGTGACAGCAGACGTCGGTTCGAATGCCAAATTGCCATACAACTGGGGTTATGATCCACAGCACTATAACGTGCCGGAAGGTTCCTATGCGACCAATCCACGTGATCCTGCGGTTCGAATCAGGGAATTCAAGGCTCTCATTCATTCCTTGCACCGACAAGGCATTCGTGTTGTGCTTGATGTGGTTTATAACCATACGTACAGCGTGGATGATGGACCTTTTGAACGGATTGTACCAAATTATTATTATCGTTACCGTGAGGACGGCACATTGAGCAATGGTTCGGGTGTAGGCAATGAACTGGCTACGGAGCGCCCCATGGTGCGAAAATATATTTTGGACTCTCTCCTGTATTGGGCAGAGGAATATCATGTGGACGGGTTTCGCTTCGACCTCATGGGTCTGATTGATACAGACACGATGAACGAAGTGACCCGCGAGCTAAGAGAACAGATTGATCCGGCTTTTCTGATCTACGGGGAGCCGTGGACAGGCGGAGATTCACCTCTGGATCGGAAAACGTTAAAAGGAACACAACGCGGTCAGGGATTTGCTGTATTTAACGATCATTTCCGCAGTGCCATCAAAGGGGATAGTGATGGGATCGGCAAAGGTTTTGTTACCGGAGCAGACGGTAGGGAGTACGAAATTGCCATGGGTGTAGCCGGAGCGCTGGATGATTTCACATCTTCACCGGTGGAATCCGTTAATTATGTGACGGCACATGATAATCTCAACTTATGGGACAAAATCGCAACAACGATGTACCTCAGGCATGATCTCGGTTACCCGGTATGGAGAGACGGGCAGCCCGTAGAAGGAGGCAGTGCGGAATCGGCGGTTAAAGCGGCGGACCCTTATCGTTATGTCGATGCGGATGATGTACTTGATCATGAGATGGTCCGTCGTTCCTTGCTCTCAACAGGAATTTTGCTTACCTCACAGGGTATTCCATTTCTTCATGCAGGAGATGAGATGCTGAGATCCAAAGCAGGAGATCACAATAGTTATCGCAGCGGGGACGCCGTGAATACGATCACTTGGGCTAACAAAGCTCGATTCAGACCTGTTTTTGACTATTATCGCGGCTTGATTCATCTGCGGCGTACACATCCGGCCTTTCGCATGATTAACGCCGAGCAGGTACGTAACCATCTTCGCATGATGCGTGCAGAAGGAAATGTGGTTGCATTTACACTGGATCACGGAGCGAATCAGGATACTTGGAATCAGATCGTGGTAATTTACAACGGAACGGGTCAGCAGCAGCAAGTGAGTCTGCCGGAGGGTGACTGGCATATTGTTGTGAATGATCACCAAGCAGGTACAGACCTCATTGAGACGGTGAGCGGGAACGCAATGGTAGAACGGTGGTCATTGATGGTACTGTACGACACGGAATATGCTGGTGGTACTGAACCGGCTGTGATTGAGATTCATTCGCCGCGTCTTGTGTACAGTGCCGGAGAGATTGCTGGTTTGCGAGCATCAGTCAGAGACCGTTTTGGTAATGTGGTGGAGAATGCATCTGTGACCTGGAGCTCTTCGAACCCACAGATTATTGCGATTCAATCCGATGGGACAATTCATATGGGGGAGATTGGGGAAGCAACGATCAGCGCCCAATGTGGCACGATTACCACAGAGTGTACGCTGCAGGTTGATCACCTCCATCCGGAACGAATTGAAATTATTGGGGAATCTGTAATGTACACGACACGTGTCAGTCGATTCCGCGCCTTGGTTCTGGATCAATTCGGCCAGCCTCTGCAAGGTATGAATATACGGTGGAGCTCGTCTAAGGTGGACCATGCAGTGGTTAGTACAGCAGGAATTGTGCGTGCTTTAACACCAGGGTCTGCCCAGATTATCGCAGAGGCTGGAGGGATTCAGGCATCTCTGAATGTCAAAATCCACAAACCAATTTCGCGAATTGTCACTCTCCGATATGAACGGGAAGATCAGCATTATGAGGGATGGGATGTCTGGGTATGGGGCACAGGCATGGAGGATGGAGCTGTCCCCTTTGAGCTAGTGGGTAATGCAGCAGAAGCCCGTTTTCGGGTGGCTGCAGGACTGCATCATCTAGGCTTAATCATTCGGTTGAATGAATGGGAAGCGAAAGATACCTGCGGAGATCGTTATGTTGATATCGGTCCTGAAGACGGAGATGTGCACATTATCGTTCACAGTGGGTCGGATCAAATGCAGGTTATCCGTGAAAGTGATGATGAGGATGATCGTAACAGCGCATAGCTGGCTAAGTTATAACTTCATACAAAGGTTGAAAAGTATAGGCTTAACAAGCGGTCGGAAGGTATTCCGACCGCTTTTTTGTTCATCAGAAAGAACCATTTTCACCCGAAAAATAAAAAAACTGTACATGTCAGTGTTTGAGATGGTCTTTCATTGGGGTAAATATAGATATGGCCCCAGATTCGGCCACGCACGAAAAGGCCATTCTGGTCTAAGAGAGAAGCTTACGGCTTCCTAACAAATATAAGTAAGGATCCCTTGAAGGAGGATGTTCAATCATGAAATCCAACGGAAAAATGGCTCAACTTACGGCAACACCAAGAACTGAAAAGAAAGGTGCAGCATTGCGCCTGTTAAGACAAGGCGGACGTGTTCCGGCTGTCGTTTATGGCCCGGGATTAGAAGGTGCCGCGATACATGTAGATGAAAAAGAAGTGCTGAAAGTAGCACGTACAGGTCGCTCCGAGATGTTCAACCTCAATCTTGAGGGTGGCAAAACGGTTCCAGTGCTGATCAAGGATCAGCAGGAACGCAACGGACGTCTGCTGCACGTGGACTTCCTGCAAATCTCGAAGAACAAGCCGATCAGTGTTAGTGTATCGATCGACTTCCAAGGTACCGCAGCCGGCTCCAAGGCAGGCGGTGTGTTCCAGACACAGGAAACTCAACTGGAGGTCGAAGGACTCCCGGCTGATCTGCCAACCTCCATTGAGGTGGATGTTAGCGGACTGGAAATTGGTGATCGTTTGACAGCTGGAGATATCAAGCTCGATAAAGGTCTGACTCTGGTGACGTCAGGGGATTCCATCATCGCTTCCGTGATGCCGCCACAAGCGGCTGAGGAAGAGCCTACGGCTTCTGCTGATGAAGCAGCACCGGCAGCACCAGAAGAACCAGCTAAAGAAGAATAGGGAGTCAGAATATTTATTATTCTGTATCTCAACCAAGCCCGGTCATCACGACCGGGCTTTTTTATATTGGAAATGGACCAAGTGGAGTCGCAGGAGATGCGCGATAATGAATGTCGTTTTAACTTATGACAGATTGCCACATAGTCGCGTTATTCGGTATGATGACGTTGCCTGTTTGCGTGAAACAGCGTTACAGTATACTATGATTCGGAGCAGCAACAATTCACTTTGGAATAATTTGCATAAGAAAGCAGGTTTCACAACATGTTTGATCCGACGATTTATGACAATTTAAAAGTAGGCTTCGAAAATTACCTATATGATCTCGATAATTTGGATGAACTTATTTCCATAACGGATCGGAAGGATCAGCTTGAGTTGGCCCGTATGTCCAGAGAGTTGGTGCTGCAATTCTGCCTGCGAGATTGCCCTGACTTAACAGGCGAAGTGGTACTGAACACATCGCTTGAGGATCTCGCGGCTGAGATTCTGGAGACACCAGGTGGTCTATCAGGTTGCCGTTTACGGCTGCGGTTCAGAATGGTTGTTAAGGAGCCTGAGACTCAATGTCCTGCGATTAGCTCCATATTACAAGAGAGCTGGCCAGAACAACGAAAATTGCAGCATATTCATTATATATTTGAAGATCAGCCAGCAACTTACGCTGTCACAGCTGAAGTACATTTTGACCGCAGTGTGAATGAAGATCAGATGGGAGATATCCCTGATCTGTGCGATCATATGGTCAATGTGCTGACTAAATTATTGCAATTGCACAAATAAACAAGTGAAAAAGTCTTGTCTCTGGTCAAAGAGACAAGACTTTTTTTATTTTTTTTTGAATGCTAAATAGGCTATCAGGCGTAGGTATAAGGACTTGAGGTAAATATTTTACGCAAGCAAGTAAGAGAATGTATATTTAATAAGCCGAATAAGTGCGATTGAACTATATACCTAAGGTGAAAATGCGAAAATAAGTTTAGGACTAAAGATTTAGTACCGGACTAAAGGAACTAGTTTTCCTTGCCGATAAAATATCGAAGGGGAGAAACTACATGACAGAGAAATTAATTCGTCTTCTGCGTATACTTCAGGCTATACAAGCGAATCCCGGAATTTCCGCCAAAGAATTGGCGTTGAAATGCGGTACAACTGTGCGCACGATTTATCGCGATCTCCGAATTTTGGACAGGGTTGCCCCTATCATGAATGAAGGTTATGGCAAGGGGTATCGGTTCATTGGTGAATTTGCCATGTATCCTTTGGATTTTACCGAACAGGAAGCGATAGTATTCTCCATGCTTCCATCCGTGGTGGATACTTCGCAACTCCCGGCTGAATTTGATTCAGCCTTTGACAAGGTGATGACAGCCCATACGAAAATGAAATCGAGAAACAGTGACATTGTAGAAAATATTGCAGGCATTATTCGTATGGGTACACCTGCATACCGGGAAGAAGGGAAGTATCCCAACTTGCTTATTCCAGTCATTGAAGCCATTCTGGATCAACAAACGATTCGAACCCAATATCACACGCTTACGAAAAATGAAATAACGGTCCGCGACATTGACCCCTATTACCTCATTCCGCGCGATCAGCGTTTCTACTTGATTGGTTATTGCCACTTGCTGCAGAAAGTCCGTTTGTTTCGGATCAGTCGCTTTCTGGACGTTATACAGACCAATACCCATTTTGTTATGGGTGATTTCAACATAACGCAGTTCATGAAAAACACATGGTCTATTGATCGTGGGGATAAACTTATCCATTTCAAAGTAAGATTCACTGAGAAAGTGGCCCCCTACATAAAAGAAGAAGAAATGTTTGTTCGTCCACGAATGACGGATACGCCTGATGGCGGATTGTTATTTGAAGTAACGCTGAACAGTAGTCGTGAATTCCTGAAATGGTTATATCAATTTGGCCCCGAAGCGGAGGTCCTTGAACCCCGCGAATATCGTAAAGAAATTCGTAAACAACTCATAGAGTGGATGAAGCATTATGAGGAAGATCAATAATTTTAATCGATCTAAATTTAAAAAAAATGTGTAAAAGGAGCTTTTGTGATGAGTACCAAATTATTTGCAGCCATGTATGGAATGGAGCATTATCATGGTGTAGAAGCTTTAAACGTAGGCGATATCCTGTTTCTGGTCAAAGACCCTGACAATCGGGTAGACTCTCGAGCCATCAAGGTAGTGGTTCCCCCCATTGGGACGGTTGGATATATTGTTAATAATCCGCTGCTTGCTCCTCATGGCTGCTGGACAGGATCGGGAATCTATGATGCTTTCCGCCAACAAACCTGCGCTAAAGTGAGGTTTGCCATGAAAGATATGATTATTGTGGAGTTAATTGAAATGATGTATGTTCCTGTTCCGCATATGGATAGTTTTATTGCAGACTGGCAGTCACGTGAAAAAGCCTGACAAAAGCACAGGTGTAACAAGATTTATCCGCGGATGAGTCTTGTATAGCCTGCTTCAAGATGCATGGCTGTCCGGGCCCAACTGAACTGTTCAACCGCACTGGCACGGCCAGCTTCTCCAAGCGAACGAGCGAGAGAAGGATTGTCTGCCAGTTTAGACAGGTAAGCAGCGAAACTTCGGGGGTTGTGATACTGTCTCACAAGGTATCCATTACTCCCCGATTCAATGATTTCACGAATGCCTCCATTGTCTGAAGCAATGACGGGTAGTCCTGAAGCCATAGCTTCAACATTAACCAGCCCGAAGGCCTCATGTTGTTGGGAAGGACACACTAGGCAGTCCACAGCACTGTACAAACGGTCAATACGTTCATGGGCGATCTGACCTCGGAAGGTGGCATCAACCTTTAAATTTCGGGCAAGCTGTCGCAGCTTGCGGACGTAAACTGGAGGTCCTTTACCTGCAATGATCAGTTGCACGGCTACCTGCTGCTGAATAAGAGCTACGGCACGAATCAGTACATCCACACCTTTGCCGGGAATTAGTCGGCCTACATACAGAATGGAGAATGGCCCTGTAATACCGAACTGCTTCCGCAGAAGCTGCTGCTCTTCTTTAGCTGCAGGCAAAAAACGGCTTAGGTCCACGCCAAGTGGTACAACACCCATCCGTCGTTTTAAGGATGGGAATCGGAGACCCAGCCTTTGTCTGAGGGATTGACTATTGACGGCAATCCAGTTCGCTTTTTTTAACAGCGCTAATCTTGCAGGTCCTGGTTGTGCAAAGGTTAACGAGTGAAGATAGAGCACCACAGGCAACGTAGGGAAAGCGCGTTTAATTGCAGCCATACTATGAGGTCTGTTGTCTACCTGAATAAGATCGAAGGGTTGGATTTTCAGAAAACGGATCACTGCCCTTGTATACTCGCTGGGGCTGGTTGCTGGTACACGACGGATCGCTATGCCATCTATTTGCTCTGTAATGGCAAGGCCGGGCATCTGACGGCTTATGATCGTTACCTGGTGACGGAGAGCAAGTTCACGAGCAATGCCGAGGATGCAGATTTCGACTGATCCGTTACCTGGGACTGGCAATTTTTCAGGCGCTATCAGGGCTATCTTCATCAACAGGTTCCTCCTTGTCCATATTCGCAACAATCTATCTTGGTCATATATCCTATGTGCATCGGATGGATTTGGCTCCTGTAGAACTGCGCGTGAGGGTAAATTTCGTTTTTGTGATATACTGTACGGGATGCAATGAAATCGTTGCGCGTATTTAGAAGCAGGAGGAAAAAAATGTTACATTCAACACTCAGCCGCTTTCGACTGCTGTTGTGGTTGCAGGGGCTTTCATATGTGCTTTTGTTATTTGTTGCTTTTCCATTAAGGGAATCTGGGATCATGCCAAAGGCAGTCACGTGGTTTGGCAACATCTATGGCTTTTTATTTCTGATGTATTTATTACTTATGGTGAGTCTGTATACCACGCAAAAATGGCGTTTGCGTCGTCCAATTGCTTTATTTTTTGTCTCGTTTATCCCACTGGGTAATTTCATCTATGATTTGCTGGTCTTTCGCAAGCTGGACCGAGGTCAGTCAAATAAAGCTTGACTTTGCTTATCGTTATGAATATGATGAGAACAGATTATTGAACCTGTTTCAACTTAAAACTAAATATTCCTGATGTTAAAGGGGAGTAGCTTTCACAGTAAAGTCGTCAGTTCGGGATTACATCCCCGGCTTTATTGGCAGCAATTTTGTTGTTAGCGAGACCTTTACCAAGTTTTCATACTGGGTAAAGGTCTCTTTTTGTGAATAAAAAGGACCTTACCAGTAATGGTAGAGGTCCTTTTTTTTGTACATCATAAGGATACTAAGGAGGAGTCAATTTTGGATTTGTCATTATTATTGGAGTATGGGTGGGTTCTAGTCGTCTTAGTAGTCCTGGAGGGGTTACTTGCCGCGGATAATGCATTGGTTCTTGCCATTATGGTTAAGCATTTACCTGATGATAAACGCAAAAAGGCGTTGTTTTATGGTTTAATGGGGGCGTTCATTTTCCGATTGGGGTCACTGTTCCTGATCTCGTTCCTCGTGGACGTATGGCAGGTCCAAGCGATTGGTGCCCTGTACCTGTTGTACATCTCCATTAACCACATTGTCAAAAAGGTATTGGGTAGCCGAAACAAAACAGATGAAGCGGCTGACTCCGCTCCAAAAAAACCAAAAAAACAATCTGGCTTCTGGATGACTGTATTCAAGGTGGAAGTGGCAGATATCGCTTTCGCGGTCGATTCTATTCTCGCAGCTGTGGCGCTGGCTGTTGCATTGCCACCAAGTGGTCTGCCTCCGATCGGCGGACTTGACGGTGGACAGTTTATCGTCATCTTCCTCGGCGGATTTATCGGCCTCGTCATCATGAGATTTGCGGCTTCCTTCTTCGTTAAACTGCTTCATTCCCGTCCAGGGCTTGAAGTTGCAGCCTTTGTTATCGTTGGCTGGGTTGGGGTTAAGTTGGCTGTTATTACACTTGCACATCCTTCACTGGGTGTTCTGGATGAGCATTTCCCGGAAAATAAAATTTGGAAATTTGGTTTCTACATTGTGCTGATTACGATTGCAGTATGCGGTTGGTTCCTGTCTTCCAAGGTGCCTGAAAAAGAAGATGAAAATCCTGTGGAAGAATTGGAAAAACAAGCAGGGAAATGATAAGATGCAAAGTCAAATCTGTCAAAACATGTACCATCAATAATCGATATCTAATCTCATAATATGCTTGAGTAAGCAGGGTCTGTTCCTTACAGACTCTGCTTTTTTTATATAAGTTATTAGCACGAAGTTTAATCTAATGCATATGCAAAATAGGGAATTTTCCAAGAAAAGGGTTGACACATCGAAACGAGTCCGCTTAATATAAACATAATATTGATGAAGGGAGGCCGAGAGATATGATGGTTGGTTATGATTTGAAATCCACAAAGACACTACGAAGCACAGACACAATTGTATATCCAGTTCATCGTCTCTTTGGCCTCATACGGGCGACATAGGGGAAGATGCATATCGTTTATCCTTGGAACGTTATTAATCGATATGCTACTCTCGGCGTATATTGCAATGGAGAACAGACGCGGCATGTTCATGCTGATTTTGTTTTCTGTTATTGTCATGAAGAAGTCACGGGCGAACTGTCCGTGGCTTCTTTTTTTGTTGTACTGAAGATGGATATGGAATTCGGAATAACGTTAGGTTCATTTTTGAAAGTGAACCGAAATAGCTGAACGTACAGGAAGGAATAATAAACATTTATGAATACACAACCTAATTTATTTACGAGTCAAAATGAACTCACAGGAGGCTACCGACATGAAGTCAAATTGCCTGCTGGTGATTTAACGGTATATGCGGCACAACAGCTGTTCTCGTCATTGGACTATAAGGTGTTCGAGATGGCGAACAACAATCTTCAAATCCCGGGAATTTCCTATATGAGCTATACGCCTGACGTACATGTCGGTGTAGGTACCTGCATTGGCACAACAGCCGTATGGGATGCCAAGAGTGGTTATGTATCTCCATCCATCGTAGGCAGTGATATCGGCTGTGGTATGCGGGTACATATGACCAATTTGCATAAGGACGACCTGAAAGACGTGAAGCTGCGCCGTAAACTCGTAAAAGCCATTGAGAAAGTGCTGCCGATGGAGGCAAATCAGCGCGGTCATTACTCGGACATTCGTTTGGAGCATATTGTGCGAAAGGGTCTGCATGGATTACCCAAAAAATATATCCCGGACAGCTATACACCCAAAAAATCAACTTCCATTACTCATGTAGAGAGCAGCAAATTTGCCTTTGATGAGGAAGTGCTGAATCTGGTACCGGATATGACTTGGCATCGGGCTCATCGCCAGTTAGGAACTTTGGGTGGAGGCAATCATTTTGCCGAGATTCAAGCGATTGAGATTGCGGAGGAAAATCGGGAGATTGCGGAAGCCTGGGGTCTGTACGATGGACAAATTGTTGTCATGATTCATTCCGGCTCCCGGGCCTGGGGCGGGTATGTAAGCCAAACCAGTTCATCAGCCATTGCGAAAGTGATGCAGCGAAATGGTCTGGGGACATCCGATCCAAGACTGGTTTTTGCTCCGCTTGAACATGCGGAAGGTCGCCATTACGTGAATATGATGTATTCTGCGCTGAATTATGCTGTGGTGAATCGACATCTGATTGCATATGCAATTCGCGAAGCTTTTCGGGATGTGTTTGGTCCAAAATGCGAATTCCGTACCCTCTATGATTTGATGCACAACTATGCATGGGAGGAATCCCACCTGGATCAGGGCTCTGTCTTTGTACACCGCAAAGGAGCTACACGTGCATTACCTGCCGGTCATCCCGATAATCCGAAGCCATATCTGGCAACAGGTCATCCGGCGCTTATTCCCGGTTCAATGGGGACTGCTTCATATATCATGGTAGGTCAACCCGAGGGGAAGGATAACTATTATTCGATTTGTCATGGGGCAGGACGCATTCGTTCGCGTACAGCTACAAAGCGCCTGGTTACCGTGGAGGATTTTGCCTCGGCGCTGGGTGTGGGAACTGAAGATGAGATTGTGGTGAACCAGCGTTCACTTGAATCGATTATTGATGAATCACCGCAAGCTTATAAAAATGTCGATGAAATTATTGATAGTGTTACCGGCGCAGGTCTGGCTCAAGTTGTAGCCAAATGCAAACCACTTGCCGCTGTGAAGGGAGCTAAGTAATGACCATAGATAAAGAACAATTGAATCATAATAGAGTCATCTATTCCTACGAAGAGCAACAAGACAGTCAAATTCGAAACGAAGGCTATGCCATATATGCCCGTTTGATTCGCGGCATCACTGAAGCGCTGGGCGATCGATACGGCGTTCATTATAAACTCTATGCCAGCGATGATCCAAACAGTGAATACTGGGATCTGCTAAAAGAAGATCTGCAAAGCAACAGCACGGAAGTGGAATTGGTTGCCCGGATCTTCGAAGATCTGGAGCTACGTACACTGCATTATGAGGATGATGGCGATGCACCAACCTATGGGGTGCATTATTCGATTCGCAACAATGTATTTGCCTATCCCCAGTGGGGCGTAGCTCTCGTCCGCATTCCTTTCTTCCGGGAGAATGGGATATACAATGAGGATTTTGTTTTTGCTACAGGAGAAGAGGAATTGAAGCAATTTCTGGGCAGTGTAAGGGAACGGGAACGGCAGCAAAATATGAAAAAAGTCACGGTGTACACGGATGCCCGCAATGGCAGTGATCGTCATGTGGAATCCATTACCCGCTCTGTGGGGCGGGATGAGGTCGTGCTTTCTCCGCAAATTAAACAGGATATTTTCCGTTCGTTGGACCAGTTTTTCGAGGCGGATCGCTCTTTTTACCGAGACTATGATATTCCATACAAACGTGGCATCCTGCTGTACGGCCATCCTGGAAACGGAAAAACGACCCTCGTGAAATCCATTGCAGGAAGCATTCCGGGGCCAGCAGCATATTGGCAAATTACCGAATACACAAACAGTGAATCGGTGCGTGAAGTGTTCGAAGCAGCCAAACGTTTGGCTCCCATGGTACTGATTATTGAGGATATCGATTCCATGCCGGATGAAGTGCGATCCTTTTTCCTGAATACGTTGGATGGGGCAACGTCTAAAGAGGGCATCTTCCTAATTGGCACCACGAATTATCCGGAGAAAATAGACCCAGGGCTCATGAACCGTGCCGGTCGGTTTGATCGGGCTTATGAAATACCGCTACCGGACGAAGGACTGCGCCTGCAATATTTAAATCAACGCGGCTTTGCTGTCTTTGCAGGGGAAGAAGGTACGCTGGAAGCTGCACGATTAACGGATACCTTTTCTCTTGCCCAGCTTGGAGAGCTGTATGTCAGCGCAGCGCTGGAATGGCACCAGAATGGCCGGACGGACATTGTGCAGATCATTCAGTCAATGCGAGGAGAGCTGGACAAGAGTCATAAGCATAACTGGCTGACCCAGCCAGGCAAGGGGCGTGCAGGTTTTTATTAATACCTAAATATTTTGGAGATCTTAAAAATTCTTGGACAGATGAGGACGATGTAGTGGAGGGGACGAAAGCGATTCTGAAGAAGCGAAGCTAAAAGATTTCTGCAAGAAAGCTACTTCGTAAGCATTATCTTGCCTTTATCAACGGATTTTCCCTTCTATAAAGGGAATACAAAAAAATCCGGGGATAACAGCGATCGGAAGAACGATTCGTAACCGGAACGGCTGTTTTGATGTACGCTAACTTTTTAAAATAGACCAAAAATATTCTCACCTCAATTGGTTATACTAAGGCTGTCTGAATCAACATACAATGACTTTCGGGAGGTACATAACGCAGTCTTGAACTGTGTAAGATGCCCGGAAGTTACGCACTCTGTTTATAATGCCTTGTTATAGGCTGTTAAACAGAGAAAAGGGCATATGAACAAAAGGGAATATACAACAATTTTCATGCCAATTGTTTAAATGCTTCTGTAGCGGTTAATAGTAGACAGACAACAACAAAAACTTTAATTAGAGGTGAATGATATGGGTTGGTTATGGTCATTAATTATCGGTGGTATCATTGGATGGTTGGCAGGTCTGATTGTTGGTCGTGACATTCCCGGCGGCGTTATCGGTAACATCATTGCCGGTTTTATCGGTGGATGGTTAGGTGGAGTGATCCTGGGAGACATGGGTCCAGAAATGGGCGGATTCTACATAGTACCGGCATTAATCGGTGCCATCGTACTTGTAGCGATCGTGAGCTTGATCTTCCGTTCTATGGGTCGAAGCCGCGGGTAACGAATTCAAGATCTTGAATTAACAGTTAGTCGGCAACAAGCAGTTTGAATAACTGTTAATATAACAGATGTTTCTGAAGAGGTTGATGGAAGTCCACGGACGTGGCTTTCCATCAACCTCTTTTTGTTTTAAGATATAGGTACAACAGAAAGGGATGAGTTTGCATGGAAAAAGCTACATTTGCCGGCGGATGCTTCTGGTGTATGGTTACACCATTTGAAGAGCAACCAGGCATTCATGGTATTGTATCAGGCTATACCGGCGGTCACGTCGATAATCCAACATATGAGCAGGTCAAAACCGGGGAGACGGGTCATGTCGAGGTCGTTGAAATTACATTTGATCCAGAGGTATTTCCGTATGAACGTCTACTGGAGCTATACTGGCCCCAGACGGACCCAACCGATGATGGAGGGCAATTTCAGGATCGTGGAAGTCAGTACCGTACAGGCATCTTTGTCCATAATGAACGTCAACGCGAGCTCGCAGAGCAGTCCAAGCAGGAGCTGGCAGCAAGCGGACGATTCAATCAACCGATTGTGACGGAGATTCGGGATGCAGTTGTGTTCTATCCGGCAGAAGATTACCATCAGGATTACCACAAGAAAAATGAGAAACATTACAAAGAAGATCGTGCGGAATCCGGACGGGATGAATTTATTGAAGAAAACTGGAATAATTAATTTCATTTACAATAGACCCATTTGCATCAGATCTTATTGAAAAAGCCGGGAGAGTTCCAACAGGAACTTCCCCGGCTTTTTTTTTGATTGTTCAATGATTAAGAGAATGCTATCTCAATGGCTTCAGAACTTATCTCCTTTTCCCACCAGTATTTCTAAATCAATCGTAATCTGAGATAAGGACTCTTGAACGCTGGCTATGGCTGATTCCGTCCCGTGCCAGGAGAGTGGTGTCATATGAATGAGTGAATTCATCATGATTTCCGATACGGGCAGAGTGTATGTTAGCGGAATGCTGTCTATGAGATGATGATGCTTGGTAAATCGGTCCAATACATACTCTCTGCTGTCTAATTGATGAGATCGGCCCCGAAACAAAAGCTCTCTCATTTCCATTAGATATCGGTCACGGGGAATTACTTTGATGATCCAGCCATCCTTCTTCATCACTCGCCCGAACTCTTCATAATTCGAAGGGGAGAGGATATTCAGGATCACGTCCAGTTGCCCCTCAGCAAAAGGACTATAAGCAAGATCACCAACAAACCAGATTTGCTGGTCGTAGGTAGAAGAAGCCATGGCAATACCCTCTTTGGCGATGTCGATCCCCCAGCCCACAGCTGGAGTATTCTGTGTAATCTGCTGCAAAAGAGAGCCTTCTCCTGCACCTGCGTCCAGAATATGCAAGGGCTGACTGCTGCCATCGGAGTAATCTTCAATCCAATGGCGAATGATATCGGTCAGAGGCGTATAGATAGCCGTATGAGATAAAATATTCCTTTTGGCTGTAAATAAACGTTTGTCATAGTTTCCCTTGAAAAAACGTGTCATGAAATTGATATAGCCTTGTCTTGCCAAATCAAACGAATGCCCGTAACTACATTGAATATTGTCCCGACTAATCGTTTTCATTGTGTGATGACAGACGGGACATTTAAGCATATGGATGTATGGATAAATAAGCGCAGCACTACGTTCTCTGCGTTGGATTGACATGGAATAGCACCCCATTCATTCAGATATGGATAACTGAAGAAAAGGGCATAACAAATAAACCTCTATCAGACATTTTGAAAAAAAAGAGGTTTATGTTATGCCCTAAGTTATCTGTATCGAATGAATTGAATAATCATGGGAGGGCTACGCTCCTTGCCAATCAAGAGTAGGGTGAAAAAGTGAACGATACTATTATACCAGTTTGCGCAGAGAGGATAAAAGGGAGGGAACTCTCATCGTTGTGTGAAATAACAGAGCGCCCTGTTAACCGTTAGTCGGTCAACCAGAGCGCTCCATTTACTATTTAGCTGAGGCTGTCTTCAATACATACTTGGATAATGCATCTTCATTGATCTGATAGATAATATGATCGTTGTACGTTGAATATCCATCGAGCAATCCAGGAGAGGATGCAAACTCATATTCATGTACCGTATCCAATGTTTGCGGATCGAGAATATAACCCTTTTTAGCGAAATCAAGTTTGTATTGCCCGTCCTGTGTACGATCAACCTGCATGAGAATAGGCTGCTCTTCCTTAAATGTGCGTTCGGTCACTTTGCCTTTCATGGTGTACAGCTCCAGCTTTTGGCCTGTAAACAGGGTATAACTGTTGCCTGCGGTCTGAACATAGGCATCACCGGCAATAGCACGGCCCCAGGCGAGTTTGCCATCGGTGCCAAAGCCCATCAGCTTGTTACCCGTGTTCGCAAAATTGGCACGCATGATCACGGAGCCATCTTCCAGAATGGCCAGCGATTCACCGCCGCCGTCTCCCAGAGTGTTGGCATTGCTCGGGAACTGGTAGAAGGAAAGACGATTCAGCGTACGATCGTAAATCTCCACTTTGGGGTTAGCGGCAGGCTGCCAGAAGCTGCCCACTTTGGTTTGTTTGCTGGCATCAACTACGATTCGATCACTGCCTGCTTTGAGTACAGCACCGTTGATTGTTTTTTCCGTAATCAGTTTTCCCTTTTTGTCATACAGCGAGATGGCTGAACGGACGGAACCGTTCGATTGAACACCAGGGCTCGAAGCGATCAATAACGTATCGTCGTCCAGAAAGTACATGGATGATGAATTACTCACGTTTTTGACCCAGTTGGTTTTGCCTGAAGTATTGAACGAGTATACCTTTTTGGTTCCATCTGAATATTCCATATATACATAGGCTGTGCCGTTGCTGGTATATAGTGAATTGGAGTAGGTTGTATAAGGCCCACTTTTCTCATGGAAAATCACGTTCCATTTCAATTGTCCGGTCGTGGCATCCAGCGCCTGAAGCGAATCCAGCTGCCAATCCAACTTCGTATTGCTGCTTGTTTTGGTCACGGGCTGGGAAGAATGCACATACACCAGATTTTTCGCAGGTACTGCGTTCACTTCTTTGACGATAACGTCTTTCTCCGTATTCACTTGCGTGAGTGAGAGAGAAGATGATGTCCATGAAGGCTTAGGCAATGGTGCATTTTGTTCTGCGGCCGCGTAGCTTGGTGTATGCAGGCTGAAGAGGAGCGTGCCACTGAGAAGAAGCGCAGCCCATGTTTTGGACTTTCGTTTGTTGGATGTATGCAAGTTATAAACCACCTTTCTTCGATTCAAAATAGAACCGATTGTTGAATTCTACCATTTCATACATGTGAAATTCAACCTGAGTGTCTGTAACCTTTTATGATTGAGGTATAAAATTATTGTTGTTTGGAGAAGTTCGAGGGTTACAGGGAATTCATCTTCTTTCTGTTACGAGAGAAGTCTGCTATATTTAGTCGGGTGACGAGGGCTAAGAGGTGTACAAGCCTGCCAGATTAGAGGAACGACAAGGAGAACAGACATGAATTGGAATGAAAATATGACCACTGTGGGTATAGGCGTTATCGTCCTTTTACTGCTCATTGCCTGGATCATTCGCCGTGTAATTCGGCGAGGGCAGCGCATACGAAGTGAGGCCAACCCGCGTAAGATTACGATTAAGGATATCGATAAAATGCAGGATGGATCGGAATTTGAACTGTACCTGTATCATTTATTCCAGCAGCTCGGTTATGCCGAAGTACATAAGACTACAAGCAGCCGTGATTTTGGTGCGGACCTTGTGTTTGTGGATAGAGTAGGAAGACGTAATGTCATTCAGGCCAAACGTTACGGAGCAAATCATCCGGTTGGGCTCAGCGCAGTGCAGGAGATTTACACGTCCATGCGTTATTATGAAGCAGATCGATCCATCGTGCTCACCTCAGCCAGATATACGGAAGCATGCCGGACGCTGGCAGCGGTCAACGGGGTGAAGCTGCTGGACCGTGAAGATCTGATGGACCTGATCATGCTGTTTAAATCCAGAAGAATGGAAGAAGCACTGGAATTGATTGAGGAAGACGATCAGGAACCTGTGGAAACATGGCAATCACGGCGGAAAAGAGTTCCACGTTAATCACCTTCACTTGTCTGCCTGCACATGATATATTGAGTGCATACCAACCAAGGGAGTGTGTTCAATTATCATGGCACGTACACAAACACAAAAAGCATTGCGCAAAGCAGAGCGCTCGGGACAATGGTGTCCGGAGCAAAGTCGGAGAGTAAACGGAGATTATGGAGCGTTATCCCAGCATGTTCGACTCATGCCCACGAAACAGGAGAAATTGCAAAAGGTCAAACACAAGAAGCGGACCCAGGATGGTGGTGCTTCTTTTTATTTTGTCTTTGGTCTGCGGAGTGCTGCATAAGTATCAAAATTTTAAAAAAAGCTCTTCCTTCGATTGGTATGACACCCCTTGGACTGTTAAAATCAATGTATCTCTTTTGAATTGGATCATTATAGCTATACATCCTCTTATCTTCGATGAAGGGAAGAATTCTACATATGACAACAGCGCTTCGCATGAATAAAAAAATCGTACGGCGTTTTTTGCTGCAAACGCAATCTTTATTGGAACGTTGGCCCGCCGCTTCCTTGCCTTCGGGTCCTGAACAGGTCATTCAGTTGATCCGCTCCCTTGGCTGCGTGCAGATTGATCCTGTCGCTGCTGTAACCGGAAATCAGCATTTGGTGCTGGGCGCTCGTGATCCGGGCTATACCTCTGAGTATTTACATACGTTGTTGAGTGATCATAAAGTGTTTGAATATTTTGCCAATGCTGCATGTGTTATTCCGATCGAAGATTATGCGATGTTCGAGCCTGTACGTGCCCGATTACGGGAGCGTCTGGCTCCTTCCCTGCAAGGGCTGGAAAATACAGTGCAGCATGTGCTGAAGCGTTTGGAAGAAGAGGGGCCGCTCCCGTCAAGGGCTTTTCGTGCCGTCGAACGGGTGAGTGGATATTGGGACAGTGCAGATGTGCCTAAAACGAAGGACACCTCTTTAGCGTTGAACTTGCTGCTGGATTCGGCTGCCATTCGTGTCGTGGCAAGGCAGGGGAATGAACGATATTTTCATATTACTGAATCCGGATTGTTGGAGCAGGGTGAATCCACGACAGCGGAAATCGATCTTTTGACTCAAAAGCAGGCTCTGATGGACAAGTACATTCATGCATATCGGGTCGTGGACGTGCGAGATCCACGATTGGGCTGGATGAAATCCACCGCTGCTGAACGTCGGAATGATATGGCTGCACGTGTCGCAGATGGTCGCATGATCCCGCTGGAGGTAGAGGATGTTGCGACGCAGTATTATATCCGTGCAGAAGATGAGGGTTTGTTGCGTGAGTTGGAAAGGGAAGAGCCGCATTATGATCCATCAGGTCCGGTACGATTCCTGCCTCCGCTGGACAACCTGCTGTGGAGACGGGAACGGATTGTGGATTTATTTGATTTCCATTATAAGTGGGAGATTTACACACCAGAGGTGAAACGAACTTACGGATATTACGCCATGCCCATTCTTCACGGCGATCGGCTGATTGGACGTATGGACCCGCGACTCGATCGCAAAACGGGCGTGCTAACGGTTCGGTTGTTATCGATGGAAGAGACTGCTCCGCCTGTGGAGGAATGGATCGCGGATTTTCGGGAGGGACTCCAGTTCTTTGCAACGATGCATGGAGCGCGATCCATCACGGTAGAGAAGACGGTGCCGAAGGGGTTGAAAAAGCAACTCAAGTCGGTCTTATAGAATCGGTAGACGTCAAAAAGGGAGCGAAAGCTCGCTCCCCTAAGGCTGAATCTGGACCTGTAATAAGCTTGTTACTCCAATCTCAGCCAAATTAGTTTTCAATTAACGCAGATGTGGTACTTCAACATTTGGATCAACATCTGCTTCATAATCCACGCCGTCGGTTTCAAAACCGAACAGTTGGAAGAACTCCTGACGGTAGCCTACCAAATCGGACAGATCGTAGATATTTTCGGTGGTCAGCTCGTCCCAGAGCTTCGCCACTTCTTCCTGAACGTCTGCTCTCATCTCCCAATCATCGATACGAATACGCCCTGCTTTATCGGTCGGAACTTCTCCTCCCGCATAGAGGCGATCAGCAAACAAGCGTTGTAATTGCTCGATGCAGCCTTCATGCAAGCCCTTTTCCTTCATGACTTTGTACAACGCAGAGATATACAACGGCACCACTGGAATTGCGGAGCTTGATTGGGTTACGAGCGCTTTGGCTACGGTTAGGTAAGCGCGTCCACCCTTTGCACTCAGACGATCATTCAGCTTGTGGGCTGTCGCTTCCAGATGGTTTTTGGCCTGACCGATGGAACCATCACGATAGATCGCATGCGTAAGTTCAGGACCGATGTAAGAAAAGGCAATGGTTGTTGCATTGTCGGCGAGTACGCCACCTTCTTGCAAGGCATCCATCCACAGTTCCCAATCATCTCCACCCATCACGGCCACGGTCTGGCGGATTTCTTCATCGGATGCCGGATCAATCGTAACGGAAGTCACTTCTCCCGTATGAAAATTGACTGTTTTGTTGGTGTACGATTGTCCAATCGGTTTGAGTACAGAATTGAATACTTCACCAGTATTCGGATCAGTACGGCGTGCTGACGCTACGCTGTAGACAACCAGATCAACCTGACCGAGTTCACTGCGAATCAGTTCAACGGTCTTTTCTCTGGTTTCGTTGGCAAAGGCATCACCTGTGATGCTGTATGATTTCAGTCCTGCTTCTTCCGCAGCTTTCTCAAATGCAGCGGAGTTGTACCAGCCTGCTGAAGCTGTACGTTTTTCAGTGGAGCTGCTTGGGCGGTAAATGCCGATGGTGTTGGCTCCGGCACCAAATGCGGATACGACGCGCGAAGCGAGCCCATATCCAGTAGAAGCTCCGATAACGAGTACGTTCCGCGGTCCGTTCAATTGCGGTTGAGATTTTACATAATCAATTTGCTCCTGGACTTGTGCAGCACAGCCTACAGGATGGGAAGTTGTACAAATAAAACCACGTGTTCTTGGTTTAATAATCATTCATTTGCATCCTTTCATATTCAACTCTTGTTCTTCATTATTGGATAATGCTCTTGTACATACCACCTTATTGTAAAACAATTGCCTCCGAAACGGAAACCGTTTCGATGGATTTGGCTAAAAGACGGTATCCGGCTTCGCACCCGGGATGATATTATATAATTTGAGCTAAACATTTACACGATAACGGAGAGGACAGAACGGATCTGGAGAAGCGAAGCGTTCGCCTTTATCACCGGATTTTTGTGATTCACAGGATCGAAACGAAAGGAAGACTAGCCATGCTGAAGGAACGGATTGAATTTCTGAGCAAAAGAAAGCAAATCTCCCGCAAAGACCTCGTGGAAGGTCTGGTTACGCAGGCTCACTTTGCCAATATTCTGGCCGATCGTTATCCACTCCCTGAAGATCTGGCAGAGGCTATTGCGTCACGTCTTGGCGTTACGACTTCCTATCTGTTAAACGCTTCTGCACAGGATGAAGAAACACTGGCGCGGGCAGAGGCTATTTTTGAACAAATGTCAGTTCCAGCTTCGGTGATAGCAGAAGATATCGTACACGCACTTGAGGATCGGGATGATGCGCTGACAGTAGAGATGACCACGGCCTTAATGAAGGCGGTCTATTATCAACAATTAAATGATGCATCGGCTCATGAATATATACATACATCCTATTTGAATTTTTATCTGGAGAAATACGGCCGTCCTGACGATGTGGATCTGCCGCGTCCGTTAGCCAAGGCGTTATTATATTACAAAGTGCAGTACTATCGTTCCAAGCTTGCCTCTGTGGATGTGTTAACACATGCAACCAGGCTCAGTGAATTAGCCCTTCCTGGAAGTGAATTCTGGCTGTCTGTGCAAAATATAAAGATGGAAGCCTACATTCAGGTCAAACAGTACGAAGAGGCCAAGCAGGTATTCGATCTCACCATGAGACATGTCTATGATCAGCGGCTGTTTCATCGCTTGTCCGGATTATATGTGGCATACAGCGGATATTGCTTTGCGATGGGACTGGTACAGGAGGCGCTCTCGGCATTGACCATGGCAGAGGCGAATCTGGTGTATGCCGGTAATCAGGGCGATCTGGTCACCGCCATTGCGAATAATCGGATTGTCATGTTAACCATGACGGGAGAACTGGATCAGGCACAGTCGGAGATCGAGCGATTCGAATCCCTGTTGCAGCAGGAACCCGAAGAAACCCAGCAGGCCATGAAGCCATTAGTCAGTGTGTATCGGTGTGAAGTGGCACTGGCACGAAAGAACTGGGGTGTACTCGCGCAGAGTGTGGATCAACTGTTGAATAGTGCAACAACTCAGGATCAGCAGATGAGTGCAACCTTCTACCAGAGCCAT
Source organism: Paenibacillus sp. ALJ109b (assembly GCF_010747435.1). Taxonomy (NCBI): domain Bacteria; kingdom Bacillati; phylum Bacillota; class Bacilli; order Caryophanales; family Paenibacillaceae; genus Paenibacillus; species Paenibacillus sp. ALJ109b. The sequence goes on from NZ_JAAIFP010000013.1 coordinate 134,595, forward strand.
CTGGCTCTTGCGCATGGAGATCGTGAAGTGTTCATGGAGCGAGCACTCGCATGTCTGCCTTATTTTGAGTCCGTGCAGCATGTCATGCGTCTTGAACCTTTATATGAGGGAATGGCCGTGGTGTCCGAGGATCAGCGAAAATATAAGGAAGCCGCCATGTATTATCGGAAGCTTGTCTATCTGTTACGCAAAAAATAGATCGAAAATCGGCTTGGAACCGCCGTTTTTTTGCATGATTTTGTTCAATACCGGTGCATTAGGCACAAAATATACCTCCAAACCTTTCATTCAAGAGTCGTTTACGGCTCTTTTTTTTGCGGAATCCATCAAAAAGCATGTTAAAGAAACGAGAATTCAGTGGTTTAATCACCGGATTTTTCGTTTCTTTTTGTATGCAGTCTAAAGGGTATTCAAGGACAAGCTGTCCTGTTTATACTTTAACTATAACCAAAAACAAAAAAAACGAGGTGTTCATTATGGGATGGTTTGGTAAAAAGAACAAGCAGGAAGATGCGATTGCGAAGGCAGATAAAATGATGAATAAAGGACTTACCGGCATGATGATGAAAGGTTTTGTATCAAAGGAGCATCGGGAAGCCATCAACCAGAGTCTGGATTCGGCGAAGCAGGCACAACTGGCGGCAAGTGGTTCCCTTCCCTTAACTGCAACAGCTACGGTAATCACGATTACCGATACGGGCAAGCTGATCAATTTTGATCCAATTGTTGTGCTTGTTCTGGATGTAACAGAGACGAATGGCAATCAGTATCAGCGAACATTGGAAACACTGGTGTCCAAGATGCAGATTCCGCGCGTGGGAGATCGGGTGGGATTGGGTCAAAATCCGGCGAATCCGTCCGAGCTAATTTACATGGGTCTGTTGTCCGTTTAGGAGGTGTTCGAACTACAAAAGAGCAGGCTATCAATTAATAAAGACAACTAACAACGAATAATAGAGATATAGAGAGGGTGGGGCAGATGGTAGGTTTCCTGAGATTGGTCGGTGTGTTGACTGTATTTGGGGTAGGGTTCTCCCCATTTCTGCTAGAGCAGTTGTGGAATGATCCTTCTATCATTATACAGGCATGGTGGTATACACCAGCTATTTTTGCCGGATTTGGGCTGATCTTTATTCCCTCCATTTTGGCTAATATCTTCGGCGTTGGGAGAGTGAAGTCAGGATTACCAGCGGTTGGTGTCATTAAAAGCATACAGCAGACGGGTACGTATATTAATGAGCAGCCGGAAGTTCGACTGGGCCTGACCGTCTCGCTTAAAGGACGTGAGAAATACGATACCGAGTTGAGAACCATTATACCGTTGACGTCCATGGCTCAGTTCCAGCCGGGCAGCTTCATTCCGTTAGTGGTCTCCGTGAAGGATGAACGCAAGGTAGGGCTTGATCTGAAAGGACGATTGTCTCAGGAAGATATGCAGCAATTGCTGAATGAGAAGATGGTGCAGCATGGCGTGGCACCTGAGATGATGGATATTGCACGAACGGGAGAGAAAGCGATGGCCAAGATATTGGATGTTACTCCACTTGGAAGCGGAGGTAATGGCAAAATCAAACTTCAGCTTACGCTTAGTGTAACGAAGTCAAATGGAGAGACATTTAAGGTCACTATCCCAAAGGAAATTTATCCATCTACCCTACCTCAGGTTCAGCAAGGCCATATTATTAACGTGATCTACTCGAAGCAGGACCCGTCAAAAGTAGTGTTGGCATTGAATGTACAGGAGGAACAACTATGTAATTTGTTCTCATCCTGATGGCTATATAAACAAAAAACCTGCAACATCACTGTGTTCGTGATGGGCAGGTTTCTTTTGTGCGTGTTATGTGCGGTTGAGAAAGGAACAGAGATACCACTCTCCATTACTTCCGAAAAAATGTGGATGAGCTCAGCTTTAAGATCAGACGATGCCCAAGCGCATCCGATATGAGAATAGAACTTGTCTCGATTCTCCGGCAAATATACGAGTAGCTAGCTGTCTAAATTCGTCTGCTACCTCAAGTAGATCAGTGGCTCCGAGTTTCACTGCCGTTTGCAGGCCGCCTTGGCTTAGTGCCAGATTGACGTATCGGTCGGCATCGAATGTTTCCCGATGATGAAACACAATTTCACGCGAATAACGGAACAAGCCGGACTGCTGAATCTGCTGCAAATGTCCGTCTTTATTCCATTTATGTGCTTGATTCTCCTGGGGAGCCAGACTGGCAGCTCGATGATCTGCCTCCGTATTCAAATGCAGATAGGCTTGTTCCAGCTGCCAATCGACCACTGGTGGCCAGTCACAGTCGTAGGCAGCAAATATGCCTCCTGGACGCAGTACACGCGCAAATTCGCGCAGTGTGGACTGGGGCTCCATCCAGTGGAACGACTGTGAGCAGGTCACGATATCCACACTGCCATCAGGTAGTCCCAGTTCATGGGATAGGCCAGAGACAAAACGCAGATGGTCCGGTTTGCCTGCTGCTTCCCATTTGGACTCTGCGACAGCTCTCATATCATCGCTTGGTTCGACGCCAATAACACGTTCTGCCTCATTTAGCCAAATCCATGACGATAAGCCCGTACCACAGCCAACATCCGCGACCAAGCGAGGTTTGCTGCCCAAATAATTCGTTAGAATATCTACGACCTCGGTGGGCACAGCAGGACGGTTCTGGTCATATAACGTACCGAAACCTTTGAATCGTTCCACATTGTTACGTCTAATGTCTTGCATGGACAAACCTCCTTCAGGAAATGAAATAGATAGCAAAAAAGTAAAAGAATCAACAAATGATCAGAGCTTCATTATATCATTCATTTTCCAACCTGTTGTTAACGAGCTGTTGTAAATGTTCTACCGCTTTGATATGTCGTCTGAGCAGTTCCTGTCCAACGTGTGGAGGCTTGACTACGGTCAGGTCAGATCCAAACGACATCAGGAAGGAGTACAGCCATTCTCCTTCATTGAGTTCAAGGGCAACGCGCAGCCTGCCGTCGGGATCTTTTTCAACGCGTGAAGGTTCAAAAAAATCATACACCCTATATGCAATAGTGTTAGAGAACGACAGTTCCAGAGCGATTTGGTTGATTGTGACGTGAGTCTCATTTTCCGTTGATCCGATGTTCATGTTGTTTCGGGGAACCCTCGGCAGAAATTTCAACTGCTTAATTCGTTTCATTTTGAACGTCTGAAATTCGTTTCGATCGTGCTCGTCGTGAATGTACCCCTTGAAATACCAAGTACTGTTCTTGAACAAAAGTTTGAGAGGTTCAACCGTCGGAACACTCTTCTCTCCATCCGAATTGACATAGTGAAACGTAATCCATTGATTGGTGAGGATCGCCTGTTTGACCTGATTGAACAGTTCCCTCTCCTGCTGTGGAATGCTGCCCCATGGTGAAAAGTCGAACTCGATCCAATCCAGCTTGTGATCAAAAAGGGCGGTTAAACGTTTGAGCATATGGGCAGTGTTAAGGTGAGGGATGGCGCTGACGCTATATAATCCAAGCAAAATTTCATTCTGATCATCTTCGGACAACAGGGATTTGTCCATAACAAAGTTGTCCATCAGATGGATGCCGCCATGCTTTCCGGTTGTCGTGTATACGGGAATACCCGCCGCACTCAGTCTGTCGATATCACGATACACCGTGCGCACGGATATCTCGAATAAACGCGCGAGCTCGGGGGCGGTAGCTTTCTTTTTCTCCAATAACAGCAATAGCATTTTGAATAATCGGTTATTTTCCATGTCGACATTATACCATGACAATAGGTGTCAGGGTATGGGTGGTACACTTGTGTTAGAGTCTCACCAAGACATTTTAGCTCAGTCTTATAATTAGTTTTTGATTTATTGCAAAGTAGTGAAGGGGACGAAATCGATTCTGAAGAAACGAAGTGTTCGCCTAAAAGCTTTCTGTAAGAAAGCTACTTCGGAAGCATACGCTATCATCGGATTTTTCCACTTAGAAAGGGGAATAAAAGAAATCCGAGGATAACAGCGATCAGAAGAACGATTCGTGACCGAAACGGCTACTTGCATAACATCAAGCACTTAATTTAGAAATGAGTTAAAAATGAAGGAGGAATTGATGATGTCGATGAAAGACGGATTTTTCTGGGGTGGCGCAACGGCTGCCAATCAGTTTGAAGGTGGATGGGACAAGGGTGGTAAAGGCCCAAGTACTTCCGATATGATGACAGGTGGAACGCACACAACACCACGGCGGATTACGCCTGTACTGGAAGAGGGCACGTATTATCCGAGCCATGAAGCGGTTGATTTTTATGGTCATTACAAAGAGGATATTGCCCTGATGGCCGAAATGGGTTTCAAAATGTTCCGCATGTCCATTAACTGGTCCAGAATCTACCCGAACGGTTATGATCTGGAGCCAAACGAAGAGGGATTGCAGTTCTATGACAACGTCTTTGCCGAGTTGAAAAAGTACAACATTGAACCACTCGTGACCATTTCTCACTACGAGACACCATTTGGTCTGACCCAGAAATATAACGGTTGGGCTTCGCGCGAAGTGATTGATTGTTATATCCGATATTGTACAACCCTCTTCAACCGATACAAAGATCAGGTGAAATACTGGCTGACCTTCAACGAGATCAACTGTCTGACGATGCCAATGGGGGCTTATATGGCTGCAGGTATCCTTTTTGAAGGCAAAGAGACTTTGATCGATGGCGTTGATGATCCACAGACCCGCTTCCAGGCGCTGCATCACCAATTTGTTGCAAGTGCAAAAGCGGTGAAGCTGGGACATGAAATCAATCCTGATTTCCAAATCGGCTGTATGGTCGCTTTCATGACAACATATCCGAATACATGCAACCCGGACGATATTTTGCTCGCGCAGAAGAAGGACCAGCTGTCCAACATGATCTGTGGAGACGTACAGGTTCGTGGAGCATACCCTGGATTCGCCAAACGTTTCTTCGTCGAAGAAGGCATCCAGATCGAGATGCAGCCGGAAGATGCACAGACTCTGCGTGAAGGCTGCGTGGACTTCTATTCTTTTAGCTATTACATGTCCTTGGTCGAGAGTGCGGATGAGTCGTTGGATAGAGCAGAGGGAAATCTGCTGGGCGGCATCAAAAATCCGTATCTGGAAGCTTCCGACTGGGGCTGGCAGATCGATCCTAAAGGATTGCGTTACACGCTGAATCACCTGTATGACCGTTATCAGATTCCATTGATGGTTGTGGAGAACGGATTGGGTGCAGTGGATGTAGTAGAGGAAGATGGCTCCATTCAGGATGACTATCGCATTGATTATTTGAGAGGTCACATCGAACAAATGAAAGAAGCCGTTGCCGACGGTGTGGAGCTTATCGCTTACACGATGTGGGGATGTATCGACTTGGTCAGCGCATCCACGGGTGAGATGAAGAAGCGTTATGGCTTCATTCATGTGAACAAGGACAATGATGGCAATGGTGATCTGAGCAGAACACCGAAGAAGAGTTTCCACTGGTACAAAAAAGTCATTGAATCCAATGGTGAAGAGCTCTAAGTTGCCACTGTAAATAGATCCATAATGACGTAAAGAACCTCACTGGTGCTGATGCACCTGTGAGGTTCTTTACGTTTGGTTTGTTTTCAAGCATTGGTTGGATCATTGCATGGTGAGCGAAAAAGCCTAAGCGAGAGGCTTGGACTGTAACAGGGAAAGGCGTTCCAAATGACGTTGATAGAACCATATACATATGGCAAGCCAGCATCCACTCAGAAAGTAACCGCCCACTACATCACTGGGATAGTGCACTCCCAAATAAATTCGGCTCATTCCAATCGTCAGGATGAAGATTGCGCTCACGATAATCATGAGTACGCGTCCAGTCGCTGTCGGTACATGCTTCCAGATTAAGAAGGCCAGGCCGCCATACAAGCTGAACGCTGCCATCGAATGGCCACTCGGGAAGCTGTAACCACTCACTTCAATAATTCGGTTAATCGTAGGTCTGGCGCGCTGGAATGCCAGCTTAATCAATGCATTTAGCAAAGTCGAGCCAGCAATAACGCAGGCCAGGAAGAGCAGCTCGCGTTTGTGCCTGAGGTAGATATACAGCACAAGCATGGCGAGAATGGTAATGACAACTACAGGCACCTCGCTGCCAATCCAAGTGAAGAGCTGCATGAATCGTGTCATTCCGGGTGATTCCATGCCCTGAATCCAGCTAATCAAAGTATCGTCAAAGACGTGGATCTGGTTGTCGCTGATGGACAGGGCGATACTTACAAATACAATAAGGCATAACGCCGCAACGAGCAGCGGAATGGAGATATTCTTTTTCCAATTTTGATTCAAGTGACGGTTTCCTCCAAGGTGTCTGAATTCTGATGATGTCCAATACGGTATTCGTATTATGCTATAATCTTACAATAAATATAGCTTCAAACAAAATGTGAACGATTACAAGATGGGTGTTGCAATCTGAGGCGGAGGTGAAGGATGAAACGCTTAGTATGGTTTGCATTGATTTTGTTGTTGGTTGGATTGGGTTACACGGCATTTCCTGGGGAGAAAGCTTATGCTTGCAGCTGCGTAGAATCGAATGCCCAAGAAAAATTGAAGACGTCCACGGCGGTTTTTACAGGTAAAGTAGTGAAGAAGGGCGGAACACAAATATTCAACCCTGACAGGCTGAGAGCGTATACCTTTGACGTGGACACTGCATGGAAGGGTGTAAGTGCCAAACGAATGACTGTCATGGGTAATGATGCCGGTTCGGAATCTTGTGGGATTCAATTGGAAAAGAACCAATCCTATCTGATCTTTGCTTATCAGAATAAAATGGACGAAAAGTTGCATACGAATCTTTGCAGTGGCAATGTTTCCATTGATCAAGCTGGAGACGCGTTAAAGCTGCTGGGAGCAGGAAAAGTAGTGAGCAAGGATGATTTTGTAATAACCGATCAAGGACGAAGTTGGTCATTTTATCTCATTATATATGGTGGGGTTATTCTATTGCTTGTATTTGTAAGTGGCTGGATCTGGAGAAGGAAGAAGCGCGACTGATTAGGATCTGATTTAAGGGAGAATGGTAGCACGGCAACGGAAGGGAAAAGAAAATCCCCGTGTGGAACATTGAGGTAAACTCGCGTTCCAAGCGGGGATTTTATACATTTGGTCGGATAATCGTACCGATTCAATTAGTTTAACTGCAGCATATATTCATAAGCCGTGATACCGAATACTCGTTTAAAGTGTCTGTTCAGATGAGTCAGGTCGACAAAACCACATTCGGCTACAGCGGAGTAAACATCCTTGTGCGTTTCAATGGACTGTCTGGCACGCTCCACCTTGCAATTCAGAAAAAACTGGTAAGGGGATATGCCAGCATGGGACTTGAACTCGCGGATAAATTGAAACTTGGACATGTTGAATTCCGCACACAGGTCGTCCAGTTTCAGCACATCTTCAATACTGCAAAACATCATTTCTTTCGCTTTTCGAACCAGATTGTCCTGAGGCCGCCACAACTTGGTGTCCATTTCCGACTGGGAGAGTAATTGCAACAGGCCCAAGAGCAGTTCACTGCATTTCGCTTCATCCTGTCCTTTTTGAACAGCATCATTCAGCATCAGGATGCTTCGTGCAAGCACAGGGTCATAGACGATGGGGCTATTAAAACGCAATTCCTTTTTCCCTAGAACCTCTTCGACCAAATCCGGCTTCAGATATAGCATGACATAGTCTATGCCGGCTTTGTCATAGGAACTTCCATCGTGGGACTGTTCCCGGTTGAATAACATCACTCCGTTTTTGTGGGAGGCTTGATAATGTCCGTCCAGATGGTATTGCTGAATACCGCGAAGGGTTACTCCTACTGCATATTCCTCGTGGCAATGCTTTTTATAGGTGAAATCCGTAAAGCTGGCGGATAAAGCCAGTACGTCCTGTGATTTCTTATAGTTAAACAATTCCAAGCTGCACACACCTCCCGCGCTTTAGATGATTCCCGATACCATAATGGCTGAGTATAACAAAAAAAGGGCCATTAGGATACTCACTGCTTTTTGATGACGATTGAGTAACGTTCTGAAGACGGAGCCAAACACGACCCAACTGGAATAGGCGAAGAAGCCGATGATGGTAATGATGATTACGAACAGAAACGTTGACATGGTGCTATCGTAGTACGGCAGCACATAGCTGGGAATGACAGTGAACGTGAACAGAACCACTTTTGGATTCACAAACTGCATAATTAAACCGTTCAGAAACCCCGTAACTTGCTTCGATGCCGTCTCGGTGGAACCCATTTTATAGACTTGATAAGCCAGATATATCATATAAACACTACCCACGATCTGCATCACATGGAGAATACCAGGCAATATCTCAGCGAGAAGATGATTGAGAAGAGCAGAAGCAGCTAGTAACAAGCCAAATGCAACGGTGGCACCCCACACATACTCCATCGTTTTCCGGGGACCAACCTGCCCGACGGAAGTGAGAATTACAATATTGCTGGGGCCAGGTGTAAAGGTAACGACAATGCAATAGATGAAAAAAGATGTAAGATTCATAGGGCCTCCCCGAGTTGTAGTTACATGATCATACTCCGGGGAGGCATTGGCTTATAGTACATTATTGCAGCAGAGTGCACATGAGTGGAAAAAAACATAACTTTCCAGCTAATAGAAACGTCATAGAAGTAACTACTCTGATATCGAGGTGATTAAATGAAAACTGTAAGTAAGTTGCTGTTCCTATGTATGATACCTCTTTTATTGTCTGCTTGCTTAAAAAATGGGGAAAGTAACCAACCGATTAATAATTTGGATCTGAGTCCTCCAGTTGAAATTTCATTTGAAGAGGCGGAAGCTAGGACCCCGTTTGAAATCAAACAACCGTCAGTTCCTTTCCAAATTACTCAAAAATCAGCAAGGATTTTAGATACCAATGGTACATTTGAAGCAGTAGAAATCACGTATGCCAATACCGATGAAGGATTGAACCTGATCACTATGATTACAAACCCAAAGGTGAATACGCCTCCGAATGGGAGGAAAGGTTTGAAATTATCTAATGGCTCGCAAACGTGGGACCAAGGAGACGGACATGTAAGTGCGATCTATTGGAGAAGCGAGGGTTTAACTTACTCTCTTATTTCAGGGAAAAATAACAATCTTGAACCGTTATACGATTATCAAACATTAGTTGAAATAGCAAATACATTAAAATGAAGCATAAGGCAGTTCTCTTTTAGATTGAAAATAACACCAAAAGACTCAACTTCACTGTATGTACAGAGGAAGTTGAGTCTTTTGGTTACTGTAGTAAAGCACCTGTTCAATGAGTAAAGACTGCAAGGCTAATAATTTACATTAAGGCATCCAGAAAACGAGTTGCGATGCCGAAATAGATAAACAACGACAATATATCATTCAGCGTTGTGATTAATGGGCCGGAGGCAACCGCAGGGTCTACTTTGAAACGACTGAGCAGAAGAGGAATACAAGTACCGGTCAGTGTTCCAATAACCAGGGTGAAGAATAGTGATACTCCAATAATCGCTCCGAGCAGCCAATCACCTTGCCAGAAATAGGCGATGACCGTGATCAGCAAACCGCATACAAGTCCAATCATTGTGCCTACTTTAATCTCCCGGCCAATAAGCGCGAGCACTGTGGCCTTGTCCAGCTTGCGTCCAATCAAGCCACGTACAACCACTGCAAGGGATTGTGTACCCGTATTCCCCGTCATACCGGCTATCATGGGCATGAAGAATGCCAGTGCCACAACCTGATTCAGTGTGTCCTCGAAAAAATCCACGATACTGCCCGAGATCAGTCCGATAAATAACAATAAAATCAGCCATGGAAGGCGACGTCTGACGGCAACTAACGGTTTGGTATCAAAATCGATGTCTTTACTGCCGCCACCCATCTTGGCGATGTCTTCACTGGCTTCGTCCATAATAATATCAATGACATCATCCATTTGGATAACACCACATAGTCTACGGTTCTCATCCACGACAGGTAAAGCCATAAACTCATAACGCTGCAGCAGCTGTGCGGCTTCTTCCTGGTCCATATCAACTGTTGCATGGATGACACGCCGGGTCATTAGCTCTTCTACTTTGGTCTTGTCATCTGCCTGGGCAAGGGTTTGATAGCTCACGACTCCAACCAGTTTACCTTCATCATCGGTGACATAGAGATAACTGGTTGCAGGAATCAGCGTAGCCTGTGGTTCTCTTAGCGCTTCCTTCGCGGTTTCATGCGATAACAGGGTACGATAGCGATCGGTCATAATTCGTCCCGCCGTCTCCGGTGGATAGTTCAGCACGGAGCGGATAATGGCTGAATGGTCGAGATTCATATTGGACAGGAGTTCTTCTCTGCGTTGGAGGGGCAGATCATGCATGAAGCGAATCAGATCACTTTTGTCCATTTGCTGCATGACTTCAAGAGTGCGCTCCGGGCCTAACTGTTCGAATAGATGCACTTGTTCGTGAAGCGTGAGCGCTTCTGCCATGTCGGCGAGAACGTCAGGCTTGAATAAGAGCAAGAAGCGTTTCGTCTCTTGTTCAGGGAACTTTTTATATACCAGAGAAAGGTCATAGGGATGCAGTTCTTTGGCCCATTTATAAAACTCGGTCAGGTTTTGGGTTTGCACGAATTGTACCAGGAGCTCCGTAATCTCTTCAACCGAAAAATCTTTTTTGGGATGGGATCGATTCATATGTAGTCTCCTTTCTAAATGGATTCAACTCCGTATTCTTAAACGAAAAGGAATGGAAGTTAAACAGCGACCACGGGAAATGGATATTGTAATCTTGCTAAAACATTCGATATGTGCTTACAAATGGATGCTGCCGGGATATACTTGTTGTAGAAAACCCGATGAGGAGGAGACATGTGGAATCGGTTGTAAGAACACGATTGTTATCTCTGGTCGAACCGGAATATCAGAAATTCTCGGCTGCGCTCATTCCGAATATCACGAATCTGTTAGGTGTGAGACTGCCTGAAATACGCAAGATGGCGAAACAAATCGTCAAAGAGGACTGGCGTGCCTATCTGAAAACCGCTGATGATGATTATTTTGAAGAAGTGATGCTGCAAGCGATGGTCATCGGTCATGCCCAAGCAGATATTGAGGAACTTCTGCAACATATTGCCTGGTTTGTTCCCAAAATAGATAACTGGTCAGTATGCGACAGCTTCTGCGGTGGTTTGAAATATACAAAGGCACATCTGGATCAGGTGTGGCAGTTCTTGCAGCCCTATCTGGTATCCAACCAGGAGTATGACATTCGTTTCGGGGTTGTGATGCTGTTGAACTTTTATATGGAAGAAAAATATATCAGCAGAGTGCTTGCTTCATTAGATACCATTCATCACGAAGGATACTATGTGAAAATGGCAGTAGCCTGGGCGATTTCCATCGCATATGTGAAACAGCCTGAAGCGACGCTGGGTTATTTGCAGGACAATACCTTGGACGACTTTACGTATAATAAGGCTCTTCAGAAAATAATGGAGTCCTATCGTGTTGATCCGGAGACGAAGCAGATCATCCGCAGCATGAAACGAAAAGTGAAAAAAACGGTTCGTGTGTAGTATGTGTGCATAACGAGAAAAGAAACCAGATAAATCTACGAGGGGAAAGGGCGATTGACGTATGAGAAAGAGCATCATGTGGACCAAAATGGAACTAGACGGTCGTCCGTGGGTATTGCTTGCCACCGAAAAAGGGTTATGCCGGGTCATCATGCCCAATGAAACGCTGGAAGATTGGAGTAGTTGGATTGGCAGAATTGCTCCTGGAGTGGAGCTCGAAGAAAATGAAGCAGCGTTGAAGCATACAGGCATGTTGGATTGGCTGCAATCCTATTTTGCCGGAGATAAGGTGGCTTTCACAGACGAAATTCCACTCGATTTGATCGGTACGGCATTCCAACAGCAGGTATGGACGGAGTTGGGGAATGTTCCTTATGGTGAGACAAGAACCTATGGCGACATTGCTGCTGCGGTGGGAAGACCTTCAGCGGTGCGAGCTGTTGGGGCAGCCAATGGAGCCAACCCTATTCCGGTACTGCTACCGTGTCATCGCATTATCGGTGCCAACCGCAAGCTGACCGGTTTTCGTGGAGGACTGGAGATGAAGCGAAGACTGCTGGATATTGAACAGATCGAAGGCGTGACAGATGGCGGGCATGCGCGGTTTAATTTCTGATCATCATATTTCATAAAAAAAGAAGCAGTGGACTATAGCTAAGTGCTTCGCTCAGTTCTTAATATATACAGGCACTCCCTAGTGCCTGTTTTTTTGCTTTCTCTAATGTTAGAAGAATGGAAGATGAATGCAAATACCGCGAAAGTTTTCGTCTTCCTTCTGGGTTCAGGCCGTTATGTTCGCATATACCACACTTTGGGTTATGATGGACGTGTATTACTAGGAAGGCGGAGTCACCGTTCGTTTATGAAATCGATGATCAGGTTATCAGGGACTGCACTTGCATACCACCAAGGAAAGGGAAATCGAAGCGAAGAAATGAACAATATTAAAAATACAATTTATTTAAAAATGAGTAGTGTTTTAATCGTTGCTACTATAGGTTGTCTACTTGTTGCTGTTTACTTACGTACCAAATCAAACACGAACATGTATCAATTTTTAACGTGGGACATTTTTTTAGCATGGGTTCCATTCATCATTTCATCAACGATTAGTTATGTAAGCAATAGGAAACTTACAAGAACGAGCATCGCACTAGTCGGGGTGATGTGTGCATGCTGGCTGTTCTTTCTACCGAATTCGGCATATCTTTTCACAGAAATTTTGCATGCATTCAGATACTTTGATCCTCAAGGGGAAACTAAATTCTGGGTTAATATTGATTTTTGGTATAGCCTCAGCCTAACATTTGTCTTAGCCATACTGGGTTTACTTCTGTCCATTTGCTCGATACATCAAATTCACAAATTGTTAAATAAACGATTAAACCCATTTAGCGGTATGGTAGTTGTAGGCGTTGTTTTACTTCTGAGCAGTCTAGGGGTATACATCGGGAGATTTAATCGGTGGAATAGTTGGGATGTCTTGAAGCAGCCTGGCCTCATTTTGAAGGATATCATGACTGATTTAAGTGCAGGCAACAGCATTCTGGTTGAATTTGTGGCTATGGTATTTGTGATTCAAGTTTTGGGATATATTACACTTCGTATACTAATGGGGAAGTCCAATAATATCTAGACGATAATCGTATGGAACACCAACGTTTTAACTATTTTTGCTGAATGAAGTCCTATGGTACCATTGACCACAGATGAATCGGTACTCGATGCTAGATAGACCGAGTGGAAAGAGGGAGTGACTATGTTGAAGCAGGAATACTGGTTAACCAACGTATCATTGGAGCAAAGTTATGTAATGGAAGACGGGCAGGTAACCGGCACCCGGACGAGCCTTGGTCATCTGCGGATTGAAGATGGAGTCATTGCAGCCATTGTGGATGGGGATACGGAATTAACAAGCGAGTTGCCAAAGGTTGATGGTAAAGGATTGCTGCTGTTGCCTTCTTTCGAGGAAGCCCATATTCATTTGGATAAGACGTATTATGATTCACCATGGAAAGCGGTTCGACGCATCTCCAGTATTTTCGAACGTATCGAAGAAGAGAAAGTATTGCTTCCCAAGCTATTACCTGATGCAAAGCGACAGGCGGAGAGCATTCTGAGCCTGATTCAGGGATATGGGTCTACCCATGTGCGCAGTCATTGCAATATTGAACCAGTCAGCGGGTTGAAACGGTTTGAAGCGACAAAGCAGGCTTTGGAGACATTTTCGGGCAAAATATCCTCTGAAATCGTCGCTTTCCCGCAGCATGGACTTTTCCGCTCTAATTCGGTTGAACTCATGCGTCAATCCATGGCGGAAGGGGCCACTCATGTAGGTGGACTTGATCCTCACACTGTGGACGAGCATATTGAGAAATCGCTAAATGTAATGGTCGAACTGGCTGTTCAGTATCAGGCAGGCATCGATATTCATTTGCATGATTCTGGAGAACCGGGTAAACAAACGTTGCTGCAATTGGCTGATCTGACCGAAGAAGCGGGACTTCAGGGTAAAGTTACCGTAAGCCATGCGTTCTGGTTCGCCCGTGCGGAACAGCAGGAAACGGAAGATATGGCCAAACGAATGGCTTCCCTTGGTATGAGCGTTGCTTCGACCGTGCCTATAGGTAAAATGATGATGCCACTTCCGATGCTCCATAAATATGGAGTGAACGTGAAGCTGGCGACAGACAGTTTGACGGATCATTGGTCTCCATTTGGGAATGGAGATCAACTGGAGAAAGCCGGCCGTTTTGCCGAATTGTACGGGTATAACGATGAACGCTCCTTGGCTCAGTCTCTTGCCTTTGTCACAAATGGTATCACTCCACTGGATTCAGAGGGACAACAGGTATGGCCGAAGGTAGGAGACACAGCTAGCTTTGTACTGGTAGAAGCAAGCTGCTCGGCAGAGGCGGTTGCAAGAAGGTCTGCGCGACAAGCGGTATGGTTTGAAGGAAGACTGGTAAGTGGATCGGTAGAATAGAGCATACTGGAATGGATGGACCACGGGAAACCGTGGTTTTTTGTTCTGGATCTGTAAGGAAAGAACTGCTAATCAGCAGGTGAAAAAAGAGGAAAGAACTGTTCGCATATACCACTTTTTGGGTTATGATGGATCTAGTCATCATTTGAGCGCAAGGAGAGATTGATGTGTCAGCAGAGCAAGTGAATCTACAACTTATAACCCCAGAAAACGAATTAGAGTGTATCCAGCTTAAACCGCGTGAAGACCAACTGAATTTGGTAGCAAGCAATGCAGATTCCTTAATACATGCGACGAAGGAGATTACCTCAAAGCCATATGGAATTTTTGCAGAGGACCGCATGGTGGGTTTTATTTTATTTGATAATGAGATATATAATGATGGATATTATTGGATACTTCGATTCATGATTGATGAGAAATACCAGGGGAAAGGATACGCCAAACTGGCGATCAAGGAAGTGATTCATAAGTTAAAAGAGAGAACCGATTGCAAGCAAATCAGGGTATCTCATGTGCCGCACAACATGGTGGCAAATTCTTTATATAAGAAATCCGGGTTTCAGGAGACGGGTGAATTCGAGGACAATGGTGACATCATATTAAGTTATTATATAAGTTGAGGAGTGGTACCTGATGATCAGAGAGGCCGAAGCAAGGGATGTCGAGGTTATTGAAAGGTTGTACAAAGAATTATTACCGAACAACCTGAATACGAAGGTACTGGCAGAGCGGATTGAAGAAGTAAGGGATAACCCCAACAGTTTCTTATTTGTTTACGAAGTTGGTGATCAGGTTATTGGGACTGCGCATTTACATATTTGTCTGGACGCTTTGGTGGAAAATAGACCTTTTGGCGTGGTTGAGCGGGTTATCATTACGGAGCATGTGCAGAGCAAGGGTCATGGATCTGAACTTATGAAGTATATAGAGGATGTATGCATACAGAAAAATTGTATGAAAGTGTTTCTCACCAGTGGTTCATCCAGATACGAGGCACATGGCTTCTACACGAAATTAGGATACGATGGGGAATCCAGCAAGGCTTTTAAGAAATATTTATAAAATAGCTCAAGCTTAATTGTATATTCGTATCCATATTTTTCTGAATTGATGGGAGGATGTATAAATGAAAGACATGAACCATTATGAAACTTTTATTGCAGCAGCAGAAGATTGTCCTGTTAAAGTGGCAGAGATCCCCAAAGCCAAAAACGGCGGCAAAACCGTTCCAGTTATACAATATGAAATGATAACAAACCACCCTTATCAATATACGCAAGAGGATGTCATGTTTGAAGTGTTCGCGCAGCGCAATGATATACCCGACGAACAAAGATCCATAGAGAGAACCAAGTTTTTCTCTAAGGGACAACCCTGTCTTCGTACTTCTTCGTTGGGTAAGCGTTACGGTTGGGGTATTCATCATAATTCACAAGGAAAAGTGGCGATCTACGCCGTTGAATCCGAAGCATATAAAGAGTTCTTAAACGACAGCAGTTTAAAACATGTAAAGGCGATGCGTTCGAGCCGTCAATAGTTCTATCCGTTGGAGCACCAATGCTCAGCAGTCAGAATTTAAAAGAGAACTATAGGGAGGCAGTATGATAGTAGACCTCACTCCAGTAACGTTGGCAGAGAAAAGTATGTTATCGAATCTGTATCAACTGTACCATTATGATTTCAGCGAATTTACAAGCGAAGATATCAATCAAGAAGGCAAATACGATGTGAATATTGAATTCATTTGGGAAGGTGATAACAGGTGGAGGCCATATTTCATAAAGATTTCTGGCACCATAGCAGGTTTTATTGTTGTGCTTCTTGAAAATTTAGATACCGATCCAGATCCTACACATGTAATCTATGATTTTATGATCCTGAAGAAGTTTAGAAGAAGTGGAGTTGGATATGCTGCTGCGATGCAGACATTTGAGTTATACAAAGCCAATTGGGCACTTGCTCAGATGGAGAGTAACACTCCTGCAATAGCGTTTTGGAGAAAGGTGTTAAAAGATTTTACAAACGATCATTATACGGAAACATTCAGAGATGATACCAGAAAGTATATTCAGACATTTAGTACAAAGGAATAAAAACAAACATAGGTTGAGGAGAAAAAAATGAAAATTCGTTCTGTCTCACTAGCTATTTTGAGGAAAGAAGATCGCATTTTGGTTCAGGAAATTAACTTCCCGGATATTTCAACTACTTTCTACAGACCTATTGGTGGAACGATAGAGTTTGGTGAGAACAGTAAGAAAACTCTGATCAGGGAGCTCAAGGAAGAGTTGGATCAAGAGATCGAAGAGCCCCGATTAATTTCCGTTATTGAAAATATTTTTGGAGTAGAAGATGAATTAGGTCATGAAATTGACTTTATCTATGAAGCATCATTTATAGATAAATCTCAATACAATCAGGAAGAATTTGTTGGATTAGAAGGTTCTATCCCCTATAAGGCATGTTGGAAACCAATCACTTATTTTTCAACAACAATGGATGATGTAAAGCTAGTTCCTGATGGATTGCTGGATTTGTTATTGGAACAAAAACTGGAAAATGGGTCTATGGTAAGGCATATAAGAACCAAGTAATGGTGAGAAGAAGGCTGGAGGTAAGAGATGCACGCTTTAACCAAAGAAACAACAGATACATTGTTGGAAGCGATGGACACATACAAAAGAATTGCACAACAACTGATCGACAAATTGATTTCAGAAACCAGCCAGGCTGAAAAGGAAGAGATCATCAATGGAGCGTACCACTTGCTTTCTAATGAAGAAGTATTAAACGGTGAAGAATATCTGAGTGGAAACTGGCATTTCGATGTCCATGGAGAGCATTGCATGTTCGAGAATGCAGAAACAGGGCAAACGTTGGAGGTTTCCCTCGGCAGTAAAAATGATGTGGGTAACATGGACCCTTATTTTTTTTATAACTTTTTGAAATCCACTGCAAATTATGAACACCTGATTGCCTATTTCGAAAATCCCTTTGGGGATATGTTGAATTTATTTGAAAGATTGGCAGCCCAGAATGTGTTGATTCATGTTCATGGCGTTGAATATAGAAAGCTTCTTTAACTACGTAAAGCAGTATCCCGTTCATTCAAAGGAATACGTTTGAAGAGAAGAACGGGATTATTCGTTACTACATTAAGAAAGATTAGCGTTGTACGCGTATGACAATATCCTGGTCATGATTGCCGAACCCGGAACCATAAAGTGTTAATCCCCCGACGTTAGCCCCCTCCTCGTCAACCGTGAAACGAAGCGTCCAAAATGGCTGCTCCAGTTGGATATCCTCGATCGTCACGTCTGACATCCGCTCTCCATCCATATACGTACCCGAGCTATCAACACGAATTGTCTTTAATAATCCATATTGATTCACATTACGATGCCACCATGTTGGTGTATATTTGCCTCGGGCAGCTCTTCCGAAGTCAGCGGGGCTTGTCCACGTTCCAAGCGAAATGCCGTTAAACGTAAATTGGATATCCGATGGCCAATGATCTCTTAAACCCGGGGCTTCAGAAGCCAGTTCCACTGAAATCTCAATGGCGTTAGCAGTCTCGTCAGGAAGCATATAGTTAGGTGTTTTGTATTCGATATAACCTCTTCCAAACCAGAGGATGGCAGCGCGAACCCGCTCAGGATCAAGAAAGTAGCGTGGGTCGTCCCAAACACCGATTTCTTTCTCATGCGTCCCAAGACCGCAGGTAGGATAGACTTCAAATGCAGTATAGTGTCCCACCGAAATCGTCTGCTCTCTAATCCTTGCTGTCCGGCTGGCGGTTGGTAGTTCGATCTCGATGTTATTTTGTTTGAGGAAACACAATTTGTGCGTGCCTCCATTCAGGCGTATCCTACGGCTATCGATCAGTCCGGCTTGCTCAAGCTTTCGTATATGCATGGTGACGATGGAGGGGCTAAGTTCTAACGCAGCTGCAATATCCTTCACATTCATTTCGCTAGGTGCAATCATATCCATGATCCTCCATCTAACCTCGCTTGCCAGCGCTTCGTATAATGGTATGAATTTTGGATCTCCGTTCGCTTTGATCATCCTTAACAATCTCCTAACCAGATCTATTGAAATCATATATATATTAATTTAACGAAATTAACTTGACTCTTCAACTCTAACGCATTGAAAGAATGATTGCGATAGTGTTTAATTTTTTTATCTGCTTATGAAGTTGGATTCTTAAATATGTAAATTAGAGAAAAAGAGGTGGCTCAAGTGAAATACAATAATCCCGTCATTAAAGGGTTCTATCCAGATCCGAGCATCTGCAAGGTGAATGACACTTATTATCTGGTGTGCAGTTCTTTTCAGTATTTTCCGGGTGTCCCGCTTTTTGAAAGCAAAGATTTATTGAACTGGACGCAAATCGGTCACTGTTTAACCCGAAAAAGCCAGATTCATCTGGAGACCGTAAGCAGCTCCGGCGGAGTTTTCGCCCCCACAATTCGATACAACAACGGGCGATTCTATATGACCACGACGAACGACACCACGCGTCAGAATTTCTATATATGGACTGATGATATATACGGGGAGTGGTCAGAACCGATTATTGTGGATCAAGGGGGAATCGATCCGGATTTGTATTTTGAAGACGGTAAGGCCTTCTTTATGAGCAACGGAACCGACGATGAAGGAATTGGAGGAATCATTCAGTGTGAAATTGACATTGAAACAGGTAACAAAAAGACCCCAAGTCGTTCAGTATGGCAAGGATCAGGCGGACGTTATCTGGAAAGCCCACATTTGTATAAAATGAATGGTTACTATTACCTCATGGCATCTGAAGGCGGAACCGAATACGGTCATATGGTCACATATGCGCGGGGAGATTCTCCTTCCGGTCCTTTCGAGCCCTATGCCAAGAATCCTGTTCTGACCAACCGTAATCTGGGTGGTTATGAACTGCAGGGGGTTGGCCATGGCGACCTGATTCAGGACGAGGAAGGTAATTGGTGGATCTTCCATTTGGGATTCCGTCTGAGTGGACAATGGCTTACCTATCATCATCTGGGCCGGGAAGTATTCCTTACGCCAGTTACCTTTGACGAGGAAGGCTGGTTTACGGCAGGGCATGAAGGTACGACGCTTATGAGTTTTGACACTGATCGTATCTCTGACACAGTCATTCAACAAGAGAAGAAAAGCTATACGTTTGAGAACACGGATTGGAATCTGGACTGGTGTTATCTTCGTCATCCCAATACGGACAATTACTTGTTAGAGCAAGGCAACTTAAAATTAAAAGGAACCGAAGTGACATTGGATGTTCCAGCATCCCCGACATTCATTGGGCTACGTCAAAAAGACTTTGACGCGACTATCTCTGTTGACGTTAGGCTTACGAATGGAGAGGCAGGCATCACCATCTATATGGATGAACAGCACCATTATGACTTGGCTATTCGCAAAGAGCAGAGCGAGTATAAGGTAATTGAGCGTCTGAATATTGGGGATATCAAATCAGTCGAAAATGAACTGGAATTGGGAAGTGATCATCATGCTACATTGGTTATACAGGCAAGCCATGAACGCTACAGCTTCCTGATTCATGCAGACGGCAAGGACATCCTCTTAGGTACAGCACAGACGAAATACCTTTCCTCGGAAGTTGCCGGGGGATTTACAGGGGTGCTCATTGGTCTATATGCGAGCGGAGAAGGTTCTGTAGCTGAGTTTGCTAAATTTAAGTGTGATTATATCTGAAAAGGTAAGGGGAGGGACAGTTGTTCCTTCTCTTTTTTTGAATTCTTGTGTTTTCTCAAACAAAAGTGTAGTAACACGTGTTTATGTATTATATAGCCGTAGCAAAGAATGAGTTGTATGCTGAGAATCAAATATAGATAACAACATATTTGGATAACCACCGAGAAGTAAGTTGTAGTAGAGAGGGAGAAGGCAATGAGTGATAAGACTTCATATTCGTTAGTAGCAGCGAATCAAACTAGCTATGCCAAGTATTTTGCGACGTATAGAAAGAATATCTGGTTTAGACCGAGCTGGGCATCCCTTCAAGAAATGATGCTAGACGCAAGTGATTGTTATTGGATCTATCAAGATAATCAACGAGTGGGAGGGATTTCTTTGACAAGTAATGAACTTGGTTCTTTCTTTATGATCCCTCCATCCACGTTGACTGTAGATATGGTTCATTTCTTAAAGAATTATGCCATTCAAAATCCAGGGGGGCAGTCAAAAGTAGATGCTTACAATGTTCTGGCTGAACATATTGATGTGTTGAAGTCGGCTGGTTTCGAAGTTTTAAACACAAGGAAATGTATGATTAGACCTACAGAGAAGATCGAAAATGACCTCCATACTGATTGTATTTGTATTAAACCCCAACTGGAACATTTGCCAAGCATTGTTCAAGTCATGAACGAATCATATCGTGGAGGAATGGATGAGGGAAATCTGGATACATATCGGGATGACGTGAGTTATTATTTTGAACATAACCGTCAGGATGAGCTATTGAATGCATCATCGGTTTTAGTAGATAAAAAGACAAACGAGGTTGTTGGATTTTGTTTGATTTCGATGTGGGAGGATATGCCTCTTGTGTATGATATAGCAGTTAAGCCGTGCTATAGTAATCAGGGTTTGGGAAGATATATGTTATCCAAGGCGATATCTCATCTGGAAGGTTTCTCTCCAACCATTCGTTTGTTCGTTACATTAGGAAATAAGGCTGACTATTTATATACCAGATTAGGTTTTCTTTCAGGAGAGGAAACATCTCACTTGGTTTATAGAGTCGTGTAGAGAAATGATGATAGAAACTATATTTAATGAAATCGAAGGGAGGACTACATGGAAGATCAATGGAGAATTGCAACGTATGATCCTGCTTGGAGGCACATGTTCCTTGGAACCGGGATGAGATTAAGAGCAGCCTTGGGAGAGACAGCTGTGCGGATTGATCATGTCGGATCAACTTCCATCGTCGGAATGGACGCCAAGCCGATCATAGATATACAAATTTCAATATCTAATTACGACGAATTGCCTAACTATAAACAAGAAATCGAAGCGGCCGGCTTTGTATTCAGAGAAGAAAATCCCGATAAAACCAAGCGATATTTTCGTGAAGTGCCCGGAAGCAGGAGAACGCATGTACATGTAAGACAAGCAGGGAGTTTCTCGGAGCAGATGAACTTGCTTTTTAGAGATTATTTGAGGGAACATCCAGAGGATCGATTGAAATATGCAGAAGAGAAGCACCGGCTTATGGCATTATACAAGGACCAGCGTCCGAAATACGTCGAAGGCAAAGGACCGATAGTGTGGAGCATATTAGAGAAAGCTCATATATGGTCCCAAGAAATCGGGTGGCAACCGGGAGAATCTGACGCATAGGAACATTCATTGTATATGGATAACCTTATAGGAGTGGTGAGATGAACATTGGAAGAAAGCTTCTGACGACCGTTCTAACCATCATTATTTTTACTTTAATTGCAAGTATAATATCTATGAATCAATCCTATAGTTTTGATTTCTATATTCTTGTTTATCTGGTATATGCGACTCCCCTGATCACATTGATCGGGCTACCGTTATCCCTATTGCTGGATTATCTGTTGAGCAGATCTCGTTTCGCAAATTATGTCATTTATCTAAGTTTGAGAATACTGGGTTATGCATGTGCTGGAGTCTTAGGAATGTATATCTATTATTTGCTCATGGGCGCAGGAGAAGAAATTTTGAATTTTAAAGAGTCGATAGTTTTGACCTTATTTGGCGTTCTAGCTGCTATAATATTTGTGTTGATCGATCTGGGATTGGAAGGTTTGTTAACGGTGCGTAAAAGGAAGAAGTAGTCATAATAAGTGCTGATTTAATATTATTTTCCAGGAGGGATATAAGATGCCAACTCATTGTGCACTTCTTGTAATCGATGTTCAGGTAGCCATGTTCGATGAATCAGATCCCGTATATCGGGGGGACTTATTGCTTCAGAGAATACAACACGTCATTGCCAAGGCTCGGCAAAAAGGTCACTCCGTTATCTACATTCAGCACAGTGAAGGAGCAGGCAGTCCCCTTGAGCGTGGAACGGCAGGTTGGACGATCCATCCGTCCATTGCGCCGATCACGGGTGACCTTATTATTGAAAAGCAGACACCGGATTCGTTTCACGAAACAGATCTGAATCTGAAATTGCAAGAAAACGGAGTGACGGATCTTATTCTGACTGGCATGCAGACGGAGATATGCGTGGATACGACTTGTCGCAGAGCAAGTAGCCTTGGGTATGCAGTAACCTTGGTTCGTGATGCTCACAGCACATGGAATTCCAACATTCTTCAAGCTGAGCAGATTATAGAACATCACAATTCGGTTCTGAGCATGTTTGCGAATGTGGTGGATACCGAAAATGTAATGAATGGATGAGATGAATTGACGTTTAATAAAAGAATATTTAATCTTTCGGCCTGGATTGCCGTGTTAGCTTTGATCTTTATTCCAGGAACAGCCTACACGGAGGGGACTTTGCGAACAGAATATGGTTTTCCATTGCGGTTTTTTACTGATTATCATTATAAGAAACCTGATGATACGATCTGGTTCCTTTCCAATGTTTATGTAAATGCTCTTCTTTATCTGTTTAATGTCCTGTTTATATACGCTGGAATTCACGTTTTACTCTATGTAAAGAAGAGAATGACGAAGCCAAAAGAGTAGGGAGCTGCGACGATCGCGGCTCTTTTATTTTTTCCATATCATGGGTTATGATAGAAGGCTTATGATAATTCGGGTATACAGCCAGCTAGCGGAATGAAAGTAGGGATCGTTGCAGAAATGCTGACGATCCTTTTTGTATACCTTTGCGGACGGTAGAGAACAGGGGAATTATATTACACTAATAATATCCCATTAAGCTTCATGTCCATGTTTTGAGCTGGCCGCCCATAATATTTTGAAATTGGAATTATTTTCTTCTTGTATATACATGTAACTTATGGTAAATTTGCAAAGCTATTTTTATGTATATTTTTAAATAAGAGGGGTTTTTAATTATGAAGAAAAGCACTTTGTTCGTAGGTTTGTCGGCATTATCCTTGGTAGCAGCTGTCACGGTTGCATCTGCAGCACCAACAAATAATGTAGGGGACTCATCAGCAACTACTGCATCTGCACAAGGCGAAGGAATCATTACCCCAATGGCAGTTGATAATGAGATTGTGAATTCACAGATTTCCGGAAGTAGCTACACGAAGAGTTTTAATATCCAAGCAAATTATGGATGGGTCAAAGTTTGGGTTCAAAATACATCTAAGGAAACCCTAACTGTCCGAGTTACTCAAAGTACTCTGTCTGGTACTCAAAAAATGTTATTCTCTGTAGCTCCTGGTGCAACTTGGTCTGAATATGGAACAAAACCATGGGCAACAGGTACCCACTGGGTTAGCATCAGCACTAAAAACGGTGGCAACATGTCAGGATTGCTTTCTGTTAAACTTGCAAATACGAAGGAAGAGCTTTAATACGAAGTAAAATAGAAATCTAAGACTGCAAACTGAATTCGGTATTTACCGGCGTCAGATGTTGTTTTCAACTAGCAGGCTGTCAAAAAAGGATCGTTGCAGAAATGCTGACGATCCTTTTTGTATACCTTTAGGGACGATAGAGAAATGTGAAATTATATTAGAGTGATGATGCCTCTTTAAGTTATGGGGCAGGATAGTTGAAATATATGGTAATATTACATTGAGAATAAATTGCCTGGGTAAGCAAGGGTATCATCTCTTTTATGTAAAGGAGAGGAGTATGGTTAGTAAAGAAAT
Organism: Paenibacillus sp. ALJ109b; assembly: GCF_010747435.1. Classification (NCBI taxonomy): domain Bacteria; kingdom Bacillati; phylum Bacillota; class Bacilli; order Caryophanales; family Paenibacillaceae; genus Paenibacillus; species Paenibacillus sp. ALJ109b. The sequence goes on from NZ_JAAIFP010000013.1 coordinate 159,002, forward strand.
AAGGGGCATAATTGAAAATTATCTTGAAGCATACAATTCGTTTGAAATTGAAAGAATGGTCGAACTCTTACATAATGACATAATATTCAGTAATATTTCCAATGGAGAAACTACAACGGAGACCAGAGGAATACAAGCATTTAGGGAGTTGGCAGAACAGTCGTCAACGATGTTCTCTAGCCGTCGCCAGACAATTACCGATTACAGTGTTATAAATGACAAAGTAGAGGTAGGAATCGATTATGAAGGTATTCTTGCCGTGGATTTTCCTAATGGATTAAAGAGTGGGGATAAGCTGCAATTAAAAGGAAAGACAACATTCGAGATTAAGGAAGGAAAAATTTCTTTGATTGAAGATTACAGTTGAATACACCACACGTTTTTTAAGCTAACGGGTAACGTTAGTTCAAATGAGTATGGAACAGCCGGCAGATAAGTAAGCGTAATGTTTTACCCGTTTAGGAACCCCGATCAGCGCTGTGATTACGTAATGGATGCATAAGTTTCTATAGGTTTTTGGAAGCATGACATTGGATTTTGGAAAACACCTTGAACATTCGGACAAAACTTTTGCCAATATGGAACTGATCAAAACACTTAAAAAGCATGATATAGAAAAGGAGAATGGCTAAATGGAATCTTTCTTTCGTTATAACTGGATCGTGCGTGAGCAATGGTTTCAGTGGTGTGAGGATGTACCGCTGGAAGAGCTGCTTCGACCTCGGACGGGGGGAGTAGGCAATATTTTGCAAACGTTTTTTCATATCATCGATGTAGAGTGGAGCTGGCTTCAATTATTGCAGGGCAAACCGGATGGTATGGAGAATTTTGATAACTATAAAACACTGGAAGCCGTACGACAATTCGATCGCAAGCTGCGACCTGATGTAGAAGCATTTGTTCTATCCTGGGATTCCAGCATGGAAAAGAGACCCTACATCGATCCTGAATTGGATAGCACCGTCGTCAAGGAATCGTGGGGAGAAGTGATGCGTCACGTGATTGCTCATGAGATTCACCATATGGGGCAATTATCGATATGGTCCAGAGAATTGGACAAGAAGCCCGTGTCTGCCAATTTCATTGGTAAAGGACTTATTGCTCCTGATAACTAGAGGGAAGAGGAGACACTATGATTCATTGCAGAGAAGCTAGAATTGGGGATGGCGAGGGGATTAGCCAATTATCCCATCAACTGGGTTACACCAGTACAACAGAAGAGATCATCGAAAGGTTGAATCGACTAAGCTCAATGACTGATCATTATGTTTGCGTAGCTGAGATCGATTCCCTTGTTGTGGGTTGGGGGCATGTACAGGGAAGACTTTCTATCGAAAGTATACCTTTTGCCGAGATTGGTGGATTGGTTGTTGATGAGCATCATAGAGGTGCGGGAATTGGTAAAAAGATCATGAGCGAATGTGAGAAATGGGCACGGATGAACGGGTTTAACAAGATTCGCGTGCGATCAAGCGGGAAAAGGGAAGCTGCGCATCGGTTCTATATTGCCATCGGATATAATGAGAAGAAGTGGCAGAAGGTTTTTGATAAATCATTATAAAGATCTATGGAGTATCAAATGCCGTTATTTCTAATTTCACAGAGAAGGGTTGGGCAAAATGAGGTTAACTCTGGAAAGTATCCGTTGGATGGAGTTGAGCGAAGAAACTCGCTGTCTGCTTGAAAAACCATACAAGATGCTTCCCCTTTCACCAGGCTTGGAAGCGGACGTTGTGAAGATAGAATGCGCAGATCACTCTTATGTGTTAAAGATATGGAACAAGGACTCCAAACCCAATATTCGCAACCAGTATGAACTATTATCTGAACTATACGAGAGTGGAATACAAGTCTCCAAAACGTACGGTTGGGGCATGGATGCGGATTCTAATCAAGTTCTGTTAACAAGTTATGACGGGGAGCCTATAGCCAAGTTAAGCAAAACCAAGCTGGAGCAATTGGCTCAAAAGTTAATTCAAGTCCATGGTTATGATGTAAATGATACGGGTAACGCGGCTGCAAATTTCATACCACAATATGATTTCGTTGGATATTTTTTTCCCTCCATTGAACTGCATGAGGATATGCATCAGATCCTGACGAGCCTTCTTCAACGGACTGAGTATAGGCAGGATCATTTGATCCACGGTGATTATAACCTGGGAAATATTCTGGAGGCAGGTGATCAATATGCGATTATCGATTGGACGAATGGTCAGCGTGGTGATCCCAGATACGATATGGCGTGGTCTATTTTTTTGATGACGATCTATACAGGGGAACGAAACGGTAAGATGTACAGTGCTCTATTCAAGAGTCTGACGGAATACACACCAGACGATGCGGAGATTTTTGAAGCGATGGCTTGTTTGCGCTGGATTCTATTAAAGCGAGTGTCTAATGTTCCTATGGGTCCGGGTGTGATGCAGCGGATTAAAAAGATTATTGGAAATAATTCATATTTAAATGATGAACTGCTGTAGTATTGTCCTAAACTGTCCTTCACTGCATACCTATGGTATAGAGGAGCGTGATAGGTATGGAACAGAAGGTGCAAACCTATTTTGAACTAAAACAGCAGCAAAAAGAAATTGAACAACAACTATCTGTGTTACGAGATGAGATTGTCGGGTATTGTGAGGAGCAGGGCGTCTATGAGACGCAAGTTGGCGGATACGCTGTGAAAACGGTGCTTCAGCACCGCAAGGAATATGATGATCAGAAGCTGTACGCATCCCTTCCCGATCCGGATATCTGGCGACTGCTGTCCAAGGTGGACAGTCATAAGCTGAAAAGCCTGATCAAACTGAACATACTCACTGAGGAGCAGATTAGTCCAGCTTGTAAGGTGAAGCCGGTAACATTATTACAGGTGGACAAGTTGTAACCCTTCGCACGCCATTATAGATTAACCATTCTATAATCGTCATCACAAAGCACCTTCCACGGCATATTGCTCTGCTGCGATCATCGACGGAATACGGAGGTGTTTTGTTTTACGTTGAAGTAAAAGCTGGCCTTTTGTGCTCGATCAGCAGTTACAGACGAAGGTCGTTTTGCGGAATCATTAAGCAGTATCAATTATAGGCCCCTTTTCAGTCGCACATTTATGCAAACGCTCCCCGAGGAGCTGATTGAATCGGTCACGATGTGGCCGGTTTTTTTGTTGTATGCAAAAGTTGTGTGCCAAATTTCAGCTGTGCGTTTTAAGTCATCTGTGGGCATAGTCCTAATCAGTGCCTGAATGAAAGTAAGCGAATTGCTTAAACCGTTATGCGAGTTGTTTATATGTTATAATTTGTAATTAATTCATATGCCATCTTTGATAGGAGGGAGATAATGAAGATTAAGTACTTGGCTTTTGTTGCTCTCTTGTTTATTCTCATGGGATGTTCTGACAGGATAATATCCCTGAATGGGGAAAGCGAGCATTGGAAAGTTGTGGTCACCAACAGGTTTCAAACCGGTATGGTTGAATATACGCTCCGATATATCGGGGACGAAAATATGGTGAAAGATGTTGGTTATCAATTTGGCGGTAAAGATCTAAAGGCAAGCGGATTGGAAGAAAATCTGGGTACACCTTTCCGGGATATTAAGCACACCTCGGGTCCGAAATATCTGGAGAATGAAGACTTTCCCATCCCTGTCCATATTCAATGGAATGAAGATCAGGAAGAGACAGTATATCTTCAGAAGTTGTAGACCGATGAGTTGAGGAGATGGACCATGAAGAAAAGAATAATTTCGATTGTGCTTGCCATCTGGGTATTGATGATTGTGATCAGTGTGGTTCTTCTGTTTCTGCCCAGAACGATCCATCTTGATGGCGTGGGTGTAAAGTATCGGCTGGGGGGAGAAGACAACAGGGAGCCAGAGCAAACGCTTCATATCAACATGGATGGCAAGCGTTATCTAACGACCTCGGGTGACTACATATTCAGAGGAACGATTGATATTGAAGGTGAGCCTTTCCCTGTACCCGAAGATCAAAAGAATCTCGAAATTCGTTTTCATAAAGGATACGGATCGATGGCATACATCATTTTTGAAAATGAGAAAACGGATATCTTCGTATATGGAACACTATTCGTAGATCGTTCATTCAGCAAACTCACCATCGCCATTTCGGAGGAGGATTCAAGCGGAGAGCAGAACAGTAAAAGCTGGAGCTCCGAAGATGGGCTCATGCTCTCGATGCCCGCAACGAATCGTTCCGAAGCCATTCAGCTCTCTAATGAACTGATGGAAACTTATCTCGGGGGCTATACATTAAAATGAGAAATCATGAACATAAACAGGCATGCATTTACCTTGAGGGCCTTCTCCCTTCATGTAAACGACATGCTTGTTTTTTATTTATGCTGCAAATTTCTAGTGATTTTTCATCCAGTCGGGGTCTGGGCAAGGCCGCCGCCTACTGTTTCTCGTAAGGCCTTCGGCATGGCTGACCCAAATTCCAACATAACCTGGACTACTTCATCGGAAGGGATAACACTGCGGACTCCGGCAAGAGCCGTACAGGAGCGCGTTCAATCTCTTCGTCATCTTCGATGTTCCCTTCGTTGTTCTCCCATCCGCTTTAATGATCCAGTGCGCGATATTAGCGTTTACATTGAAATTCGAAGTGAAACACCGAAATTAAATGGATTATCCTCCTAAAACGAACGATCTACCGTTGATTAAGTATGCCAAATGTTAGTCCGATTTTATAAGCTTATTCTGTAGGCCACACCCTTCTGGACTATACAAAAATAAAGGATAAAAGGAGAGTCTTTGTGAACGCGAACACAATCGCAAAAGAACGCCTTCCCTGGTCAGCTCTGCTCGCTTTGGCCATGGCTGGATTTATATGCATTCTTACAGAAAGCCTGCCGGCGGGGCTGCTACCGCAGATAGCGCAAGATCTGGAGATCAGGGAAGGTTTGGCTGGACAGCTCGTCACTTTGTATGCGTTGGGATCTCTTATGGCGGCAATTCCGCTGACGACAGCAACTCGTGGATGGAGACGCAGGCCGCTGCTGCTATCATGCATCTTCGGTTTTCTGATTTTCAACACGATTACGGCTGTATCTTCGGTATATGGTTTGACCCTTGCTGCGCGCTTCATGGCGGGCATGTCTGCTGGAGTGTTGTGGGGGATGACTGCAGGTTATGCACGCCGGATGGTTTCAGACTCGTTAAAGGGAAAAGCGATGGCTGTCGCTATGGTAGGTACACCGCTAGCGCTTGCATTGGGCGTTCCCTTGGGTACCTTTTTGGGCAATTACGCAGGATGGCGTCTTATTTTTGGAACAGTCTCATTATTGACGGTAGTGCTTGTATTGTGGGTCCTCTGGAAAGTACCTGACTATGAGGGTGAGCCTGCACGTCAGCAGCTTGCGCTTCATCGGATCTTTGTTATACCGGGGATTCGTCCCATATTGTTTGTTGTTCTGACCTGGGTACTGGCCCATAACATTCTGTACACGTATATCTCACCTTATCTGGGCGAGACGATGCTGTCCGAAAGGGTGGACCTGGTTCTGATGATCTTTGGAGTGACTTCGGTAATCGGTATATGGATTATTGGGCTGTTGATTGACCGTTACATGAGATTATTGATTCTGGTTAGCCTTGTTCTATTTGCGCTGGCCTCGCTGGCGATGGGGATCTTTATCCATCAACCGATGATGATCATTCTGGGAGTAGTGGCCTGGGGGCTTACATTTGGAGGGGCGGCTACGTTATTACAGACTGCAATTGCGCAGGCGGGGGGCCAAAGTGCCGATGTTGCCCAATCCATGCTGGTGACAGCATGGAACCTGGGGATCGGAGGGGGAGGGATCGTCGGAGCCATCCTTCTAGACGAGATAGGCGCTCGTTTCCTACCCATTTCCCTGATCCTGTTGATCGTTATGGCCTTGCTCGTCGCCTGGTCCGCCAGTAAACATAGTTTCCCAAGATAGGTTATTGAACAGAACATTTACACCGGATTCGTTCCTGCGATGAGATTTTTGGTTGCAATAGGTGAGGACATCGCGATGAGGGTGGTGTAAGTACCATATTGATCGCATCGGTCTCCAAATGCTTCAAGACCAGCAATCGAATCCGTCATGATCTTTAACAGGTAATTATGCTCTCCGCTCACGCGATGACATTCGATCACTTCGGGTGACGAACGGCAGAAATCAAGAAAGGCATGACAATCCCGTGTGCGAAAAAGAAGATAGGAAGTACTCGACCTCCCTATTTTTTGCGGGGAAATGATGGTTCGGTACTCCTCAATTACGCCGCTTTCTTCCAAGCGTTTCACGCGTTCCGTTACGGCCGGTTGAGATAAACCTACCAGCTTGCCCAGTTCCGTCATGGATAGCCTTGCCTGGTTTTGCAAATGAAAGAGGATATTAGTATCGATTTGGTCCATGAGATGGCCTCCTTTTAAATTATAAGAAATGTTTTGAAAATGCCTTTATATTTATCGTAGATTAAAGAAGATAACTTGGTTGTCTTATGTAATATGGATGAGATCATTTATATAATAAGCACACTTACTTTAAATAATCAAGCACGTGGCACATGGAGGGGAAGAGTGAAATGGGAGACAGAAATATGAAGTTTAATCCTGCAGTTGTAGAAGAAGTGATTCACCGTACGTTGGCAGAAAAAAGAATTGTGGGTTCCGTTGTTCAGATTGCGTGGAAAGGGGAAGTGGTCTATAACAGCGCGGATGGCCTCGCCGATCGAGAACAGAACAGACGCATGCAAGAAAATGCACTGTTCAGGTATGCTTCTGTAACCAAACCGATTGTATCCACCGCCGCCATGGTATTGATATCCCAAGGTAAATTAAAGCTGGATGACCCAGTTATGAAATGGCTGCCTGAATTCCGTCCCAAACAGCCCAATGGGGAAGTGGCCTCCATGACGGTTCATCATCTGATGACACATACGGCGGGGTTAACGTATCGTTTTTTCCAGGAGAACGGGGGGACTTACGAACTTGCCGGAGTATCAGATGGGATGGATATCGCTGGCATTACGCTGGAAGAAAATTTGCAGAGGATTGCTTCTGCTCCACTGCTGTATGAGCCCGGGAAGATGTGGAGATATTCGATTGCAACAGATGTACTCGGTGCAGTTATTGAGAAAGTGACCGGGCTGACACTGCGAGAGGCCGTACAACTGCTCGTGACTCATCCACTGGGCATGAAGGATACGGATTTTGTCGCTGTGGACTCGGAGAGAATAACAGCTGCCTATGCAGACAGTTCCAACAGTTCGGGGCAACCGCGTCGCTTGCATGATGAGGACCATGTGCCTTTTATTGAAGGAACGGCGGGCTTCCAACTCGCACCCGAAAGATACCTTGATCCATCAGCCTATCTTTCGGGTGGTGCGGGCATGATAGGAAGTGCAGGAGACTTTCTAGCATTGCTTGAAACGCTGCGACAAGGTGGAGGTTCGCTTCTTCCTAAAGCGCTGGTCGCCGAAATGACGACTAATCAGATTGGCGATCTGGAGATGCCTTATTGGGCAGGCAGAGGATTTGGGCTGGGATTCACGGTGCTGAAAGATCCGGTTGAGGCAGGTACACCGGAGTCTACTGGAACGTGGCGCATGGGTGGAACCTATGGTCACTCGTGGTTTGTTGATCAAACAGAAGAACTGAGCGTTGTCGCTTTTACGAATACGGCTCTGGAGGGCATGTCGGGCAGATTCACAACGGAACTTTGCGAGGCTGTCTATGAGGGGATTGAGCGAAAGAAATAAGTTATATTATGGATTAATATGGAAAAATATGATAAGGTAGAGCAGCAGATTACAGTGAAATCTAAATTTGATTCCGAAATGAGATGAGAAGATGGATCGCATCCGCAATTACCTGTTTGTTTTCGCTGGCAATTTTCTAGCTGCCTATATGATCTTTCCTGAAAGAACCATTGGTAAATCCGTGATGTTTGCTGCACTGATGTTGTTGCTGAGCATGGGGATGGATTTTATGAAAAGCAAACGGAAAGCAAATCCAGTTCAGTGATTCCGCACCGATCATCGAAATAGGTAAGCTGTCATCATGGATCGGTTCCGGTGGGGACTTGAAGTGATGCTGCGGGGAATTAACCTCGACAATAGTTAAAGAGGGAGTAAGTATATTTGTATGAAGAAAAGCAACTGATTAATTTCAGTTGCTTTTCTTTGTAATGAATTTTTATTCTACTGACTAACGTTTCAGTACGAGACTAAGCTGTCGTACATAAGGTGCTAACTCGCTAACTGAATCCAAAAAGTTGATATATACCCGTAGAAGAGTACCATTAGGCTTTGGTTGTCCTAACTCTAACTTTAGCCATTCGATAACCTCAAGCAGTTCATTCTGAATGGGCTCTGGCCGTGGTAGCTCGCGGATTTTATCGGCAAAAAACTTCAGAAGATCATCTAGATTGTCCTGCCGGGTCTGGTCATCTGGTGGATTGATTTCATTGAAAAAGGCACTTGATGCCTTGAGCACAGGTTGGGCTTTGCTTGCGATCAAATCTCCGATAACAACATCCAGCCGATCCACAATAAATCCGGCCAAATTAGCCATGGGAGCAGCAATCACCGCTTGAAAAGTGTGAGACAAATATTCTTTGACCATGCCGCGGAAGATAGCGACAACATCCCCAAGATAAGGGAGAATAGGCTCGCCGTATGTTTCATAGAAGCAATCCTGATGTAAGGTTAGCAGAGAGGCACGTTTTTTTCTCCATTCGATTAGAAAGTTCTCATTACTTGTGATCGGCAGCTCTTTAAACTCACTGGTAAAAAAATAATTTTCAAGCATATATTGCAGCTGAAATTCGATCTTTTGGCGCAGTACTTCTTTTGGTGGAAGCCCCTCCAGTCGAAGTCTCCGATCAAGCTCCCTTGCCTCTTCGAACAGGATTCTGTGTACCTCGACAAATACCCCGGTAAATAAATCTTCCTTAGAGGAAAATATTTTATAGATGCTCGCCTTGGCCATGCTACAAGCTTCTGCGATGTCCTGCATGGAGGCTGAGAAATATCCTTTTTCTCTAAAAATGCGCATTGCTGTATCGACGATTAGTTGTCTTTTGAATTGTTCCATTTTAACCACCCCTTCACATTCTGACATGTCTTCTTATTGTGGTCAATAAAGGAAATTGACGAAAAAACTACAAAGTCATATAATGAACTTATGAGTTTTTTTGATTTATTTCTAGGGAGGTGAGCCAGAGCATTCGCTTTGGCGCAATATGAAAATTAACGAACAGATTGAAATGCTAGTGCTTACTCTTAAGATGGGCGAGCATGATTTTGTTATTAACCCGGTGGCAATCCGTGACGAGCAATCTTATGTATTGGTGGATACCGGAATGCCTGGTTCTTACGGCCAAATCACGGAGCTTTTGATCCAAGCGGGAATTGACCCTGCGGCCTCTCATTCCATTATTTTAACCCATCAGGATATCGATCATGTAGGCAGCCTGCCGCAGTTCAAAGGCGAAGGTATAGAGGTGTATGCCCATGCGGATGACCAGCCTTATATCGATGGCCTAAAGCCGATGATTAAATTCAGCGAGGAACGCAAGGAAGGGCTGATTGCTTCACTTCCGCAGGATCTTGCTACTGCATTTGAAGCTACTTTTTCTGGAAAGGAAAAGAATGTGACCACATTGCTGGCAGACGGAGAGAAACTGCCTTTCGGCGGCGGACTGACTGTAATCCATACACCAGGGCATACGCCGGGTCATATCAGCTTGTACCATGAGCCTAGTAAGACACTCATTGCAGGTGATGCATTAAATGTTGAAGACGATAAGCTGATAGGCCCTAATCCGGCAGTTACGCCAGATATGCCACTCGCGCTGGAATCACTCCGCAAGCTGAAGGCTTATCCAATAGAGACTGTAATTTGCTACCATGGAGGCATTTTTAAAGGCGATGTTCAACAGGCCCTAGATAAAATAACGGAGAACCTGTAATGGATGGTACCGGCGAAGCCCGGGTTGCGTTGTGGAAAAAGAGTAAGTGGGTCCGTTTTGTGATAACCTTTGCCATTGCTGTCCTTGGTGGATTTGTTTTTCAACTGATCCATATGCCAATTCCCTGGCTACTTGGATCCATGGTGTTCCTCGTGATCGGCTCCAGATTGTTTAAAGGAATCACCTTATACTGGCCTGGACAAGTCCGCGATACCGGCATGGTTATCATCGGCTATACCCTAGGGCTTTCGTTCACCTTGTCGACCTTAACGCAGATCGGACTTCAGTTGCCGACGATGATTCTGTTCACATCTCTGCTGTTGTTATGTGCCGGGGCCATTGCGTATTTAATTTCGAAATTATCCGGTATTCCTTTCCCAACGGTGCTCATGGGCAGCATTCCCGGAGGACTCAGCCAGATGATTACGTTGGCCGAAGAAGTGAAGGGTATTGATATCACTGTCGTCACCTTTTTGCAGGTATCCCGCCTGATGATGATTATTTTCTGTGTGCCGCTGCTGATCTTCAGCCCATTGTTTCATGTCAGTGGCAGCCATAGCGCCGTAGCTGCTGCTGCGAGCGGATCTGCTGGATTTGTTACATTATCACCGCATATTTGGGTCTTTGCCGCAGTATGCGTACTTAGTGCGTTCATCGCCAAGAAGATCAAGCTCCCAACGGCATTTCTGCTTGGACCAATGATTGGTACGATCCTGCTTAATTTGACCGGGTATGAGGGTCATGCGTTGCCACCCGTCGTACTCAGTCTTTCACAACTGATGATCGGGGGCTACATTGGGCTGCTGCTGGATCTGGAGAGTCTAAAGTACAAGGCAAAAATCGTTTTGCTCGCAATATTGAGTGGAGTGCTGCTGATTGGGGTCTCCATGGGACTTAGCTTGCTGCTGACACGAATGCATGACATCACAATCGTCACAGCATTTCTCGGCTTGTCGCCAGGCGGTATGGACCAAATGGCCCTCATCGCCAAGGAAGTGAACGGCGATCTGTCGATTGTTACGTGTTATCAGCTCTTCCGAACATTTTTTATCTTTTTTGCTGTTCCGCCACTGCTCAAGGCGGTTTTCCGGTCAATGCTTAAAGGAAAAGAGTTTACTAATTGAGTCTATAAGTTGAATTCTTCATGGAACTATTTGGACAGCTAGGGCAAATTTTTATATGCTCTAGCTGTTTTATTGTCCAATTATAAGAATTTATATGTTCCACGCTATAAATTATCCTTATATTTCTACGAGAAAAACGGTGATCATATCTTCGTTTTAGATAAAAAATAATAGTTTCGTACAAAGATTTTTAAGGAGAAAACCACTAATATAATTACTATCAAATGAAGATACTTATGGAGGCAGTATGTGATGAGTACACAGAAATTGTGGTATGACAAACCAGCGACTTCATGGTCCGAAGGCTTTCCGGTCGGAAATGGAAGATTAGCTGCAATCGTGTATGGCGGAGCAGAACAAGAAGTTTGGAACATTACTGAATCGACCTATTGGTCTGGAAAAAGAGAACACATTACGAGTCATTCCTCTGGCAAGGATGATTTGGCACGACTAAGACAGCACTTTTTCGATGGAGATTACGAAGGCGGCGAGCGGTTAGCGAGCCAACTTCTAGAGCCAAGCAAAGCGAATTTTGGCACCAATCTTCCTGTATGTGATGTGATTTTGAAGTTTAAAGCTGGCGGACAGAATGTTACTCGCGAGCTTAATCTTGAAAACGCAATCACGAAGACAACTTATGAAATTGAGGGTGCCAAGATACACCGCGAATTGTTTGCTTCTCATGCAGATGGACTAATCGTGTGCAAGCTGTGGAGCGAATCGCCGGATGGTATTTCATTCAATATCCATTTGGAAGGCAAGACAGATCTATTCGAAAGTTGGAACGATCCACAGGTTGAAGGCAGACTGTCCTTTAAGGGGCAAGCTCTTGAGCAGTTGCATAGCGACGGAAAATGTGGAGTTCGTTGCCAGGGAAGCGTACACGTTGAAACCCGGGATGGAATTATTGGCGGAGACGCAGGGCGGGTTGAGGTTTCGAATGCGAAGGAAGCTATTATTTATTTTGCAATAAATACAGACTATGGCGTGACCGGCGACTGGCTGAGTGTGGGAGACAAAAGGAACCTACTGGCGAAAGCCAAGGGATATGAGTCTCTTAAATTGGATCATATTGCGGACTATAACAGTCTGTATGGCCGAGTCAACTTAGAGCTTGAGACATCTGAACTAACGCTATTACCCACGGACGAAAGAATCCGCAATTTATCACAGGGCAAAGGCGAGGACCCTGCTTTATTCGCGTTGTTTTTCCAATATGGCCGGTATTTAACCCTCTGTGGCGCAAGGGAGGATTCACCTTTGCCGCTGCATTTACAGGGGATTTGGAACGATGATCAGGCTTGCCGGATGGGCTGGACCTGTGATTACCACATCGATATCAACACGCAAATGAACTACTATCCAACGGAAACAACTCATTTGTCTGAGTCTCATCAGCCGTTAATTCGTTACATTGAACAGCTAGCGGAGAGTGGAAAAGCAGCGGCTCGAGATTTCTATGGTTCTAATGGCTGGGTCGCGCATACTGTATCCAATGCTTGGGGATTTACAGCCCCGGCTTGGCAGAATTCCTGGGGGCTTAATGTCACAGGAGGCCTGTGGATTGCCATGCAGCTGCGTGATCATTACGAATATACGTTGAACGAGCAATTCCTAAGTCAAACTGCCTACCCTATTTTAAAAGATGCCGCTCTATTCTTCTTGGATTATATGGTTGTGCATCCGAAGAATGGCTGGCTTGTTACGGGACCTTCGATCTCCCCGGAAAATACCTTCCATGCCAATGGAACGCAGAAGCATCACTATCTGTCCATGGGGACAACGCTGGATCAGGTATTGGTGAGCGATCTGTTCGAATTTGTCTTGGAGGCAGCAGAGAGGCTTGAGGTGGATGAGCAGCTTCAAGCGGATTTGAGAAAAGCTATTGCATTGCTGCCACCGCTTCAGATTGGCCAGAAAGGGCAGCTTCAGGAATGGTTGGAGGATTACGTTGAGGCACAGCCTGAGCACCGTCATCTGTCCCATTTACACAGTCTATTTCCTGCTTATCGCATCACACCGCAGCATACTCCTGAGCTTAGTGAGGCTGCGCGTGTTACCTTGGAGTCTCGTAAATCGACTAACAATCATGAGGATGTGGAGTTTACTGTTGCTGCCTTTGCAGGCTGCTATTCTCGTCTACATGATGCAGAAAGTGCTTATGAGCAGATTTCACATCTGGTTGGAAACTTGTGCTTTGATAACTTGATGACCTTCTCGAAGCCTGGTATCGGCGGAGCGGAGAGTCCTATCTATGTGGCGGATGGCAATTTTGGGGGAACGGCCGCGATCGCGGACATGCTGCTACAGAGTCATGCAGGGGAGCTTCATTTGCTGCCAGCCCTTCCAGCAGCATGGTCATCAGGGCAATATCAAGGACTTCGGGCAAGAGGAGCCTTGGAGATAGACGTCATCTGGTCGGAGGGACGATTGGTCGAAGTGTCTGTGCGTGCATTGGCAACGGGGCACACCACGCTCCGCTATGGTCAACAGAATGTGCCTTTCAGTTATGAAGCAGGGAGCAGCTACAAATTGGATTGCGAACTGCGAATACAGTAAAGAGTAGATATCCTAACTAGATTACAGAGGTGGATGTCCACACCCTTAGTTTCAGTAACCCCAGACCTACAGTCTGGGGTTATAAGCATTTGACTTAAAGTTCAGTTTAACGCTTATAATAGAGCAAGCTGAAACATCTTATGAACTGGACTTGGGGGAGAGTAATTTGTTTACAATCAAGGAAGTATCAGAAAAATTAAATTGCCCTGCTCATACGATCCGATTTTATGATAAAGAAGGGCTTTTACCCGATATTCGTAGGGATGATCACGGCAACCGCCTTTTTGAAAAAAGAGATATAGACTGGATTCGCTTAATAACATGTTTTCGTGCCACAGGAATGAGCGTAGCGGATTTGAAAAAAATCGTTGACCTTGCCTTGCAGGGAGATGAAACGATCGGACAGCGCAGAGCCATACTAGAAGCCCATCAAGCGGAGATCAAGAGGAAGCAGCAAGTGCTAAATGAGGCTTTTGAAGCCGTTAGTCAGAAGCTTGAAGTGTATAACGATATAGAAAAGGGAAATCCTGAGGAACGTTTTCTCACGTATATTGGGGAATTAGATACAACCATATAAGTTGAGATTGTGACAAGCCACTCTGTGTAAGAATAGGGTGGCTTTTGCTGTAATCAAAAACTTGCCTTAAAGTGCACTTTAGGGTATATGCTAGCATGGTTAAAAAAATTTTATCGGAATAAGAAAGCAGGAGAGACTGGATGAAATATGTAATAATCTTGTTCGTACTCGTATTAGTGATTTTCTTGGTCGTAAATTATTTCCCGGCTTTTGGTGGGAAAAGTTCAGCGGACAGTCAGCGGCGTATTCATGAATCCGCTAACTTTATCGATGGGAAGTTTCACAATCAAATACCGACATCGATGGATTATAGTTTAAAAGATACCGCTGGAGCCCTATACGATACGATAAAAGGAAACCCGAATGGCCGACCAAAGGTAACCCTTCCCATGGAGATTTTTGATGCAAAAGCATTTTCAGACGGTACCGAGGATCAAGTCATGTGGTTTGGTCATTCGACCCTATTGATGAAGGTCAGTGGAGTGAAGCTTCTGCTAGATCCAGTATTCAGTAAATACGCCTCTCCCGTTGCTTTCGCGGGGCCAAAGAGATATAGCAATAAGCCGCTAGCACCGATTGAGGATTTGCCTGACATCGATGTCGTCTTGATATCGCATGACCATTATGATCATCTGGACTATGAGTCTATCCGTAAGCTAAAAGCAAAGGTCAAACAATTTATCGTTCCGTTAGGGGTCGCTGGACATTTGACAAATTGGGGCGTAGATTCGAGCCAGATTAAAGAGCTGGACTGGTGGGAAGAAGTATCGTATCAAGGGTTAACCTTCGTTAGCACGCCCGCAAGACATTTCTCTGGTCGCGGTGTCCGTTCTGGTTCCACGTTATGGAGTTCCTGGGTTATTCAAGGTAAACAATCGAATGTATATTTTAGCGGGGATAGTGGTTATGGTCCTCACTTTAAGGAGATTGGCGATAAGTACGGCCCGTTCGATCTTGCCCTCATAGAGACAGGTCAATATGATGTGAAATGGGCCAACATTCATATGGTTCCTGAAGAGTCCGTGCAAGCGTATCAGGATGTAAAGGGTAAAGTAATGCTTCCTATTCACTGGGGAGCATTCACCCTGGCATTGCACAGTTGGACAGACCCCATTGAGCGCACGAAAGCAGCTGCGGATGAGCTAGGTGTAGCTTTGGCTACGCCAAAAATTGGAGAAAAGGTGATTATCGGTTCAAGTGTATTTCCTACTTCAAGCTGGTGGGAGTCCATTGAAAAATAATGCTTGCCTTAAAGTGAACTTTAAGGGTTACGATAACTCACGAGCCAAGCTCAATTCGTGATCTGGAGGGAATACACTTGAGTAAAACCATTTTAATCACAGGTACATCAACAGGCTTCGGCAAAGAATTGGTTCTTCAATTTGCGAAGCGTGAATGGAATGTCGTCGCTACCATGCGGGATACATCGAAAGCTGCCGCTGAATTTAGCCAATATAGTAATGTACAAGTACTGGCCCTGGATATTACTAATCAGGAAATGACCCACGAGGTTGTGGATGCGGTAAAGCGCCAATATGGACGAATTGATGTGCTGCTCAATAATGCCGGATATGCTCAAGCAGGGATTTTTGAAGAAGTATCCGTTGACCAAGCACGTCAGCAATATGAAACGAATGTGTTTGGTGTAATGACCACCATTCAAGCCGTTCTTCCACAGATGCGGGAAAATCGCTCGGGTCACATTATCAATATCTCATCTATGGGCGGCGTACAAAGCTTGCCAACGCTGTCTATCTACTGTAGCTCTAAAGCAGCGCTTGAAAACCTGAGTGAAGGTCTGGCAGCTGAGGTTAAGAGCTTGGGTGTAAACCTTACCCTTGTAGAGCCTGCAGGATTCAAGACAGGTTTCCAAGGAAATACTCAAGAAATTACAAGCGATATCCCGGACTATCAACCGCTGTATGATTGGTATAATGATCTTGCAGAGACCGCGCCTTATGGCGATGTTGAAAAAGCCATGTCAGCGGTTGCTGATATTGCCGGCACAGACAATCCTCCAAGAAGACTAGCTCTCGGAAGCATGGGACTTGTGATGGCGCGTACGCAGCTGAATGGCATGCTTGAGGAATATGACAAGTGGGAACACATTACGGCAAGCGCAGATTAAATTGAAAGAAAGAGGAGTGGATAATACATCCGCTCCTCTTTTGCATAATAAAGAATCCATCATCTATTTATAAAAGCTAGTAATTATAGTAATGACAACAATGGTCTTTGTGCCACGGTGGAAGGCTGGAAATAGAGTTAAATATTCGCTACCTATTCATCAGCCATCCAAGATGGTGTTGCAGCATATGTGAACATCAAGACGGAAGAACTGCTTTTATAGAAGTTTGAAAACGTAGAGGATGACGAACCTGATTTTGATGAGATTTTGAGACCATATTTCGAGGTGTTACAGTTAGGGATCAAACGTTAACCGGTTTTCGGGAGGAGAGGCAGAGTCCACTTTATCCGGCTCCCATTTACTTGATCACTAATGTTCATTACACTTGGTTTATAGTACTTACTTAATCCAAACTCAGATGTTCAGGGGGAATCTATTTATGCATCAATCCGCACATATCCAGGAAGCGAGAGATTACATATTAAACCGTATTAATAATAAGCCTGTCGTGGGCATGATTCTGGGATCAGGGCTGGGAGCGCTCGCGGACGAGATCGAGAATGCTACCGTCATTCCATATACGGACATTCCTTATTTTGCTCAATCCGAGGCGATTGGTCATGCCAATGAATTGGTCATCGGAGAATTGATGGGCAAGACTGTCGTAGCGATGAAAGGACGCCTTCATTATTATGAAGGGTTTACGCTTGATGAAGTAACGTTCCCAGTCCGGATTATGAAAGCACTGGGTGTCGAGCAGTTGATCATCACCAATGCTTGTGGAGCGATCAATACCAACTTCGAACCTGGACAGCTTATGTTGATTACCGATCATATCAATCTGGTAGGCAATAATCCGCTGATGGGGCCGAATAATGCCGAACTGGGTGTGCGTTTCCCAGACGTATCACAGGTATATAATCGCGAACTCCGCAGTATCGCCCTGAAGGTAGCGGAGGAGCAAAATGTTGGTTTGCAGCAAGGGGTATATGCATGGTGGAGTGGCCCTGCGTATGAGACTCCAGCAGAGATTCGCATGATTCGTACAATGGGCGCGGATGCTGTGGGTATGTCGACTGTACCTGAAGCGATTGTAGCCATTCATGGCGGTATGAAAGTACTGGGCATTTCCTGTCTGACCAATATGGCTTGCGGTATTCTGGACCAGCCGTTAAGTCATGACGAAGTAATTGAAGTTGCAGCAAAAGTGAAAACAACCTTCATTGGATTGGTTAAAGGTATTCTGAAAGAGATGTAATCCGGAATCGAGAGAAAGCTTTCCTTTCAAAGCACAAATATATTAAGCATTGTCCAAGACGGAGTGATTCCGTTTGGCAGTGCTTTTTTTACAAAATGAACATGTGCAAAAATATTCCTATATCGGTCAAAACGACCTATAATAATAGAGATTGAAGCAAAAAGGATCAGCTATAGGATGAAAAAGGAGACTGATAGAAATGGAAGAATTGGGCCCTAATGAGTACGTCATTTTTGAAAGAATTCAAGCAAACTGGTTAAGAGGTTTTGAAGGAGTAGGAGGGAAGCTTTTCCTTACTAATGAACGATTAGTTTTTATTCCTCATGGCCTGAATTTTCAGACGGAATGGGTTCAAATCGAGATCTGGGCTATGACTAAGATTGAGAAAAGTGCGACATGGGGACTAATCCCTAATGGAATTACCATTACATTAGACAGTGGACATGTCTTTAAGTTTGTTGTCTGGAATCGCTCTAAGATTATCAAGGAGATTGTACAAGCCAAGAGAATTAATAACGAAATAATGTAAGAGCTTGAGATGAAGTACATAAATCAAAAAAATGTGGAATAATAAAGTGAACAGATTCTGCTCTGGCCAGGTGAATTTATCAAATCCTCATAGATTAATGATGCATTGAAATCTATATAGACAATATTAATAACATGATATGCACTAAAAAGGCTATACAATGGGCACTGTCTATACGGAATTAATCCGTTGGGCGGTGCTTTTTGATTTGGCAAAATGATGGGATTAACAAGATCGTCATGCACTCCCTTGTATTTCCTATCTCTGATATCGTACAGTTGAAAGACATGATCGTATGAATGCAAGATGGGAAGAAAGTGAGGTGCCACGGATGCAAAAGATTAGAAGAACGAAACAGATTGAGGGCACAACGACCCCGGAAATTATACATAATGGCGGCCATCATTTTCTCATTCCGGTGCAGATCTATGGGTGACGTTCTCCGAGGAAAGCTTCGCGGAAAATGTCGATGACAAGTATCTGGAGCTGCTGGACATGTATAAGAAACTCAGTGGAGAACAAACGACGTTTGAAGAGTGTCGCAACGCCTATCATTTGTATTTGGAAGACCCTAGTGAGTTCAACCGAGGCCAACTGAAAGAAAAATATGAACGGGTGCCTGAACATCAGCGGTTGTACCTGAGCAATATGGATACCAAGGATATGGATTATCAACGAATTATCTATACTCCTGAGGAGAAACGTGAAGTATAGATTTTCTATATCATTAGACTAGACAATCTATAAAGCGCACAAGAAGGAGAATGGAGAATGATAGAGCAAGCAGAGCTGCTATGGCGGCGTATTATTGCAAAAGGTACGGGAGCAAATGCAGATTTTGAGGTAGCGCTCAATCTCCAGCCGGGGGCGAGAGACGAAGAACTTCAATCTGTGGAAAATCAACTTGGGGTGACATTGCCTGAAGAGATGAAGGCTCTGTATCGTGTGCATAACGGACAAGCCTGGAATGTTGGCGTAGATTCCTTTGTGCGTAACCTGACATTGTCGCCTTTGGATCAGGTGAAGGAGAACTGGACCTTTTTACAGGAAGAATTCGAACCGGACGAGATAGAGCCCGAGATTGAGGATGATGCCATTAAGCCAGTACTGTGGAACTGCAAATGGATTCCGATTGCAGAAAATGGTGGTGGGGATTATCTATGTCTGGACACTGACCCATCTAGTGCGGGAACGGTTGGACAGGTGTTGTACTTTTGGCATGATTGGGGACATCGGTCGGTTGAGGCTAAGGGATTATTTGAATTTATTCAGAAATGTATAGAAGAAGAGGACGAATCGAACGGCTCCTCTTAATCATTAAGCGGAAGAGAGAGATTTCCCGTGTAAAATAGTGGCGCAGAAAAATAAATCGCTCCCTGGAGTGCAGGCATCAAGCCGCACCAGAGAGCGATTCTTTTATGGTTGGATTTAGTAGGATACGGACCAGAGCAGCAGAAGTGAACATAGAATCAGACCTGAACCGCCGCCCAAGGTATAGACCGTGAGCTTGCGGAGTAAGGAGTTTTTCCAGAATGGTAGAGCTGTCTGGGTGCGAATCCGTTCATTTTCCCGTTGTAGGGCATTTGATTCTCTAACAAACATGCGCTTGAGATCGCCGAATCCTTGCAGAAAGGGGTTCATGAATCCACTTTGCAGCACATGGATTGCTGTTCCCGCCAAGAGACATATCAGACCGGCGACAAACAGCTTGTCTGAACCTTCATGTAGGCCACCGGAGCCACCTAGTATTCCACAGAAGTCTAGCAGATAGGCGGCCAGGGCCGTTATCAGACCGGACAGAGCGTAACGGATAAACATTTACTCGGCTACCCGCTTGGTGAAGCGGAGATCCGGATTGGAACGAGTGTCAAAGATAACGCCCTCAATACTTGGACTAATTAATGCAGTGTCGGCAGAGAAGAGGATCGGTATAATTGGCAGTTCGTCCATTAGAATGGCCTCGGCTTGATGCAGCTCTTCAAAACGTTTAACTGGATCGAGTTCAAACGTGGATTCGCTGATCAGCTTGTCGTATTCAGGATTGTTCCAGTTGGTGAAGTTGTTGGAGTTCTTCGATGTGTAGTGTTCCAGCACACCCAGCGGATCGAGGAAGTTTCCTTCCCAGCCCATACGTGCGACTTGGAAATTCTTTTGCTTGAAGGTATCGATGTAAGTTTTCCATTCCTGATTCTCCAAGTTAACTTCAATACCCAGATTGGTTTTGAGCATTTCCTGAATGGCTTCGGCTACTTTTTTATGTTTGTCTGACGTATTGTATTTGAAGGTGACTGTCGGGAGTGTAGACAAACCTTCTTCTTTCAAGCCTTCCGCCAGCAATTCTTTGGCTTTTGCCGGATCGTACGCATAATATTGGGTTGGCGCCTCTTCCCGGAAATCTTTGCCGGATGGTGCTGTTACGCCGTAAGGAACATATCCGAAAGCTGGTGTTTCACCGCCCTTGGTTACACTTGTCGTTAATGCTTCACGATCAAGTGCATAAGCGAGGGCCTGTCTGATCTTTTTGTTCGTGAAAGGTTTTTCCTCCACATTGAAGGAGTAGGTATATACGCTGAACGAAGGATGGGACAGGAACTCGGCATTGTTCCGCTCCTGATCAAGCGTATCTACTGGCAGGGAGAGGATCAGGTCAAGCTCACCCGTTTTGAACAGTTGATAGTACGTGTTGGAGTCCTGAACCATTTTGAAATGGATGGTATCCATCGTGATGTTGGATTTATCCCAATATTGATCATTTTTGGCCAGTGTAATTTGTTCATTGTGTTTCCATTCCTTAGCAATGTAGGGACCGTTACCTACGATCGTATCGGCTTCTGCTGCCCACTTCTCATTATTGTCCACAACGGAAGCTTGAACCGGCAGATAGGCATGGCCAACGACAATGGTTGGGAAGAAGGCCAGCGGAGACTTCAGCTCAACCACCAGTGTATGGTCATCTTTGGCGGTTACACCGACATCCTCAGCTTTTCCTTCTCCTGTGTTATAAGCTTCTGCGCCTTTAATGTAATACAGAGAAGAGGGGTCATAAGCGGCAGTCGCAGGGTTCAATACACGTTTCCAAGAGTATTCAAAATCCTTGGCAGTTACAGGTTCGTTATTCGACCATTTTGCATCGTCGCGGATGGTAAACGTGTAGGTTTTACCGTCTGGTGAAACATCGACTTTGCTGGCTGCCCCTTCAACGATTTTTCCAGATTTGTCGTATGTATACAGACCCTCATACAGATTATCAATCACCCAGTAGGATGTTGTGTCAGATGCCAGTGCAGGGTCCAGTGTGTATGGTTCTCCACCGGCCAGATTGGTGTTCAGTACTTGCTCAACGTTTGCCGCTGCTGCCTGATTGTCCGGTTTTGAAGCAGTGGCACCATTGTCAGTTGTCGAACCGGAGCATGCGCTCAAGGCAACGGATGCTGCGAGCAAGAGAGAGACTGTCCAGTTCGTTTTTGTTTTGTTCATTTGTTCATTCCTCCATTAATGATTAATTCGTGTTATTCGTAAAGATGACATGCTACCCAGTGTCCTGTTTCGACCTCCCTTCCGGCAGGCATGTGGTTTGCGCAAACATCCATCGCGGCGAAACATCGTTGATGAAACGGACAGCCTGCCGGGGGATGAATTGGACTGGGCGGATTCCCTTGAAGCCGAATACGCTCTCTTTGCCCTTTCAAACGGGGATGTGCGGCAGGAATGGCCGACAGCAGCGCCTGAGTGTAAGGGTGGAGCGGATTGGCAAAGAGATCGTCCCGTCCGGACAGTTCCATCATTTTACCCAGGTACATGACTCCGATCCGGTCGCTGATATGCTTCACCATAGCCAGATCATGCGCGATAAATAGATACGTCAGTTCCTCTTCGCGCTGCAGGTCCTTCAGCAGATTGACGATCTGTGCCTGAATGGACACATCCAGCGCGGAAATGGGTTCATCGGCTACGATGAAACGTGGCTTGACGGCAAGTGCCCGGGCAATCCCGATGCGCTGTCGCTGTCCTCCACTGAATTCATGGGGGAAGCGGTGGGCATGATCCGGGTGAAGCCCGACGCGCAGCAACAAGTCTGCGATGATGTCTTTTCGCGCTTTTCCTCGTGCAAGCTTGTAAGCGTCAAGCCCCTCAGCGATAATATCCCCGATGCGAAGCCGCGGGTTAAGCGAAGCGTGCGGGTCCTGAAAAATCATCTGCAGATGGCGGTTCAACTCCCGCTTCTCACGCGGTTTGGCCTGTCCGGTATCTTGTCCGTTAAACAAGATCTGTCCTTCCGTAGCTTTCAGCAGCCCCACGATGGTTCGTCCTAGTGTAGATTTGCCGCTGCCGCTCTCGCCGACAAGCCCGAGTGTCTCTCCCCGGCGGATGTTCAGGCTGATGCCGTCAACCGATTTGACGGTCAGATTGGACGGGCCGTGAAAATGCTTCTTCACATTGCGAATTTCAATTATAGATTCGGTCATGCTCATTCCTTTCTGCCGGGATACGGTCATCCACTCGAGGAGCTCGAGGATCGTTTAGCCAGCATCTGGCACTGTGTTTTGATGAAAATAAGGTTGCATCAGGCATTTCCGTCAAACAGATATCCATCGTGTGCGGACATCGGTCTGCGAACGGACAGCCAGGCGGGAGCGCAGTAATATCCGGGGGCGAGCCCTCAATAGGAATTAGCCTGTCATGTTCTGTATCATCCAGTCGCGGGGTGGACTGGAGCAGTCCCCACGTATATGGATGGCGTGGCCGATCAAAGATATCCTCCACCGTGCCGGTCTCCACAATGGTGCCTGCATACATGACAGCAACGCGGTGCGCCACTTCGGCGACAACGCCCAGGTCATGGGTAATCAGCAAAATTGAACTGCCCGATTGCTGCTGTAAGCTGCTTAGAATATCCAGAATCTGCGCCTGAATAGTAACGTCGAGAGCGGTCGTTGGCTCATCGGCGATCAGCAGCTTGGGATCACAGGCAAGCGCCATCGCAATGGCAACCCGCTGACGCATTCCGCCGCTGAATTCGTGAGGATATTGATGATAGCGGCTTTGTGCATCAGGAATACCCACGAGGTTTAGCAGTTCTACAGATCTGGCCCGAGCATCTTTGGGCGATAGTTTACGGTGCTTACGGAGTCCCTCGCCGATTTGAATACCGACTTTCATCGTTGGATTCAGAGAAGACATGGGGTCCTGGAATACCATACTAATCTCGGAGCCTCGGATTCGGCGCATGGCTTTAGCGGATAATCCGCTGATAACTCGCCCCTCAAAGCGGATTTCGCCGCTGCGAATGCGGCCGTTCGGTGACGAGAACATCCCCATCAGGGAACGTGCGGTTACGCTTTTTCCACTCCCACTTTCGCCAACAATGGCAAGTGTCTCTCCTTCATCGACGTGAAAAGAAACATCTCTTACAGCTTCAAGTTCTTTGTCACGTGTGGCAAAGGAGACCTTCAAATGATTGACCTCCAGTAAATGACTCATGGTGTGAACCTCCTTAACGGTTGGAGCGCGGATCAAAAGCATCCTGCAGCCCATCACCGAAAGCGTTAAATGCAAACATGGTGAGCGAGATCATTAGACCGGGGAAAAACAGTCTCCACCATTGTCCGCTCAGAATGACCCCAAGCGAATCGTTAGCCATCGTCCCCAAGCTGGCGATAGGTGACTGGATACCGAGTCCCAAAAAGCTCAGAAAGGATTCGGAGAAAATAGCGGATGGAATCGTGAAGGTCAGGTTGACGATAATGATTCCAGCCGCGTTAGGCAGCAGGTGCCTGAAAATAATCTTGGCATGAGATGTGCCGAGCTTCTGCGCTGCGAGCACGTATTCCTGTTGTTTCAATTGCAGGATCTGCCCTCGGACGACGCGGGCCATCCCAACCCAACCCGTAATGGACAGGGCAATAATCATCGTTAACAATCCCGGTTTCATAACGACAAGAAGTAGGATGATAACCAGCAAATACGGGATACTGTACAAAATTTCAATGATTCGCATCAAAAGGCTGTCGATTCGATCGCCTGTCCGTCCCTGTCCGGCGCAGTAGCCGGCGATTCCCCCAATCAGGACGCCAAGCACGAGGTCTATGGCTGCAGCAGTAAAGCCAATCAGCAGCGATATACGAGCTCCTGACCAGGTACGGGCCCACATATCCCGTCCGAGATCGTCCGTGCCAAACCAGTGATCAGCGGAGGGTGGCAGATTGGTCTTGAGCAGGGACTGTGAGCTTGGCGAGTAGGGAACCAGTAACGGACCTACCAGAGCCAGCGCAATAATGACAACGAGCAACAACAAACCAAGCAAGGATAATCGATGACGAAAAATACTGTATGTACGTTGCTTCCATAAGGGAAGACCCGGACTGGCTATGCGGTTCGCACTCAATCGGCTTCGATCTGCCGGTGTGAAGCGAGGGTCCGATGTAGTGGGGTCTGTAGTTGTAGCTTTCATGCTAATCTCCTTTGCTGGACAGCTTGATTCTCGGATCGACGATCCGGTACGACAAGTCAATCAGGAAGAGGGTAACGACCAGAATGACACTGTAAAAGATCGTCGTTCCCATGATGACCGGGTAATCACGATTGAAGATGCTGTCCACAAAATATTTGCCGATTCCCGGAATGGCAAATATCTTCTCAATCACGAAGGTGCCGGTGATTACGGAGGCGAAGAGCGGCCCGATAAAAGATAACACCGGAATGAGTGCGTTTCGCAGTCCGTGCCGGATGACGACTGACCAGGTAGACAATCCTTTGGCTTCCGCTGTTCTTATGTATTCCTGCTGCAACACATCCAGCATGCTGGTCCGCATGAAGCGGGCGATGACAGCCAGTGGTGTTACTGACAAAGCCAGCGAGGGCAGTATCGTATGCTGCCAGGTTCCCCAGGATGCAACGGGGAAGAGCCTCCATTGGACAGCCGCATATTTAATGAGCAGCGGTGCAAGAATGAAGCTCGGGACGGATATCCCGATGATGGCAATGAACATCGATATGTAGTCCAAGGGCTTCTTATGGAACAAGGCGGCAACCGTGCCCAGTGCGATGCCTGCAATCAGCGCAATGACAATGGACTGAATGCCAAGAAGGGCGGAGGGCGGAAACCCTCGTGCGATCAACGTGTTGACATCGGTCGTTTTGGACTGGATGGAGGGTCCCAGGTCCAGCACCAGCAAATTTTTCAAATACAGTGCATACTGGACAGCAAGCGGTTCATCCAGATGGTATCTTGCACGCATATTTTGCAGGACAGCTTCAGGTATCGTTTTGGAATCGTTGGAAAAAGGGTCTCCAGGGATCATGTGCATGATTAGAAAGGTCAGCGTCACAATGATCCAGAGCGTCAAAAGCATGGTGAAAAAGCGTTTAACAATATACATGATGCAAATCTCCTGTTCTGTTTCTCTAAGCACTCTTCCCATTTAATCTACTACTGTTCAATTAATATTCGCACAGAAATGCATACAATCGATGTAGAATGAGAGAAACTATTAAAAACTGATAAGAATACTAGGTATATTAAAGTGGTTTGTATATATTGTCAACATTAGGTAGTCAGGTTTGTTACTTTGGATAACTCTTAGAATATAAAAATGGCTTGCTTTTTCCTGTATAATTGGGGTCAGATAAATGTATCAAATCCCCCATAGACCAATGATCTATCGAATCCTATACAGATACTATTAATAGCTCGAATGAAGAGAATAAAATAATCGAGAAAAAGGAGCTTTTCAATGATCCAAATAACCATGCGTCAATCCAAGCAGGCAGATCAGGAGCACCTTGCTGAGTTGCGAGCTTTGGTTCTATATGATGATCTAAACAGGTTGAAAAGGTACGATGAGGTGAAGGTTCGTGAACGTTTCCGTAATACATTTGACCCTGAGTATACATGGATTATCGAGGTCGAGGGTGAACTGGTGGGGTGTGTAGCGCTGAAACCCAAGTCGGAGGAGATGCTGCTGGAACATTTCTATATCCATCCCGATTATCAGGGTCGGCAAATAGGGACCCAAGTGCTGAATATGCTACTGAAACGGGATGACGTTAAGGGCAAACGTGTTATTTTAAATGTATTGCAGGGCAGTCCGGCTCGGCGTTTGTATGAACGCTTTGGGTTTGTTTTGGATAGTGAAGATGAGGTGGATGTGTTCATGTCCGTTCAAGTGCAATAATCGTTACGGTACATCTATATAAGTTGAACTATTCTTTTACACAGAAACGGAGAGGACAGAAAAAACCTGGAAAAGCGAAGCGTTCGCCTGCAAGCTTTCTGAAAGAAAGCTACGTCGTAAGCATAGGCTTATCAGCGGATTTTTCCCTTGAGAAAAGGGAATCAAAAAAATCTGGGGATAACAGCGATTGGAAGGTTATTCTGTCATCGGAGTGTTCAGTGTAAAATCTTTAGTTCAAATTATATAACAGATCCATTCATTTAATTCTTGAATGGGTCTATTGAACTTTTCTATTATACTTTCCAGTGACGGTAACCTAATATGGATAATAACCTACTTTTTATATAGGAATTATATAGTATGGAGAATACCAAGATGCCGCATTGGAAGCGAAATCTGTATATTCTGTGGTTTGGTCTATTTTTCAATCATATGGCTTACACCTTGTCTGTGCCGTTCTTTCCGCTTTTTCTGCAAAATGACCTTGGTATTCAGAGAGGATTGGAAGTATGGTCCGGCATTTCGATCTCGATCAGCTTTCTGATCAGCGGACTATGTGCTCCCTTCTGGGGCTCGCTGGCTGACAGATACGGAAGCAAACTGATGCTGATTCGTTCGGGCGTTGGCCTCGCCATTGCTCATCTGGCTAACTATTTCGTTTATGATCCTTACACATTTATTGCTGTGCGGATATTTCAAGGACTCATGGCCGGCTTCAATCCTGCATCTATTACGTTGGTCGGCACCAATACACCGGAGAAGCATGTAGGTTATGCGCTTGGTGTCATCTCCACATCCACGGCTGCCGGAGGAATTCTGGGACCGCTTGTGGGTGGAGTACTAAGCCATTGGATCGGGCTGCGCGGATGCTTTATCGCCTCGGGAATCATTACGCTGCTCTCGGCTGTGATGGTGATATGGGTAAAAGAAGCCCGCGGTCCACGCACTGTGGTTCGCACAAGCATTCTGGGTGATCTGAAAAAAGCTGCCGCCACTCCGGGATTAATGCGGATCTATGGTTTGATTTTGCTCGTTTCAACTTCCGTGCTCATTATTGAACCTGTGCTAACGCTTTATGTGGTCCAGATTGGTGGAGACGTCAGTAGTGCAACACTTAGTGCAGGAATCGTCTTCTCGGCCATCGGCGTGGCAACTGTAATTATGGGGCCGCGCTGGGGGCGGATTGGTGGGAAGATTGGATACGAGAAAACGCTGTTTATCGGCTTGTTGGGCGGCGGCATTGGCAGTTTACTGCAACTGACGGCTTATAACCTCATTTATTTTGGGAGTCTGCGATTTGTCTATGGTCTGTTCTTTGCTGCCGTGTATCCGGCCTTGAATGCGTTAATCATCAAATATGCTGACCGTGATTTTCGGGGAAGGGCTGTCAGTCTGAGTCAGACTGCGAATCAATTCGGTATTGTACTCGGCCCGTTACTTGGCGGTTTTCTGGGCGGATGGACGGGGATTCCTTTTGTTTTTCTCCTAACAGGCATTGTTCTTCTGGGAGCAGCCTGGACAGTCCGGGTAAGTGAAAGGAACCAGGCGAATAAACCGGGATTGGGTATGGCAGCAGCAGAAGCGGGCGGAAATAGCATAAAGAAATGATGAAATGAAGAAACGACTCTCAGAGAAAAAAAGGTACTCGGACTGAATTAAATGGTCATCACCACAATATAGGGAGGAATTAATATGTCACAACGACGATTGAGATTGGGAGCAAACTTGAATGGAGTGGGAAATAGCATCTCTTTTTGGCGACACCCGGATATTCCGATCAATGCCAGCGTAAATCTGGATTTCTACAAGAAGCAGGCGATTAAGGCAGAGGAAGGGAAGTTCGATCTGCTCTTTATTGCGGACGGCCTCTTTATTAACGAGAAATCCAACCCGCATTTCCTGAATCGTTTTGAACCGTTAACCCTGCTCTCTGTTCTTGCGGGTGCAACTTCACACATCGGGCTAGTTGCGACGTTGTCCACCTCATATAGTGAACCGTTCACAGTTGCAAGACAGTTTGCTTCCCTGGACCATATTAGTGGAGGACGAGCCGGATGGAACGTAGTCACTTCACCACTGGAAGGCTCGGCTCTGAATTTTGGCAAAGGTGAACATCCGCACCACGCGCTGCGCTACGAAATTGCAGAAGAACATCTGAATGTGGTCAGAGGCCTATGGGATTCCTGGGAGGATGACGCGTTTATCGGGGATAAAGAGAACGGTGTTTTCTTCGACCCATCCAAACTGCATACGCTGAACCACAAGGGAGATCACTTTTCCGTCCAAGGTCCACTCAATGTAGCGCGCTCGAAGCAGGGACATCCGGTCGTTTTCCAGGCAGGTTCTTCTGAGTCCGGCAAGGATCTGGCGGCCCGATCGGCCGATGCTGTATACACGGGGCATGAGACTTTGGAGGAAGCTCAGGAGTTCTATTCGGATGTGAAGGCAAGAGCGGTGGCTTACGGACGTAAGGCAGAAGATATCCTGATCTTCCCTGGCATCGGTCCCATTGTGGGCAGAACGGAGGAAGAAGCGGAGCGCAAGTATCAGGAGATTGCGGAGTTGGTCGATATTGACCATGCACTGAATTATTTGGGACGTTACTTCGATCATTATGACTTCGCCCAATTCCCATTGGATGAGCCTTTCCCCGAGATCGGTGATTTGGGCAGTAACAGCTTCCGCAGTACAACGGACAAGATCAAGCAGCAGGCACGAGAACAGGGACTAACCCTCCGCCAAGTGGCATTGCTAGCATCGACGCCTCGCACTTCTTTCATCGGTACACCGGATCAGATCGCTGATCAGATTCAGGAGTGGTTCGAGGGCGAAGCTGCGGACGGTTTCAATATTCGCACAGTCGTGCCGAATGGATTAGCAGACTTCGTGGATCTGGTCGTACCTGTCTTACAAGAGCGCGGCCTGTTCCGTACCGAGTATGAGCATGAGACACTGCGCGGTAATCTAGGGCTTGAAATTCCACGCAATCGATATACATTAGAGACGGTAAAATAAAAATCAATTATGGTACATCGAACTTGCTTTCAGTTCAGAATGCATTAAAAGCGATCCACAAAGCCCCTATCATAACGACAATCCCGCATACTTTGCTCAAAAAGTAATCAAAGTCGCTAGGTTCGGCATCGTTCGCCCAGAACGAACGAAGCGAGAGGTAGAAAAGGAAGTCTTGAAATTTTTGATAACGGAAGCTGCACCATCCGAATATCACTGCGGCTAATGCGAGAAACAGATAACCTGGAGCACCACGAGTGTAATGATATTCTGGGTAAGCGGCTGTTACAAGCGTTGCAGGAGGGAATTGTTCTTCCCCATCCTGAAGTACTCTCTGACTGCCAACGTAAAAAAAGACCTGGGAAACGCTATTGCCTTTTGCATCAAAACTTATTAATTGTCCGGAATGATCTTGGACTTCATATTTGTTCCCGTTAGGATATATCAAGTTATACGTTGTGCTGAACGCAGAATCAATTTTCTTGATGAGATATTGCTGATGATTGATGTAAACAGTCCGCTCCTGATGATCAAGGCGTACTTGAATAGGATCTGCCGTTCCGCTGCGATAAGTCGTTAGATTACCTTGTTCACTATCGAATGTGTACTTGTTGTTCTCAACATGGAAAATCGGCTCTGTGAAATAAGGTTTGGACAGGATCGCGACGATAACGGACAGGACCAGAACACATGAAAAGAAAATGAAGGTGGGTGACTTGATTTTTTTGAGTGACACTACCATATAAACGCCATCCTTTCCATTTTGTTCTATAATACGTCATTGAGAAGCACAGGTTGCGAACCGTTACTGCCTGAATAACGACCGAATAACTACAACACGAAGAAACCAGCAAGTCGCCCATCATCTGGGGATTTGCTGGTTTCTTTGGTTAAGTTGCTGCAGTTATAGAACTATACTCTCAGATCAATCTCAAACGTCTTGATTTCATAAGGTTCAAGAGCAAAAGTTATCGGTGTATCATACAGGAGTTCGCCCTCCGGTACTTCCATAAGATTGCATTCTCTCCACGCTTGAATCCGTAGATCGCTTGTCAGTTCAAGCGTATTCATGCTGCCGGAATAATCATGAACGCGTACGATGACACGATTGGAATCCTCCGCCTTCTTAACTGCCGAGATCATGGCTGTGCTGCCGGACAAAGTGAACATGGATCGACTTGGCTGCTCTGATACGCCCTGTGTATATCGAGCCGGAGAATTCAGAAGCCAAGCCTGCTGCACAGTTCCGCCAACGAGCCAATCTCCCTGATGCGGAAGAAGAGCATAGGTGAAGCTGTGCAGTCCCTGATCGGCATGTGGATCAGGGTGCGTAGCGCTCTTGATCAGGGTCAACCGCATGACGTTATCTTTAATGTCATAACCGTACTTGGAATCATTCAGCAAACTGACGCCATAACCTCTGTCGGACAGATCAGCCCATTGATGGCCAACGGATTCGAAACGCGCCCAGTCCCAACTAGTGTTCCAGTGCGTCGGCCGTTTAACGTTACCGAACTGAATATCATAGGTGGCTTCAGTAGAGCGGATGCCGACTGGGAAGGCAACTTTCAGCAGTTGCTGCTGTTCATGCCAATCCACCTCAGTGGCGTAATCGATTCGTCGCTGTCCGGTATATACAGTCATGTTCTGCGTAATGGTGGAGCCGAGGTATTCCCAAGCGAAGCGGATCACGGCCTGAAGTGGCCCAGTCTCTACGACTTCAATGCTGGTGCATTTCGTAATCTCTCGCATATCTTCCTGATAGAAGATATCAATATCCCATGCCTCGTGGGCAAGCGGTTTGTCCTCGAACACCTCAAGCACATTGCCTCTAGCGCCTTTGGCAAGCACCTCACGGTGTGACTCTTTATCGTAAAGGCGGATCAACTGCCCATTCTCATTCCACTCGAGCAGATAGAACGGTGTTTCGATTCCATTGGCTGTGTGGATGAATGGCGAATGCTCAGGGATATCGTTTACCGAACTGCTCTGGAAGTGAATTGTAGTATACCCCAGTGAAGGAATATCCTTCACCTCGACGGACCAACGTGCATCCTGGTATTGAGCGTTCAGGATCTCACCGGAATCGCTCAGCCAAGTTCCCATTTCCAATTCGTCTGAAGCCGCAGGAATGCTCACGATTTCTGTAACGACCCATGGGGAGGAGTTCCAAATGGTGTACGTATACGGAGATTCTCCGCTGCCAGCGATAGCCATCCGAGCCTGCGTGTCCACGTGACTGCCAATCTGCTCAGCTTCTGCATATTCAATTCTGCTATCCTCATACACCTCTGTGATGGAGGATCCAGGAATGATGTCATGGAACTGGTTGCGCAAAACGATTTTCCAACCCGCAGTCAGAGACTTCGCTTGATACAGACTCCAGTCATTGTGCACAATACTTTGCAATGCATTCAGCCATTCCGCTTCGCGGTAAGCCAGCTCAAGCTTGCGGTTCATCCGTTTGTTGTACGCCTGACTGGTATACGTTCCGCGGTGATACTCCAGATACAGTTCACCATCCCATGTATGGATGTACGAATCGGTTTTCTCGACTGTCTCCTGCAGCTTTTCAAAATAATCATCTGCGCGTCCTGTCTTGACCTTGGGCAGTCCGGGCAGTTGATCCAGCCGTCGTCTCATCTCCAGCATTTCGCGGTTAACTCCGCCTCCGCCGTCTCCGTATCCGTACGACAGCAGCAGATCCTGGTTCATCTCCTTATCGCGGTAGGCATCCCAGATGCCCTTAACCGTCTTCGGAATGATTTTCCCGTTATAGGTATAGAACCATGAGCCCGGCTCGGACCAAGGCTCGGGTGTAGTAATGAAGTGGGTCAGCACCTCTGAGCCGTCAATGCCGCGCCAGTGGAATGTATCGAATGGCATGCGGTTGTATTGGTTCCAGCTGATTTTGGTCGTCATGAATGTATGAATGCCGGATTTTTTCAGAATTTGCGGCAGTGACCAGCTGTAGCCGAATACATCGGGCAACCATAGATATCGGCAATCCGTCCCGAATTCTTCTTTGAGAAAACGAGTGCCAATCAGCAATTGTCGGACCAGGGATTCGCCCGAGGTCAGGTTACAGTCAGCCTCTAGCCACATGCCGCCGCCCGCTTCCCAGCGACCTTCAGCGACACGTTCCTTGATGGATTCGTACAGTTCCGGGTAGTCCTCTTTCACATATTCGTACAATTGGGGCTGTGTCTGAAGGAAAACATACTCCGGGAACATCTCCATCAGGCGCATGACCGTAGAGAAGGAGCGAGCGCATTTCTCGCGCGTATGCTTCAACCGCCACAGCCAGGCAACGTCAATATGAGTATGGCCGATACAAGTAACGGTTACATCAGAGGCCTTGTCCATCGCATTCAATCGGGAGCTTAGGTCATCCCTTGCGTCATGCACAGAGGAATAGAAGACATCGGACTTAGGCTGCGACCAGTCAATCAGGCGGAAGGACTGTTGAAGCGCATGAAGCAGCTTTGTGCGTTCCGGTGCATGGGCATCCAGAATGTTGACCGTTTCCAGAATCGCCGACCCTGTAAATACAAGATCATCAACAGCTTCATCCAGCCAGCACAGTTCTGCTTGTCTGAACGTATGTGTCTGGTTGCGGGGCTGACCGCCACCTTCCAGACCGGACCATAAGCGGAAGACCAACTCGTTGGTGCTGCCTGCGGCAGAGGCTGGAAAGAACACTTCCTTGTGGTTGGAATCTACGCCTTGAAACGGCTTGCCATCCCAGTAGAACAGTGATTCAAAGCCGGAATTGTTACCACCCCCGGTATCGCCAAAATCAAACAGTCCGACAATCCGTTTATCTTCCCAGGAGGCAGGGAACTCGACTTTTGTACGCAGCCACAAATAGAGATCTCGACCGGACCAACTTTCTCCTGTATGCATAGGCTTCCAATGGCTATCATCTCCCGGAAGGACCGGGTTGATCTCTTCCCTGCGGTCTTCGCAGGCAAGAAAATGATTTAAAGGTAAACGATCCCGGTAACGGAGCTCGGATAATTCATGAATACGTGCTTGTAGTTTGTTTTCAGTAAGAAACATCATTAAAAACCCCCAGTTCATTTTATCGGGGAGTGATTCATATATAGAGAGCATCCAAAGCGAGTATGTATTACATAACTTTTATAGGGGAATGCGCCCATTATAGCGCTTCCATTCGCTTTTGACAAATTAAAATATGGATTACTGATTCTGAGCGCTGGTGATTGTCGAATTTAACCAAACGGTGATACACTGAGTTGGAAATTGGTCTGGAGGAGGTGTTCAGGCGCGAATGTCCAGGATACGAACCATGTATAAGAACTACTTGAAGAAAAAAATGTTCAACAAAATCCTGCTGTTTTATTCCATGGTGATGGTCCTGTTGTTCATCAGCATCGCGGTATTGGCCTACCGCTACTATGAACAGCGAGTGGTACAGGAACAAATGGATGCCAGTTTGCAGGAGTTGGATATTGTCAGCATCAACCTGAATCAGCAGTACGAACGGCTGTATAATGC
The DNA here is from genome assembly GCF_010747435.1 of Paenibacillus sp. ALJ109b. Lineage (NCBI taxonomy): Bacteria > Bacillati > Bacillota > Bacilli > Caryophanales > Paenibacillaceae > Paenibacillus > Paenibacillus sp. ALJ109b. The sequence goes on from NZ_JAAIFP010000013.1 coordinate 192,849, forward strand.
CGTGCAGCAGATTTATACCGACGCCATGATCGGCGATGATCTGAAGTATTTTTTGACTCATGAATACGAGGATTTTCTCAATTGGCGCCTGAATCAATATGCTTACAGCTACCGTACAGAGCGAGGGAATTTCGATTATCAATTACGTCTGCTGTTAAAGGATGAGGCCTCGATTGCAAATGTCGTCTTATACAGCACGGATCAGGATTTCTTCTATGTTCTTAATCGGGAGACTCAGCACTTTTACTATCATCCCAAGCTGTCTGCAGGGCATCAGGACTGGTTCCAGCGGCTGAGGAGTGCACCTTGGCAGTACATGGGCAGCGAACCGCTGTTCGAAGGGAAAATGGCTGATGAGCCTACCCCGTACAGCTACGCGAATGTGCTCAAAGACTCCGTGACATTGAAGCAGTATGGTGCAATTATGTTTGAGCTGAATACAGACCGGATCAAAGGGCTTCTTCGAGACAGACTCGACGGCAAGAACGGTCGGATCATGCTGATGACCGGGGAAGGTGAGGTAATCTTCGATTCGCAGGGCAAGTATGACAACACCGTCTATCCGTACTGGGGAAAGATGAATTTGCCGGAGGATTGGGTGGATCTGGAGGAGCGCTCCAAGGTGCAGCTGCTGAATATCGGGAATACGGGAATGGTCGTGGCTTCTATTATTCCGGAGTCGCAAATCAAACAGAGCCTTCAGGCGATTCGTTTCAGCCTTATTGGGATTGTGATTCTGTGCATCATGATTAGCATTGCGGTGACGTTCACCATCATCCGCCGTTATTCCAAAAAAATTCACAGACTTGTGCTTTATATGCGGCGCTGGCAGGAGGGTGATCTGAGTAAACGTATCGAGATGGAGGGGGAAGATGAGCTGCAGCAGATTTCGCAGAGATTTAATCATATGTGTGATCGGCTGGAGTCTTACATAGAAACGGTATATGTGTCGGAGATTAAGCAAAAAAATGCGCAGCTTGTGGCTTTACAAGCCCAGATTAATCCGCATTTTTTGTACAATACGCTCGAAAGCATCCGCATGAAAGCCATCAGTTTGGGAGCCAGGGATGTTGGGCAGATGATTTATATTCTCGCCACGATGTTCCGTCATTTGATCAAAAAGCAGACCCATGTAACCTTGGCGGAGGAAATAGAGCTGTGCGGCATGTACCTGGCTTTGGTCCAATATCGGTATGAGGACAAGCTGCACGTGGAGACCTATATTGAGAATGCAGCGGCGGGAAGCATGGTCGTCAAGTTGCTGGTCCAGCCGATTATTGAGAATTACATTGTGCATGGTTTTCGTACGAATGATGATGATAACCGGATCTCCATCACAGCCGAAGAAGAGAACGGCGTGATTCGTATCCGTGTGAAGGATAACGGAAAGGGGATTTCCGCGGAGAGATTGCTTGAACTGCAGCACGGGTTGCATAAGGGCGATGAAGCTGCTGAGACATCTGATCGATCTTTGGGTCTTAAGAACGTCCACGACCGCATACGCCTGAATTATGGTAGTGATTATGGTCTGCACCTGAACAGTTTGGAGGGCGAAGGATGTGAGGTGACCATCAGCATTCCAGTTACAAGGGAGGAAACGGGATGAGAAGTGTAATGTTGGTCGATGATGAGCCGCTTATTGTGAAAGGAATGCAAGCCATCATTGATTGGGATCAGAATAACATGCAGATTGCCGGAACGGCATGCAATGGGTTGGAAGCGCTAGCAATGATGGACGAGGTTCCTGTCGATCTGATTATTACGGATATCATGATGCCGCAAATGACCGGACTTGAACTGATCCGGGAGACTAAAGCGCGCAATCCATATACTAAATTCATTATTTTGAGCGGTTACGAAGAATTCAAATATGTGCGGGAGGGCATCTCGCTTGGGGTCGAGAACTACCTGCTCAAGCCAGTCAATATGGATGAACTGGAAGCGACCATCAAGCATATGCAGCGGGATTGGGAGCACGAAGAGATGCGCCAGATTCAAATGAATCAGAGCTGGAGGATTCTGCGCAACAATATTTTGCAGCGGTGGGCGAACGAGACCATTGACGCCAAAGAATTCCGTGAGCGTGCGCAGATGCTTGAGATTCCCATGAACAAGTCCACATATTGTGCGGCTTCTCTGCGGATTGTAGGCGATGACAAGGGGGATGATCCCCAGATGTATCTGCCGGGAATTGCTGAGCAGTGTGAGCAGATCGGGAACAAATACCTCCCGGATGGCTGCGGTGTTATCTGCTTTCCCGATCAGGAGGGAGACATCATGCTGCTGTTCGTTTCAGCCGGTACGGAAGGTAGTGCTGAATGGCAGCTTCAGGCACTCAACAGGATGAAGCAAGCGGTTGCTGAGGACACAGGTGCAAGTGTATGGGGAATCATGGGTCAATCCGAGTCGACCTATCTGGGTTTTCCGAAGAGCTGCAAGTCCGTAAAGCTGTGGCTTCAGAATCATTTGTTTATAGATTGTAATACCTTCATCATGCAAGTGGAGAACGAAGAAGCTGCCAATGAGTATCAAGAGAAGCAAGGGCCTGCGATGGAGCAGTTTCACAAGCTGCTGCGGGATGGTGAAGGTACTGAGGTGGATCGGTTCATCGACGAATTCTTCATTGCTGAGGGTAAGGAACCCTGCCTCCCGAGAACACCGTTCTTCAATTCTGCGATCCAGCTTATGCTGGCCGCCAAGGAACTGGAGAAAACGCCTGACTACGGGGACATCTTCGGACCCCTGTCCAGAATTCATACGCTCAGTAAACTGAAACAATTGGTCAGAAAAGTTGTTCATCGCACGCTGGATACATATCATACCGCTGAGAAAACGTACAGCCCGCATATCATGTCTGTGCTGGAGGTGGTGAAAAATCACTATCAGGATGAGCTTTCACTTAAGACGCTCAGTCAGAGGCTGGAGCTTCATCCGAACTACCTCGGCCAACTGTTCCAGCAAGAGGTCGGTACCACCTTTTCTGATTATGTGAACCAGTACCGAATCGAGCGTGCCACTCATTTGCTGTTATATTCGGACAAAAAGACGGCAGAAATAGCGGGCGAGGTGGGCTATTGGGACTCCACTTATTTTTACAGACAGTTTAAGAAATATGCTGGCGTTTCTCCTACGGAGCTGCGCTCGATCTACATGAAAAAATAAGCCGGGGGCTCCGGCTGAATGAAGATACTCCCCATGTGGGGGTGTCTTTTTTGTTATGGAATGAATGTACGATCTTTAATTAATCCATCAATTTATTGGGTTTTTCAACTATCTCAAAATTGGTAGCGCTTGCATAATGGAGGTAGGAGTGAACGAGGAAATCCAAAGCACCAAAAGGGCTTAGGTCCAGTGTTGATTATAGGGGATTAATGCTGGATGCAGCTAAAGCGATCATGAACGAGATTATAAGGAGGGACAGCCGTGCAGGGCATCTTCAAAAGTCTGATGAAGAACAAGGCGTTTCTTCTGCTGGTACTGCCGGGAGCAGCTTGGTTTATCATTTTTGCCTATTTGCCAATGTTCGGAACGATTATTGCTTTTAAGGACTTCCGGATTCATCCGGGCGGATTTCTTGAAAGCGTTCTAAAAAGCGAATGGGTTGGGTTCAAGAACTTTGAGTTTCTGTTCTCCACCAGTGACGCCTATATCATCACACGTAATACCATTCTGTATAACCTAGGTCTGATCTTTCTCGGGTTGGTGCTCGCGGTGACGCTTGCGATCATCATGAACGAACTGTTGAACAAACGGCTGGCGAAGATTTACCAAACCGCGATGTTTATGCCTTATTTCCTGTCCTGGGTTATTATCAGTTATTTCGTCTTCTCGTTTCTGAGTGTGGAAAAGGGTGTGTTCAACCAGATCATTACCTATTTTGGTGGAGATCCGGTTAGTTGGTACAGTGAGACAGGGTATTGGCCGTATTTTCTCATTCTGCTCGGCCTGTGGAAAGGTGCAGGTTATGGCAGTGTAGTATATCTGGCGGCAATCGCAGGTATCGATCGTTCTTATTATGAGGCAGCGATGATTGACGGCGCTACGAAGTGGAAACAGATCCGGTACATTACGCTGCCACTGCTCAGGCCGCTAATGATCATCCTCACCATTCTGGCGATCGGCGGGATCTTCCGTTCCGACTTTGGACTGTTCTATCAGGTTCCGCGGGACTCTGGTGCGCTGTATCCGGTCACCAATGTCATCGACACGTTTGTATACCGCGGCTTGACCATTATGGGTGATACAGGAATGAGTACAGCTACAGGATTGTATCAATCGGTTGTCGGTTTGATTCTTGTCCTGCTGGCAAACTATGCTGTGCGTAAAATTGAAAAGGATTATGCCGTATTCTAGGCTGCGGCAAGGGGGTGCTTCCATGAGTAATTTAAGCGAATCGGTAAAGCGGGCATCTGCCCATACGAGGAGGACCGGAAAGAAATCGAGAGATCTGAATGCCATTTCGCCATTATCCAATGTGATTTTTAATGTAGCTATCGGTCTGTTTGCCTTATCTTGTATCTTTCCGTTTCTGTTCATCGTTATCATCTCATTTACCGATGAGAAGACGCTGGCGATCAATGGCTTTAAGTTATTCCCTGAAGTCTGGACGCTGGATGCCTACCGATTCCTTATGGAATCCGGGCAGCAGATGGCCCAATCGTTTGGCGTTACCTTAACGGTGACAGTTGTCGGAACCGCGCTCACACTGTATTTGGTTACCACGTATGCGTATGCCATTTCGCGCAAAAATTTTGCACAGCGTCGGTTTTTCAGCTTTTTGGCCTTCTTCACCATGCTATTTTCCGGCGGTCTCGTTCCCAGTTACATTGTGGTTACGCAGGTGCTGCACTTGCGGGATTCGATATGGGCGCTGATCCTGCCGTCGATCATGAACGCTTTTTACATTATCGTTATGCGTACATTTTTCACGACCACCGTGCCGGATGCGGTTATTGAGTCGGCCAAAATCGACGGAGCTACTGAATTCGGTATCTATACGCGCATCGTACTGCCGATTTCGTTGCCGGGCATTGCGACTATTGGATTGTTCAGTACGTTAGGATTCTGGAATGACTGGTTCAATGCGCTGCTCTACATCGACAATGCGAATTTGATTCCACTCCAGACATTGCTGATTCGAATACAGAACAATATGGATTTTGTTGTGCAAAACAGCAGCCGAGTCGTGTCCTATGACATTGCCTCGACACTGCCAACGGAGACCGTCCGCATGGCGATGGTTGTCTTGGCTACACTGCCGGTTGCGCTGGCGTATCCGTTTTTCCAAAAGTATTTTATACAAGGCCTGACCATTGGTTCGGTCAAAGAATAAGTCTGGTTGTGCCTGCCCTCAAAGGGCAGTAACAATAACATTGATAAGGGGGATACACATGAAGACAAGAAAAATTGCTCTGCTCATGGTTACTTTACTGCTTGCTTTTTCTACTGTTCTAGCAGGCTGCGGTGGCAGTAATACCAATGATACAAGCGGAAATACGGCATCCGGGGGAGAATCCGGAGATAAGGACACGGTGAAGCTCAAGGTATATCTGATTGGTGGTCCACAGCGCGATCTGCCAATGGTACAGGAAGAAATGAACAAATACTTAATGGAGAAAATAAATACAACCGTCGACATCACAATGATTGACTGGGGTGATTATTCCAAACGTATGCCAGTCATTACCGCTTCGGGCGAAAATTATGATATCGCTTTCACCTCTTCCTGGGCTTATGACTATCTGCCAAATGCCACCAGAGGAGCATTCCTGCCAATCAATGATCTGTTGGATAAGTATGGTCAGGGCATTAAAGAGCAGCTTGATCCACGATTCCTCACAGGATCGCAGATCGATGGCCAAAACTATGCTGTGCCAGTGAACAAAGAGTTGGCTTCGCAATGGGTATGGCGTTTCAACAAGCAGTACGTTGATAAATACAACATGGACATCACCAAGATTCGTACATTAGAAGATCTGGAGCCTTACCTGCAGCAAATCAAGGATAACGAACCAGCCGACATTACTCCGCTGGCTGTTCCGAAGGGCTTTAAGCCTTATCTGGCGTTCGACTTCCTGTTGGGTGACGAATTCCCGGTTGGTATCAACATGAATGGTGACACCGGTAAATACGTTAATGTGCTGGAATCCGAAGAGCTGAAAAGCTCGTTGAAAACCATCCGTAAATACTATCAGGCTGGTTATCTGCGCAAGGATGTAGCAACGTTGGAAGGCATCGACAACATCAAAACAGGCAAATGGTTTGTTGACCGTGAACAGACACAGCCGTACGCCGAACTGGGATGGTCCAGAAGTGCGGGCTATAATATCGTAACTACACCGATGCAGGAACCGGTTATTTTCACTGGCTCGGCCACAGGTGCTATGCATGCAATCTCGGCGAACTCCAAGAACCCGGAACGGGCCATGATGTTCCTGAACTTGCTGAATACCGATCCATATCTGCGTAACCTGATCAATTACGGCATTGAAGGTACACATTACAACAAGATTTCGGATAATGTCATTGAGGATCTGCCAGCGATGAAGGACGGATTCCAGATGCCTGGCTTTGCCCTGGGTAACCTGTTCCTGACCTACATGCACAAGGAAGATCCAGCTGATAAGTGGGAAGCGTTCAAGGAATTCAACAATTCCGCGAAAGTTGCTCCGAGCTTTGGCTTCAACTTCAATCCTGATCCGGTGAAAACGGAAGTGGCTTCCATCTCCGCCATCGTGAAGGAATTCTATCCATCCATCATGACGGGAGCTGTTGACCCGGATGAGCATCTGCCGAAAGCGATCGAGAAGTTGAAAGCGGCAGGTCTGGATAAAGTGATTGCAGAAGCACAAAAGCAGTACGACGAATGGAAAGCTGCAAATCAAAAATAACCTGAATTATAAAATAGACATGGAAACGTCTGTCCTGGTTTGACGGGCGTTTCTTTTTTTACCCTGATTGGATTGCCAAAATTGAATTGGAGGGTATGGCATGAAAAAGCTTGGTGCGAGTCTCCTATTTGTAATATTGGTATGCGCTGTTCTTTCCTCAGCGGCCATGGCGAAGCAACCTTATTCATCCTATTGGCTGCCTGAACAATTGCTTAACTGGAATCCAGCTTCCGACCCGGATGCGGCCTTCAACCGGAGCACCATTCCGCTCCAGAGCCGATTCACAGGAGAGGCAGTTAACCCGAACGCAACGAAAGATCCCAAAGTGATGGCCTTGTCTGCACTGAATCAGGGAACCAGCGGCGTTCCATCGCAGGGCTCGGATACATTCTCTGCAAATACGTTCTCTTACTGGCAGTATGTCGACAAGCTCGTATATTGGGGTGGCTCGGCGGGAGAAGGTATTATTGTGCCACCAAGCGCCGACACGATTGATGCGGCACACCGGAACGGAGTGCCAATCATGGGCACAGTGTTCTTCCCTCCATCCGTATATGGTGGCAAATATGAGTGGGTGAAGCAAATGCTTCAGCAGAACAGCGACGGCTCCTTCCCGGCCGCGGATAAATTAATTGAGGTAGCAGAGTACTACGGTTTTGACGGTTGGTTTATCAACCAGGAGACTGAAGGTGGAACAGCCACTGATGCACAGTTAATGAAGACATTCCTCCGTTATCTTCAGGATCATAAGCCTGCGGGTATGGAGATCATCTGGTATGATTCCATGACGAAGGAAGGCAATATTTCATGGCAAAATGCGCTGACGGACCGGAATGCAATGTTCCTTCAGGATAACGGGAACAAGGTATCAGACAGCATGTTCCTGAATTTCTGGTGGAATGATCTTGGCAGTTCTGCGGCCAAAGCCAAAAGCCTGGGCAGATCACCATTTGAACTTTTCGCAGGTATTGATGTGGAAGCTAAAGGATTTGATACCAGTCTGAAATGGAATTTGCTGTTTCCTGAGGGGAAACCGGCTGTGACTTCCCTCGGCATTTATCGGCCGGATTGGTCGTACAACAGCGCAGACAGCATGACCGATTTCTTTGCCCGTGAAAATAAATTCTGGGTAGGGCAGAACGGCAACCCGGCCAATACGACGACAAGCCAGGCCTGGAAAGGGATTGCGAACAATGTGATTGAATCATCGCCGGTGGACCAACTGCCATTCACGACCAACTTCAACACGGGCAGTGGCGAGAAATTCTATGTCCATGGCCAGCAGGTACGGGATAGCGGTTGGAATAACCGCAGTTTACAGGATGTGCTTCCGACATGGCGCTGGCTGACAGAGAGTAAGGGTAAAGCACTTACGCCGTCCCTGGATTGGTCGGATGCCTACTATGGGGGCAGTTCCCTTAAGGTAGCGGGTACGCTAAGTTCGGCAAATGCCACCCATCTGAAGCTGTATCAAACCGATCTGAAGATTGAGCCAGCTACCAAGCTGTCGATCACGTACAAAACGCAGAACAAGCCAAGCATGAAGGTTGGCCTGGCTTTTGCAGACCGTCCTGATCAGTTCGTCTTTTTGGATGTAAAAGACAAAAAGGCATCGGGTTGGACGACGGACATCTTGAATCTGACGCCATACAAAGGAAAGCGGATTATGGCATTGTCTTTGTATTTTGACAGTAAGGAAATCATATCGGATTATGACATCCATATTGGTCAGATATCCATCCAGAACAATGCTAATCCAGTGAAGCCACTGGAAGCAGTTCAAGCATTGAATGTCATCCAATCCGATTTCCGCGGGGGTATTTATGGTGATGCCAGATTGCAATGGAACGCGTTGAAAGAAGAAGTTCAACAATATGAGATTTACCGTGTACTGCCCGACGGCAAAGAGACTTGGGTGGGTGCGACCACGAATAACGTCTTCTATGTGCCTGAGATGAAGAGAATCAACGCGGAGCAGGGAACTGTACTGAAAGTCGTGGCAGTGAATGCAAAATATGAGCGCGGCCAAGCTGCCAGCGTGACCATCCAGTGGCCAGCGTATCCGAAGCCGGAAGCAGGATTCAAGGCCGATGCAACACTGATCACACCTGGCCAGCAAGTGCATTTCACTGATCTCTCTTCCGAGGTGACGGAAGGCTGGTCGTGGACTTTCGAGAATGGCAGTCCGGCTGTCAGCACGGAGCAAAATCCAGTGGTGACGTATGACAAGGAAGGCACGTACAATGTGACGCTTACAGCTACCAACAGCTCGGGGCAGGATACCGTAACGAAGCAAGCTTTGATCACCGTCAGCAAGGGTGCTTCCGGGATCAAAAATGTCGCACTTGGCAAAACGGCCACTGCAGACCATACCTGCGGCCCTGCTGAAGGTGCGGGAAAGGCAATTGACGGCAAGGTGACGGACAACAGCAAGTGGTGCGCACTGGGTAACCAGCCGCATTGGCTGCAAGTTGATCTTGGCAAAGAACATCAAGTCAGTGGTTTTGTCATCAAACATGCGGAGAGCGGTGGGGAATGGGCTGGTTTTAATACGAGCGACTATTCGATCCAGGTCAGTGCTGATGGCGTAAATTGGTCAGATGTAGTTCATGTGCAGGGGAATACCGCAGCCGAAACCTCGGATGCAATTGCACTGGTCAAGGCTCGTTATGTGAAGCTGAATGTGCTGAAACCTACGCAGGGCGGCGATACGGCAGCCCGAATCTATGAGTTTGAGGTTCGTGGGTTGCAGCCGTAGTTGGCGGTTGAGAAGTGACAAGTGTAGCTGTGAAATTAGCAAAAAAGGAACCACGCGGCCAATCCGGTTTCAATGACGGCTGGATATCCCTGAAGTATCCCGTCTTCTAATGAGTGTACCGCATTGTATCAGACTACGACTGAATAGGATTGAATTTGAGGCTCACAGATCATTGGATCTTGTGAGCCTTTTTACGATTATGCTGGATTCGCTTACAAAGGTTTTAAAATCGTTGTTTTAGATAAAAAATCGGTTTTGCAATCAAAGACAATGTTAATGAAAAGTCTTATATTGTAGTTAAAAAGATAAGAAAGGAGTGAAGGGGATGAAGAATAGAAAAATCATGTTTGCTCGTCCGCTGCAAGTGGAAATGGTAGAAGAGGACTTTATTTTGCCAGCCCTGGGGGAGAAGGAAGTTTTGGTAAAATTGATCTATTCCCTCATCAGTCCGGGAACGGAGCTGGCCATGTTATCGGGAAAAGAAGAGTGGGCCAAGCTTCCCGTATGTCCGGGGTATGCAAGTGTAAGTGAAGTGATCGAGGTGGGACAGGGGGTACACCATGTTCAGCCCGGGGACGCTGTGTTCCATTATGGTCAACATGCTGAATATCAAGTGGTATCCACAGATCATGTGTTCATCAAGGTACCTGAGCACTTGGATTTGAAGTGGGTTCCCTTCACCCGTATGGCAACCGTGGCATTCACCTCCGTTCGTGTATCCAATATTGAACTTGGGGACGTGGTTGGCGTGACGGGGCTTGGATTGGTAGGGAATTTGGCGGCTCAATTGGCACGCCTTCAAGGTGCAACTGTAATTGGCGTGGACCTGTCAGCAGAACGAATCCGAACTGCCCAGACATGTGGGGTTGACTATACGCTCCATGGCGGAGAAGATAAAGTAAAAGAAAAGATACATGCCATAACGAGTGGAGCAGGTGTATCCACTCATATTGAGGCGACGGGTGTACCTAGTGTAGGTGTTCAAAGTCTGGAGTGGATCGGGAAGCTGGGAGAGATTATTTTCCTGGGCAGTCCACGGGGCGAATATAACACAGATGTCACCGATATATTGAACTACTGCCACTTGTATGGACGAGGCTGCATTACGTTTAAGGGGGCACATGAATGGCGCTTCCCGGTTGAGCCGAACGAATTCGTGAAGCATTCCCTGGTGAGAAATTCGAACATTGTATTTGAACTGATGTTAAAGAACAAGCTGCATATCGAACCATTGATCAGCCATGTGATGAAGCCGGATCAAGCGCAAGAAGCATACGAGGGACTGAGATTGAATAAAGACCAGTATAACGGTGTACTGTTTGACTGGTCCTAGGAGGAGATTGGGATGATTAGAGGGTTAACAAGAGCAGGCTTAGGGAACATCGAGTCCAATGAACAATATATTACGAATGCTGCAAAATACGGATTTCAGTCTGTAGATTTGAATCCGCTCTCATTGATTGAAGAGGTTGGCAAAGAACAGGCCAAACATCTGTTGGAAAGCAATCAGGTGATCATCGGTTCATCCGATCTGACCGTAGACTGGAGAACCACAGATGAACAGTTTCGTGCAGGACTTCAATCGCTGGTTCAAATGGCAGAAGCCTCCGCTTCGTTGAACTGTTACAGCTGTTGTACCTATATTTTACCTTCCACAGATCAGCCAGCAGCATCATTTATGGCGGCAGCTACCAAACGATTGAGATTGTGTGCAGATATTCTGGACGCATATGGAATTCGACTGGGCCTGGAGTTTGTGGGTTGCCATCATCTGCGCACTGAATGGAAGAATCCATTTATTTGGAGTGTGGGGGATACGCTTGACTGGATCGAAACAATTCATGCTCCCAATGTAGGTTTATTGGTGGATTCCTATCATTGGCATACGAATGGATTAAAGATCGAAGAGGTGTTGGACCTTAAGAAGGAACAGATTGTCCATGTTCATATCAATGATGCTTATGATCTGCCCATTGAAGAATTGCTGGATCATGAGCGTTTATACCCTGGAGAGGGAGTAATTGATCTGCAAGGTTTCTTGAAGAATCTAAAAGCGATTGGATATACTGGCGTCGTATCTCAAGAGGTGCTGGCACCAACGCCAACCGTCGATTCAAGTGAATTGTTTGCCAAGTCCAAAGCAGGCTTCGATAAAGTGTTTGCCAATATATAAACCGGATCAGTCAGAAGGCAGTGGGGAGGAATACATGTGTATGAGCCATGGATGAATAGCATCTCGCCATTCGTAAGAGCGGCAAGAATGACGGAATCATTTTCTTTGGCAGGGGAATGGATAGACCACGATCATGTGTATACATACATCGAACAAGGGGAAGCGGAGTTCTTCTTGAGTGGTGTGAAATACCTGGTCAAAGAAGGCGACGTTGTGCTGATGCATCCATTCATGTCTCATATCATTCGGTCCACCTCCACGCAGCCATTGATTCAGTATATTTTTCATTTTGATCTGTATTATGAGGAAGAGCGTAGTTTATTGAAGAATACGAGTGCAGCTCATAGTGAAAGACCCGATCTGGAAGATAGGGAAATGAAGCTGGCTTCCATACGCCCAATCTCTCATTTGCAGCTAGCCGATCGAATCGAATGGAAAAAGAGATTTGCGCTCATGCATAAGGAGTTTCAGGAGCAGCGGGGAGGATCTTCGTTAATTACGAAATCCATATGTTTGGAGTTGCTGCATCTGTTTTTCAAAAATCAATCCGAAGATCAGGACCAAGAGGGGAACATGACCAAGGGGTGGGCATTCATTGAAAAGTCGATTCGTTATATTCATGAATGCTACGCCGACCCTCAATTAAATAATGTTGCTATCAGTAGACATGTCGGTGTATCGACGAACCATTTATCGCATTTGTTCAAAAGCAAGCTGGGGATTACCCTTCACAAATATGTGACACATATCCGAATAGAGCAATCTCAGAAAAGAATTATTGAAGGAACACATAATTTAACCCGGATTGCCGAGGAGGTTGGCTTTTCGAGTATTCATCTGTTCAGTCGGTCTTTCAAGGCTGCTGTAGGTATCACTCCCAGTAAATATGCAGCGATGAAATCGAGGGCAGAGTGGGAATAGGCTGATAGTTGCTAACTAAAGATAAAAGATATATAGTATATTTAGAAAAGAAATAGTTAGGATGAATGAAATGTCATACTCTACGGCCTTATCACAGGGAATCTCTATTCTGCTCTATATTCACGCTCTATCTGAGGAGAACTGTTCGAATTATTTATCCACCAAGTTGATTTCGGAGCAATTAAATATTCCGGTTCCTACGACGGTAAAAGTCATTCGCAACCTGAATAACGCCAAACTGACAATGGCCAAAGAAGGGGCCAAGGGCGGCATCTTGCTTGCTCAGCCTTTATCGGAGATCACGTTGTTGGATGTATTCCTGGCGGTTGAACCCGGCAAAGATTTGTTTAAAGTTCATACCGATGTAACACTCCAGGGACAAGACGTGGATGACGTAAAAGAAAAGGTCATTCATCATCTTGAAGGCGCGGAGATTGCGATGCAGAATTATTTAAAAGACATACGGTTAACCGATCTGTTTCATGAAGAAAGAAAGGGTTAACCTCTTTTTTTTGGCTTTAACTAGATATAATATATATTTAGTATATTCCGTTTTTTTTTTGGAGAGGAGCAGTATAAAATGAATTTGCATACAAAAGTGATTGAAGCCAGAAACGGGGTTCCCATTCCTCAACTGGGTTTTGGGGTTTACAAAATAACGAAAGAAGCAGAATTTACAACAGCTACTCGAGAGGCCATTCAGGTCGGGTACCGACATTTTGATACTGCCCGAATCTATGGGAATGAGAAAGCGCTTGGAGCAGAGATCCGGCATAGTCAGATTCCGCGCGAGCAATTCTTTATCACGTCGAAAGTCTGGAATACAGATCATGGCTATGAAGCGACCAAGAAAGCTTTCCAGGAAACGATAAACAAGCTGGGTGTCGATTACCTCGACATGTATTTAATTCATTTTGCCTCGCCCAAGTATATCGAAACGTGGAAAGCCATGGAGGAATTATACGAAGAAGGCAAGATCAGGGTCATTGGGGTCGCGAACTTCGAGATTCAGCATCTGGAAGAATTAAGGAAGCACGCGAAAATCTTGCCGATGATCAATCAGATCGAGACGCACCCGGAATTCCCGCAGAACGAACTACGTGCCTATATGGACAAACATCAGATTTTGCATGAGGCGTGGGGTCCGTTGGGGCAGGGGAATAAAGTGTTATTGCAGCATCCGATATTGAAGGCAATCGCTGATGATCACCATAAGACGGTGGCTCAAGTAATTTTGCGTTGGCATCTGGAACGGGGCGTCATCCTGATTCCTAAATCGTCTAATCCAAAGCGGATCAGAGAGAATAGTGAAATCTTTGATTTTGAGCTGTCCGCTGAGGAAATGGAGAAGATCAGCCGTCTGAACTCGGGTAAGAGGTATTCTATCCATCCAACAGGTTATATTGTGAATCCGATTTTTAATGCGTTGATGAAACTTTTTATCTAGGAAAATAAGAAAAAAACGAGTCGTGGGTCATATTCCAACGACTCGTTTTTGTGTGTTATGAAAACATTGACAATTCGTTAACAATTCCAGGATTTACCGTTTACAAATCTCTCCTATAATTACAATCGTGATAGGTCATTTTTACTATGAACGTGGAAGTTTGGGGGGATGAGCCGGACAAGCTCTCATAAAGACGATACATGCAGAATACCAGACAGCAGGGCATGACATAACAAGGCAAATTAAATGGAATAGAGAAGGGTGACAAGAGCCAATGTCAATGAAAAAAGTGTTAGTGGTGTCCATGGTAGCAACAGTGTTAGGTACTTCTGTGGTTAGTGCAGTATCGGCTGCTCCTGCAGTGAAACCTGTGGCTAATGTTGCTCAGGTGCAAAATTCCACGCTTACAATAAACGGTAACAGCGTCGTCGTTCGTTCCATCGTTAAAAATGGGGAGACACTTGTATCACTTCGTGATGTGATCAAAGCCATCGGCGCACAAGCCGAAGTACATAGCGGAACGACGGTGATCAAGCTGAATGATCACAGCGTGACGCTCCAAAACAATAGTAAACAAATCGTGGTAGATGATGTCAAAGTGAATCTGAATCAACCAGTTACTATCATCGGTGGTACAAGTTACATCGCTCTTCGTCCACTGGTGTCGGGCGTTGGCGGTACGATTGTCAAGCGAAACGGACTGCTTGAGATCAGTACGGTATCCTTGATTGATGAAGTCGAGAATCCTCGTTTTGCCGGAGCAGATAAGCTGATTGTCTCCAAGAGCGATAACAATGGCAGAAACGATTATCTCGTGAATACAACAAGCGGCAAATATGAGTTGTTGTTAACGACAGACGGTGGATCGGATCTCGTTATTTCGCCAAGTGGTGATCAAGCGGCGTATACGAATGCCGAAGGAGCCGTTTATGTTATTGATCTGAAGACCAAGGCTTCCAAACTGATCACGAGTGACAACAGCATCAAGCCTGAGTTGGTATGGTCTGCTGACGGGAGTGCAATCTACTTCCTGCAAGGGGATAAAGGGTCCGTGATTGCCAAGCTGAATCTGGCAGATGGCGCGATTACGAAAGTGGTCGAAGACAAGGTAGATTATAAGGAAAACCTGAATGTTTCTGCTGACGGCAAGAAATTCATCTATACAGTAACAACACTTGGTACCGTAACTTCGGATACAACCAATGTGGATGAAGACAATGTCTCCATTGATTTCTCATCTAATCAACAGCAAATATTTTCGTATAACACAGCAGATTCAAAACCGGAGGCTGTGAAGCTCACAACATCAACCGACGACAAGGTATTTGTATGGTCTGCTGACGGACAAAAAGCCTACTACGTGAGTGTACCTTCCGAAGACGGTAAAGCATCGTTGCTGTCTGTGGATTCATCCCAAAAGTCTACGCCGGTGTACACCGAGTACGATGTAGAACAAGCTATTCTGTCAGGTGGCATCTTGTATGTACTGGCGGCCCAGGACGACAGCAACAGCGTGATCCTCTCGATCGACCCGGTAACTGGAAAACAAACCAAGCTGTACACCGTATCTTCCGATGTATCCTCCATCGCGGTTGCCGGATCACAGATCTCTGTGGTTGAGAATGGCCGAGTTCTGGTACAAGCTGGTGGGAGCTGGAGAGCCGTTACGAAGTAATGTTTTGTATCAAGTATAATCACAAGCTTTTTAATTCGAGAGGAGTTTAATTAACATGAAAAAATGGATCAAACCCTTCACAGCAATGCTTATGGCTGTATCTCTGATTGGTGGACTCGGTGGCGCAACGACAGCATCAGCTGCCAAGAGCACAGAGAAAGGTAAAATTGTCATTAATGGTTCTTCCGCATTACTTCCGCTGACACTTCAAGCTGCTAGCGAATTCAAAAAAGATAATCCAAAAGTTAAAATCTCGGCTTCCGCAGCAGGTTCCATCACAGGTCCTCAATCCGTTCGTAAAGGGATCGCGGACATTGGCGCTGTAGACTGGGATGCATCCAAAGATGTACCTGGCTTCAAGAAATTTGATGGCTTGGTAGCCAATCCGGTAGCTGTAACAGTGTTCACGGCTGTCGTTAATACCAATGTGGGCGTAAGCAATCTAACAACAAAACAACTGCAGGACATCTTCTCCGGCAAAGTGACTAACTGGAAGGAAGTCGGCGGATCGGATGCGAACATCGTTGTGGTTAACCGTAAGTTTGGTTCCGGTACACGGGTTAACTTCCAACAAAAAGCTCTGGATGGCAAGGACTTCATGAGCAAAGGGGACAACTACAAAGAGGTTGGCTCCAGCGGTGATATGAAAACAACGATTGAAACGACACCAAATGCAATCGGTTATATTGACCTTCCTTACGTGACTAGCAAAATGAAGGCTGTATCAATCAATGGCGTAGCACCAACAGAGAAAAACGTCCTGAACAAAACATACAAAGTATGGGGCATTGGATATTACATGACCAAAGGTCAACCTACGGGAGCAACCAAAGCGTTCATCGAGTATATCCAAAGCAGCAAGTTCCAGAACGGTTCCCTGAAAAAACTGAAATTCATTCCGCTTGCTGCCGTTAAATAACGAAAGCTGCGAACGTCCATCATTCTCGCATTTCATAAGGAAAGGGATAGCCAGCTTCTGCGCACGGTCGCCAAGCTGGCTTCTCTATGTGAAAGGAAGAGCCCTTCATGATCGATTTAAATCCATCCACGAACAGCCCTGCTCCGAGTGAGCTTGGTTCAAGCATCGGCAAGGCTCCCGGATCGGGAACCCGGTTTGACCGTAAGGCGCGTTTAAGATGGTCCAATAAACTGTTTCGCATGGTTTGTATTGGCAGTACACTGTTCGTTTGTCTGGTTCTGTTATGCATTCTGGTCCTTATGCTTCGTACGGGCGTTCTGACCTTTGCGGATGTTTCGCTCAGCGAATTCTTTTTCTCTACCAACTGGGACCCGGAAAATGAGCATTACGGTGCGCTGACATTTATTCTGGGAACGCTGGCACTCACGGGGCTCACGATGCTGTTTGCCATTCCGATCTCCGTCATCATTGCCGTGTTTCTGGCCGAAATGACGCCAAAATGGCTTCGCCATATTCTGCGACCCGTATTGGATCTGTTGGTGGGTATTCCTTCTGTGGTGTACGGTTTCTTGGGACTGACGATTCTCATCCCTTGGCTTAGGGATATCAGTGGACATGATCTGGCGGACGGTTTGCTCGCAGCGTCCATCGTTCTGACGATTATGGTGCTGCCTACCATCAGCCGGATCAGTGATGATGCCATATCTGCTGTACCGAACAAATACCGGGATGCAGCTTACGCGCTTGGTACGAACCGATTCCAAACCATAACTCGTGTGGTCTTGCCTGCTGCAAGAGGTGGAATCATGTACGCCGTCATTCTCGGGATGACTCGTGCCATTGGAGAGACGATGGCGGTGGTGATGGTCATTGGCAATACGGCACAACTCGCTAACAGTCTGTTCACACCAACAGCGGTGCTGACAAGTAACATCGTCATGCAAATCTCAAGCGTCGAATTTGACTCCACCTGGAATCACGGGCTGTACATGATGGGCTTTATCCTGCTTGCCATTTCCATCTTGATGATTGTAGCCGTAAGAATGCTTCAGAAGAAAGGCGGACGCTACTCATGAATACGAAGAAGCAGGTGAACGCTGTCCCCGCCTATTCGTTCGGCAAACGTAGAGGTGCATCCACGCTGATGGACCGGATTTTTACAGGCATGGTATGGGGTGTAGGGATTGTCGTCATTTTATTCATTGTTGGACTGTTATTTCTTCTTCTGGAAAAAGGGTTGCCTTTGCTGAGCTGGGACTTTCTATATGGTGTTCCAAGCGAGATTGAAGAAGGAGGAGGGATTGGGCCGGCGCTGTTCAACTCGTTCTATGTGCTGATTCTATCCCTCCTGATCTCTATTCCCATCGGCATGGCGGCCGGGATTTACCTGGCGGAATTTGCCCCAAACAACAAACTTATGGAGATCGTGCGGATTTGTGTGGAGGGACTATCTTCTGTTCCATCCATCATCTTTGGATTGTTTGGTATTGCCCTGTTTGTGGAGTTCTTCGAAATTGGTCTTACCATTCTGGGCGCCGCCGTCAGCCTTGCCTTTCTGAATCTGCCTGTGCTCACCAGGGTAACCGAGGAATCGGTCCGGGCAGTTCCAGTTGAACTTCGTAATGCGTCCTTTGCACTTGGCTCTACCCATTTGCAAACGATCCGTAATGTATTACTGCCGGTGGCTATAAACGGAATCATGACAGGTATTTGCCTCACGGCAGGTCGAGCATTCGGTGAGAGTGCCGTCATTATTCTGACCGCAGGGGTATCTACATCCGGGGAAATGTGGGACTTCAATTTGCTATCGCCAGGAGGAACCCTTGCTGTACATCTGTGGTACATTCAATCCGAAGCCATTGTGCCGGATGCCGAGGAGATTGCGCAAAAGACAACGGCTGTACTGATCTTTGTGGCTTTGCTCATTAATATTCTGTTCCGTGTGCCGCTGTGGCTGAATGCACGCAAAAATCAAGCCTGATATGTCAGGCTGATCCAGTAACAAGATCAATTTCAACACCGGGAGGAACTATTGTGCAGTCAATCATTGAGACCAACAAATTGAATTTATATTACGGTCAGTTTCAGGCGCTTAAGGATGTCTCCATTGAAATTCCGGAACGAGCCATTACCGCTTTTATCGGACCGTCCGGCTGTGGCAAATCGACGTTGCTGCGAACCCTCAACCGTATGAATGACCGGATACCCGGAACACGTATTGAAGGTAAAGTGGCAGTAGGCGGGACAGACATCTACAGCGGCGAGGTGCATGTGGAAACCATTCGCAAGAAGATCGGTATGGTTTTTCAGCAGCCGAATCCCTTTCCGAAATCCATCTACGATAATGTGGCCTTCGGCCCACGACAACACGGCATTCATGGCAAAAAGAAGCTGGATGAAATCGTGGAAGAGAGCCTGCGTTCTGCTGTCCTGTGGGATGAAGTAAAGGATAACCTGAAGCGTTCCGCGTTAAGTCTATCCGGAGGACAACAGCAGCGCCTCTGCATCGCACGTGCACTGGCAGTGGAGCCGGACATTCTTCTGATGGATGAGGCTACGGCGTCGCTTGATCCCGTGTCGACCTTCAAGATTGAGGAGTTGGCTCATGAGTTGAAGGAACGTTATACCATCGTGATGGTCACACACAATATGCAACAAGCAGCTCGGGTCTCCCAGCAGACAGTGTTCTTCCTGAATGGGGAGGTCGTGGAATACTCCGCTACCCAAGACATGTTCGCCGAGCCCGTCGATTCGCGTACACAGGACTATATTAGTGGTCGGTTTGGTTGAATGTGGATTGGCAAGAGGTCGAAGTCTTTCAGATATGATCTGAAAGGCTTTTTTGTTTTTGATTATTTCAACAGACCACGATACAGATTGATTCAATTATCTCATACTTAATGAAGTAATCACTAAACTAACAGAGCACTTTAGTTCAACAAATTAAGGAGCAGTATCGCCGGTGGCGACTGCTCCATTTTTTTATTACGCTAATAGGCTTTTGATGATTTTGTAGTGCTCATGCCCACCAAATTGGCCAAAAGAGCCAGTCCAGAGAACAACTTACCATCGCGATTGCCGTCGTTTACCCTCCAAAGCATTATCGTCGAGCAGATGGTTCCTCATAGCTTTGCAAGCCGGCCTCGCGCAAAGTTCTTCCGACATAGCCCAACTCCCGACGTGCAGCGGCATCGTTGACGGTGAACTCACGCCCAATCATGCGTATCATCGAGCGTGAGATCGGCGGATCGCTGTCTTTCCGCGTGACGCCCCAGATCGTGTCGAACAGCCGGCCAATGGCAGAGGCGAGCCAGTAGGGTATCGAACGCAGTTTATCGATGGACAGGTCCTGCAAGTTCGCAAGCGAGGCGACGAACTCACGGAAAGTCTGCCCATCCAGGTCTTTGATGAAGAAGGCATGTCCGCCTTCTCCGCGTTCAAGAGCGCATTGTATGGCTTCAACTACATTGTCCACATGGCAGGTTGAAAAAGGGTAATCTCCACGGTCGATGAACGCGAACTGTCCAGATTTGACTGCTTCGGGAAGCGCTCGGCTAAACGGATCACCCGGCCCCCAGATAGCCGGTGGGCGAAGCGCGATCGTGCGAAAGCCGGGTTTGTTGGCTGCCAGAACTAATGAATCGGCCCGTGCCTTGCTCGCCAGGTAGGCGGAGAAGTGGTTCGGGAAAGTCGGCGCGCTTTCATCGGCGTTGCGGATGAGCGTACCGCCGTTATCCATGTGGATCCCCGCCGCGCTGATGTAGACGAATGTTTTCGCACGGGCGGACTCGGCTGCCTTCAGCAAGGCTGCGGTGCCATCGACGTTGGTTCGGAAGAAGGGCTCCCGTGGCCCTGAAAAGCGGAAAAGGGCGGCCGCATGCACAACTGCATCGATCGTCGGTAACACGATTGGCGTGCTGCTTTCGAGATCGGCATCAACCGGCGTCGCACCCTTGGCCCTGAGTTTGGCGTGAGATGATACAGAGCGTGTGAGGGCGAAAATCTGGTGACCATCCTCCACGAGCTTCGGGATCAGGCGGCCGCCGAGCAAACCAGTGCCTCCCGTGACGAGAATTTTCAATGTGATCATCCTTTCGGTTCGGAATTCAGGATAGTCCGCATGGCGCCGCCGCGGTTTTGCTCAAGAACTGCAGAAGTGGGTGGTTCCACCTTGCGTAGCCGATCTGTGACGTGAAAGCAGGGATGCAGCATTCGCAGACGCCCACTAGCGTCAACAGACTCGCCTCCCGTCAAAACCAGACTAATGCCGAACAATCGATCATCGTAAGTGGAGTTCATCCTTCATGGGATTTTCCTTCTCTCCATCCTTTGATTATTTATCTAGCGATCTTAGCGAAGTGCTCCAGCGTACGAACCAATTGGGCTGTATAAGACATTTCGTTATCGTACCAAGCTGCGGTTTTCACCAATTGCTGGTCACCGACTGTCAGAACTTTCGTCTGCGTGGCGTCGAAGAGCGAACCGAATGTGATGCCTTTGATATCGGAAGATACAATTTCGTCTTCCGTGTAGCCGAAAGTTTCTGGATCGGAAGCTTCTTTCATAGCAGCGTTAACTTGTTCAACCGTTACCTTGGTATTCAAAACGGCAACGAGTTCTGTCACGGAACCTGTTGGAACAGGTACACGTTGAGATGCCCCATCCAGTTTGCCCTTCAGTTCCGGAAGAACCAGACCAATGGCTTTTGCGGCACCGGTGGAGTAGGGAACGATGTTCTCCGCTGAGGCGCGCGCAGCTCGGAAATCGCCTTTTGGATCCGGAGCGTCAAGCGTGTTTTGGTTACCCGTGTAAGCGTGAACGGTCGTCATCAGCCCGGATTGGATACCAAACTTGTCGTGCAGAGCTTTAGCCATAGGGGCCAGGCAGTTGGTTGTGCAGGAAGCGCCGGAAATGACGGTTTCCGTTCCGTCCAGTGTGTCATGGTTCACGTTGTATACGATCGTTTTCATGTCGCCTGTAGCAGGGGCGGAAATGACGACTTTCTTCGCTCCGCCTTTCAGGTGAAGCTCGGCCTTTTCTTTTGTAGTGAAGAAGCCTGTACATTCGAGAACAATATCAACGCCAAGCTCTCCCCAAGGAAGCTCTTCAGGATTCCGCTTAGCCAAAACCTTAACCTCTTTGCCGTTTACTTTGAAGGTTCCGTCATGGACTTCAATGTCACCGTGAAAAGTGCCTTGCGTCGTATCATATTTGAGCAGATGAGCTAACATTTTAGCGTTCGTAAGGTCGTTAATCGCTACAACCTCGACGCCTTCCACATCTTGAATTCGGCGAAAAGCGAGTCTTCCGATTCGTCCAAAACCGTTTATACCTACTTTTACAGTCATTGAGAAATCCCCCTATAAGTTTTATTTATTACAATAAGCGAATGCCAGTGATGACATAAAGATGGGTAGCGCTATTTCATTCTAGAATGGCCTGTTGTATAATGTTAAAAGAGACCGATCGGTATCTTTATATTAGCATGATATTATTGAATTGCAAGGTGAATTGAGTAATTCATTTAAAACAAATGAAATAAAAAAAGGTTCATAAGGAGGAACTTATGAAAAAAGGGGACAAAACACGGGAACATATCATTATGAAATCGGCTGAAATTTTTAACCAGAGAGGATATGCCGGTACATCGCTAAACGATATTATTGCCGACACAGGAATTAAGAAGGGGGGCATCTATCGACATTTTGCCAGTAAAGACGAGATAGCGCTTGAAGCCTACAATTATGCTGCCAGTATGGTCGCCAGAAAATTTTCTGAAGCGGTCGATCAAGAGCAGTCTGCGTCAGGAAAGTTGGTTGCTTTTTTTCGTGTCTATGAGAATGTCGTCGACGATCCACCATTTATTGGCGGATGTCCCATGCAGAATACAGCTGTAGAAAGTGATGATACTCATTTGGAGCTTTGTGGGCAGGCAAGGCAAGGGCTGCATAACTTCTTGGATATGATGAAAAGTATTATTCGTGACGGCATTCAAGCTGGGGAGTTTAGGGAGGATCTGGATGTGGATGCGTTAGCATCATTTGCATTTTCCTTGTTGGAGGGAGGGATATTACTCAGCAAGTTGGAGGGGGATAACAAGCACATGTTAATGAATAAAAAAATCTTCTCGTCCTATTTGCAGCAATGCTGCTTAAAGACCTGTTAATCTGGTGTACTGGCACATCGAAATGGAGCTGGGCATCATCGATGACAACTCAAGTTCAGAATTTTGACTTTATGATGGATCTTTACTTGAACGTTTAGAGGAGAAGGCATGATCACGATTGCAAGGCTAAACATCGAATATATATAAATTGTAAATATCGGGTTTTGTAATATTTCAACTGCATTTCTCACAAATTTGGGGAAATGCCAACTTACTATGTGAAAAAATTCTCTTTTTATTCACGGATTTATGAATCAACCAGGGGGA
This sequence comes from Paenibacillus sp. ALJ109b, assembly GCF_010747435.1. Classification (NCBI taxonomy): domain Bacteria; kingdom Bacillati; phylum Bacillota; class Bacilli; order Caryophanales; family Paenibacillaceae; genus Paenibacillus; species Paenibacillus sp. ALJ109b. Next base: position 216,065 of record NZ_JAAIFP010000013.1, read on the forward strand.
TTTACGTTTGAAGGAGGACAATTCACAGCCGTTGACCCCGTTCAAGCAATGCTGAATACGGCAACATTCTCCAAGGTGTTTCATGTATTAAGTTCGGCCTATTTAACAGGAGCTGCTCTGCTGGCAGGGTTTTGGTAGGGAACTTTATAAGGGGACTTAAGCTACAAGCAGTTTCGCTGTTGTAATAATTACTGTACAAAAAAAGACGCTACAAAAGTCGGTTGATAAATATGTCAAAAATTGAGTATGTATAATACGTCAGAACGGATGCCAGACAGCGCTTGAAGTAGTTTTAGATGAGCATCAAAATAGAAAACGATGTGATCAGTTGTCGAGGGACAAGAACATATTCCCATTAAAGTCGCTATTTTAGCGGCTTTTTTATTAGGGGAATCATCCAACATACACATGGAATTTATCCAAGAGATCTAAGAAATATATTACTAGGCGATAGGCTTATTGTAAGTGGTGTAATATTCCTATCATACATAGTTAGGATAGAACTGTAACCGATACGGAAATAGATTAGGGAAATAAGAATGAAAAAGAAAATAGCTGCAGTTGTAATGGAGTTTGTTGTTTGCAGGGGCAGTAAGTGCTGCTAATGTATGGGAACTTACAAGGGGAATCAAGTAATACGTATCACTTCAAATGGATTTCACCACGGAGTGTAAAGCCTTAATTGTAACAGATACCCATCCAGTGAAGCGAATGGCCATTCCAACGCTCAGATGGGCATTGTAGCGTTTAGCTCTCTCGCGGAGCAGTAGGCAAATGTGTATCCTCATCGTTTTCGTCATACTTATGCCTGTCAGTTGCTTGATAATGGAGCACCTTTAGAAATTATCCAAGGCATGCTAGGGCATGAAAAAGTATCAACCACACAAATTTATGCTCAACTGCGCGGGGAGTGACGGAGAGAACTTTATCGCCGATTTTTTTAACTGGTTAGCGGTGGATTCTCCTTTAGAGATCGGCCGTTATTCAACTAATAGGCAGAATATATAAACGGGTAACAACTTTAGGAAAGAGAATACCCGAAAATGTTAAAATGCTACTGACATACCGTTGTCAGTAGCGTTAGTTTATTATCGATTAGGTTAACATGATGGGGTGGAGAGCTTGTTCTTGCCCCAAAAATGATATGATACTGTATCATTTATTATAGGAAGGATGGTATTTTATGAATTTTGCTTCTGTACGTATCATTACCGACGATGTGGATCGTCTTGTTGAGTTCTATGAGAGAGTCATGGGTGTTTCGGCGGAACGTCCCGCGGCAGCCTTTGCCGAACTCGTTGTGCCATCGTGCACCCTGGCGATCGGTCACTCTCATACTGTGCCGCTGTTCGGCATTGGTTCTGCAGTGGCGGCTGACAATCGCACTGTCATACTCGAGTTCCTCGTCCATGATGTCGATGCCGAATACGAGCGCTTGAAGCCGTTTGTCGACGAGTGGGTAAAGGAACCGACCACGATGCCGTGGGGGAATCGTGCTGTGTTGTTCCGTGATCCCGACGGCAACCTCATTAACCTCTTCAAGCCGGTGACCGAGGATGCGATCAAAAGGTTCAGCGGTAGGGGGTGACTCATGGGGAAACAGCTTTGCCTCTCCTAATATCCTCACTCAGTGTGAAATTGAGACTGACCCTTGTAGAGCGGTATCTAGAAAGGTTATCTGTTTAGAAGGGAGAAGGCTCCATTGATTCACTAAACTAACGGGAAATTCTTCTTATTTAATTGGATACAATAAATCCATCGAAGTTTTCCGGCCCCACACGCACAGTTCCGTGCTAAAAAAAGACTTAGACGGTGAGTTACCAAAATCACCCGAGGAAGCCATTGCAATACAGAACAGTAGATCACCAGAAGGTCGTGATATTCCGCTGTTTGATGTTTATGGTGAAACCGTAATTGGTGTGTTTCATGTTGGAGGACAAGAACAACGTCTATTCAAAGTGCTATAATAGCGGCTTTTTTGTTTTAAGGAACCAAGATCTTGTCCCAAGCTAAGGACATGAACTTGGTTCCTTTGCCGAAAAGGACAAGAACATTGTGTCATTTCGGATTAGATTATTCACGTTCAGCGTAACACTCAACTCTTATGGGAAGATGTCTACTTGTTTAGCAATAAAGTCCAACGGAATCGGATATGGACGCTTCACTTATGAAATGGCCTGCAATATATTAACGATCTTCCTTTCAATATCGGAGTCGTCTATCATCTTCAGATATTCAGGTTTTAGCAATTGATACTGCTTCATGTAGTAGAAATCCATAATCGCTTGTTTCAAGGTGATATCATACTGAATCGAAAATGACGGCTCGATAAAGCGTCGCAGCACAGCGTCATCTTGAACCATAAACATCACGGCATTCAATCTGTTGAAAATCTGTTGCTCCATACCGGATTCAAAAAAAGTTTGTAAGCTTTTATTCCGATTCCGTAGGGCAACGGTCAGATTCTCAAAATGGTGCGGATAAAATTCCTTCAGGTCCTGCAAGAACAAATCAGAGATAAACGCGGCACACATCAAAGATTGTAAAAATGTTAATTGAAAACGATCCAAAAAAGAGACGGAATCGTCTTTGACAACGGTGTCAGCCTTCTTCGAATAATCAATGTAATAATCCACGACTTGTTCGATGATGTCGTCTTTGGAGGAAAAATGCTTATAGAGTGTCACTTTGCTGATATCCATATATTTTGCGAGATCGTCGACTTTCAGTTGGCTGAATTTTGTTTTTCTTATAACGGGTTTTATTTTTTCTACATATGTATCTACACTCACGGCTTTTCTCACGTATAAGTGCCTCCCTTTAATGCCTCTCGAACTTATTATAACAAATTTGCTGCCTTTTATGTATTAAATTTATTAAATGAACTAAATTAATAAAATTAGTTTACTTAATAAATTTATTGCTATATAATCGATCCTGTACCTAATCATCCGATTACGGATTATACAAAGGGAGGACGATTCAAATGGAACCATTCAGTAAAGGCAAATTCTCTGACAAAAAGGTCGTGATCACGGGAGGTAGCAGCGGAATCGGCCTCGCGACGGCGAAGTTGCTAGTGGATGAAGGCGCACACGTTCTGATTACTGGACGTACTCACACGACGCTGGATGCGGCTCGTGAACAACTCGGCAACAACGCTGTCGCATTGCTGAGCGACGCCGCGTCGTTGACGGATATCGAGGAGTTGGTCGACCGGGTCAAGACCGAGTTCGGCATGATCGACGCACTGTTCGTTAACGCCGGTATCACGCGCTATGTCCCCTTCGAGTCAATGTCCGAAGAAGTGTACGACGAGCTACTTACAATCAACGCCAAAGGTCCGTACTTCACCGTGCAGAAACTCGCCCCATTGCTAAACGCAGGAAGTGGCGTGGTGCTCACCACCTCTATCACGAACGTATTGGGTATCCCGATGATCAGTGCGTACGCAGCCAGTAAAGCAGCGCTGCGCTCCATGACTCGCAGTCTGGCCCGCGAGCTGTTACCGCGGAAGATTCGCGTCAACGCGGTCAGCCCCGGCCCCATTGACACCGACATCTTGGAGAGGTCGATGCCGAAGGAAGCTGCAGAACAGACCGGGGCGCAGATAAGACAGCAGATCCCGATGCTGCGTTTCGGCGATCCAGTCGAGGTCGCCAAAGCCGTAGCATTCCTGGCATTTGAGGCCACCTATACCACCGGGGCTGAGTTCCCTGTCGACGGAGGCGGTTCCCAGATCTGAGCACCCTCAGTTCGCACACATTACTTTTAAAGCGCGGGTAGGAGGGTCATGAATTTTCATGTACCTTTCCCCTCAAGACACCCTGCCTTCTAGTGAACTTTATAGTTTAGGATTTCGTTGTTTTTTCATGGAAGACCGTTTGAATGCACAAGAACACGATTCTATCAGAGCAAAATGGAGGGAACATCACAATGGAGAATACCATGCGGACAATCCGGTTCCACAACTACGGCGAACCAACCGATGTCTTGCGTTTGGAGGAGGTGGCAATCCCAGAACCCGGCCCGGGACGCATTCGCGTGAGCGTACGCGCTTGTGGGTTAAATCCGGTTGACTGGGGGATGTGTCGAGGACACTTTGCCGGTCAACTGCCCTTGCCTCGCGGGATTGGGCTGGACGTGTCAGGGATTGTAGACGCAGTTGGAGAGGGTGTAACCGATGTCGCCATCGGCGATGCCGTTCTGGGTGCCGCCGATTTCATGGGTGGATCGAGCGCCGGTGCGTCCGACCGAGCGATCATGTACTACTGGTTCCGCATACCGGACGGACTCGACTTCGTACAGGCTGCAGCACTGCCATTGGCGGTCGAAACCGCCTACCGAGGCATTGATACTCTCGGGTTAAGGTCGGGCCAGACCATACTCGTGCACGGAGCTGGAACAACGGTAGGCTTCGCCGCCGTCCAGATTGCCCTTATGCACGGTGCTCATGTGGTCGCAACCGCTGGTGCAACCTACGCCGACAAACTCCGCGCAATGGGGGCGTTGGTGACCTCGTACGGTGATGGAATGGTCGAACGAGTGACCGAACTGGCGGAGCAGCCAGTTGACTTTGTTCTGGATACCGCACCCATCAGCGGCGCAATGATGGATCTGATCCATATCGTCAATGGGCATCCCCAGCGCGTCCTAACCGTCAGCGATTTCGCCGCGGCCGTTGAATTTGGCGCTCGCGCCAGCTACGGAGAAGAACATACCTTGCGTTATGATGTTGTCGGCGACTTTGCCCAGTACGCAGCAGACGGTAAGTTCACGATTCCGGTCGCCAAAACTTTCGCACTCGACGCATGGCGTTCAGCTGTCGAAATCAGCCAGAGCGGGGGTGCCCACGGCAAACTCATCCTCCTGCCCGACTCCGACTGATGAGCACATATAACCGATGAAATTCTGAATGAAGGAGGACATGCATTGAGTGAGAACCAACGAGAACATATTGCACTGATTACTGGAGCAAGTAACGGGATCGGGTTGTCATTGACCCGGAAAATGCTGTCGGAGAACTGGCAGGTGGTTGCTTTGAACCGGTCGGATTTTCCAGCGGACGATAGATTCCTCCAAAATCATCTCAAGGACGGACGGCTCCGAGCCTATAAAGTGAAGGATCTCACCGATTACAGCAGCTTGAGACACTCTTTGGAAGAAATCAAAAGCAAGGAACAGTGGATCGATATTTTGTTTAACAACGCCGGAGGAGGCTTAAGTGAGCTGCGCTATTCGAAACAAGGCCGCGAATTGCATTATGAATTGTTGACGGTCGTTCCTTATATTATTCTGATGGAATTGAAGGAGCTGTTGAAGAACGGCAGCTTTAAAACGGTGATTAACACTTCATCGCAGGTGTTTAGATTTACGAAGGAGTTTACGATCGAAAAATTGGAGCATCCCAAAACCTTCCGCAAAATGTATGGACCATATGCGACTTCAAAGCTGGCTCTCTCGTTGTGGACCCAAACCGTCGCACCGCAGCTTGCCAAGGAAGGCATCAAGATCCGCAGCGTTGACCCGGGCATTAACAACACGCTAAGAAAAGGAAAAGATTCCGGACTGACCGCAGGGTTTGAACTGTTTATGAAGTTTTTTTCCTCTCCGCCTACTCATGGAGCCAACCTATTATATGAGGGAGCTCTGGGCAAAAACAGCAATGAGACTGGCGTGTTTCTGTTCAAAGATCGGATTGCGGACTTGAAATTTCCAGAACATGCGCAGCGTGTGCTGGAAAAAATATCTGATATTTATAGCCATGAATTTCTTGGCGGGCGTTTTCAAGTTAATGGTTGAGTTCCAGAAGATCGTTGCTTACAAGGCTATCTTCTGAAGTTTGTTCTCACATTAGGCTGGAATCGATCGAGATATGCGTTCACGTTTTGAGTGTAATGCAGGGGCAGTCATTTTATGAGCTCAATCAGTTTTTACTGGTTGAGCTTTTTAGCTTCTTCGAGGTACTTATGCGGTCGCGTCGAAAACGGCGATATTTTGTTGTGTCTTCCAAGTGGTCCATATTAAACTTACAGGTTATGTATAATATGGGATTTACATGACGTTAGCGGTGGGGAATAATAAGAAATGAATATCGTGGATTTAACGTTTTTTTGTTGTAGGAAAGGGCAGTACTCTGACAATGGAACAATGTTCTTGTCTTTTAAGGAACAATGTATTCCTAATAGACCACTAGCAGTGGTGGAAATTCCCTGAATGGTGAACAAAATCTGAACTTTTCTTCACCTTCTTGCAACTTCTTTCTAGCACATTTCAAGACCTTAATATGGAGTAAGACTGAGCATGATCTTCAAATACAACGTAAAAGAAATCGTTAACGAAATGTAAAGCAATGCAGATGTATGTCAAATTTTTAATAGGCGCTTTCATTGCGTTGACCCTGCCCTCAAAGTTTCTTATATTTACTCCCGACACAACAACTCAGAACGGTGGTGGGATGATTTTGTTCAACGATAAAGGAAAGAAAATGCTTGCTATGCTTACGCTTATACCACTGGCTACGGGCCTTGTAATGGGAGCTTTCCCTGCTCCAGTAACTTATGCGGATGCGGGAGATAACACACCAACCAACAGCTCGGCAGCAGGGTCATGGCAAACGGGAGACTTGCACGTACATACCTTTGAGTCCGATGATGCACAGAATTCGCTAGAAAATGTACTCGACGCGGGACTGACGAAGTATGGTCTGGACTGGATCGCGCTTACGGATCATTTGCGGTTATCCAAGCGGGATCAGAATGGAGTAGACATTCCAGGTGGACCGATTCCGATGTCCAAAGGGATGAACGAGTACCAGGTGCCACAGATCAAAGCACTTCAGGAAGCAGGCAAATACGCAGGCAAAACGATCTTCTCCGGTTTCGAATGGGACATGCCGACACATGAACACGTTGGTGTAGGTATTCTCACAGATGAGCCGAATTCGACCGAAGCGCTGGAAGCTGCGAACGAATTTGAGTATCGTTTTACCAATCGGGATGCGAATCTGTTTGATGCGGCTGATGTAGCGAATTGGGATCAGACGGGGAGACGTGCCTATACGACTCATCAGGATGCACTGGCTGCCATCAATTGGCTGGCAACCAAGTATCCAACGACGAGTTATGCGATGATCAATCACCCTTCACGGGGCAAAAACAAATATACCATCGCGGACTTCCGTGAGTTCAACGATCTGGCTCCACAAGTCGTTTTTGGTATCGAAGGTATGCTGGGCAACCAGATGGAACCGGATCGCGGTGGGTACAACACAACATACAATGTAGCTAATCCGACAGCAGATGATGGATACAAATACCGTACATACGGCGGTGTGGACTATATGGTCGCCAAGGTGGGCGGTTTGTGGGATGCATTGTTGGGAGAAGGGCGTCACTTCTGGAACTATGGCAATTCGGATTACCATTTCAAGACAATTGACACGAATTCCAGCGGTTATTTTCCGGGCGAATATGCCAAAACCTATTCGTGGGTTGATGGTACAGGTATGCAAGCCGTGCTGGAAGGACTGCGTTCGGGGAAATCATTTTCCGTATTCGGTGATCTGATCAACGCACTGGACTTCACGGCTTCCGGCGCGGGTACTCAGGCTGAAATGGGCGGAGACCTGGGTGTGACCCAAGGTGACGAAGTGGAACTGAAAATCCGTTTCAAGAGTCCAACCACGAGCAACAACTATGAAAAACCTATCAACAGCGGTACGTCCGCTGGACAAGTACCGGTGGTAGATCACGTAGATCTCATCGCGGGAGATGTGACGGGCAAGGCTGAGAAGGGCACACCCGCATATTCCAAAGACACGAACGACTCCACCAAAGTACTGGCTACCTTCACGTCCAACGATTGGACAACAGATTCGGATGGTTACAATGTCATCACGTACAAGATCAAAGCCACAGACCAGGATAAATATTATCGCCTGCGTGGTACAAATCTGGGCATGAATGTTACTGGTGAGACTGTAGATGGTGAACCGCAACTTGATCCGAAGATCACAACAGCGGATGCAGAGACTCGTTTCAACGAGATTAATGATCAGAACTATCGTGACCTGTGGTTCTACTCCAATCCGATCTTTGTGAGTTCTACACCTTATAGTGATGTACAGGCGGTAACGGATACGCTTCAAGCGATTGATCTGGGCGATCTGAACGCGGTCACTTCCGACCTTACCCTTCCTGTTGAAGGAAAACATGGAGCCACGATTAGCTGGTCCAGCTCCAACCCGGAATTGATGGATGCACAGGGAAAACTTCTTACACAGCCTGAGAATAATGAGCGACTGGAATTGACAGCAACGGTACAACGTGGCAGCGAAACGGATACCAGAACGTTCACTGTCATTGTGGAAGGAACAAATAATCAGGTATTGGTGTTAAAAGACAATATGACCACTGCTGACGGCCAGCCGTATCATACGGATGCATGGACAAACCAGTCCGTAACGGTTAGTGTAACCAGCGCAGTATACGCGCCAGCCACTTCGGCGACTATTGAGTTATCCCGTGATGGAGGACAGACGTACGAACCATATACGGAGAATACACCTCTGGAGGTAACGGAGCCGGGAGAGCACAACCTTTTATTCCAAGCAACAGACGATCTGAACGAAACGTATACCTTACCTCTGGTCATTAAAATAGACCGCGAAATTCCTGTCATCACCCTGCAAGGCAGCAGCCAGATGACATTAACTGTGGGAGATACGTATAACGATCCTGGAGCACAGGCTACCGATAATGTGGGCATCCGTGGTTCCGTGCAGATTGACGGCACAGTGAACACACAAGTGGCGGGGATCTACACCCTTCGTTATAACGTGAAAGATATTGCCGGCAATGCTGCACAGGAAGTCACACGTACGGTTATCGTACAAGCCCGTTCGGGTAATGGAGGCGGGGGTTCAGGTAGTGATGGAGGCAACGCTGGAGGGAATTCCGGTGGAAGTACACCTAGCGTACCTACAACACCTACCGTACCAACCACGCCAATCAACCCGGATCCGGGATCAGATTCAACTACTGAAGTGAAGGTAGAGGTCGAAGCGAATCAGCCAGTACAAACGGGTCTGAAAGACATCGTGCAATTCAACGCTCCGGCTGGAGCTATTGGGGAAAAAGATACGTTGCAGCTGTCCGTTGTATCCCAGGACCAATTGCAGAATGCAGCTTCGCTGACTGTACTGGGCCAAGCAGTACAGATTACTCGCAGTGGAGGGCGGACATTGAACGATCAGGCAGCATTGAGTCTGCAATATGATGCTTCCAAGCTGCCTCAAGGAACACAGCCAGCGATCTACTATTATAATGAAGCACGTCAGAGCTGGGTATTCATCGGTGGAAAGATGAATGCAGCAGGAACAATATCGGCTAATGTGAATCATCTGGGTACCTTTGTTGTGTCCAGTTACACAGCTGCTAATCTGTCCGATCTGAACGGACACTGGGCATCCGACTATGCAGACCGCTTGATAGGCATGGACGTTATCCAGGGCTACACAGATGGTACATTCCAACCATCCAAGAAGATTACACGGGCAGAGTTTGTTACATTGATCAGTAAGGCACTGGCCTTGAAGTCCGTGCAGTCGGATACGACGTTTGCAGATCAAGGCAGTCTGCCAGACTGGGCGAAGAGCGATATTGCCGCAGCCGTGCAAGCCGGAATCGTGAAGGGCTATGGAGACAATTCGTTCAAGCCTAATAGGACGATTACTCGTGCGGAGATGGCTGTGATGATGGCGAATGCATTGAAGTTAAGTGCAGATGCACAGTCGGGAACGAGCAATGATACTGTAAAACCAAGCTTCACTGACGAGTCGCAAACTCCGGCTTGGGCACAAGATGCACTCAATACAGCCGTTCAGGCCAAAATTGTGAACGGATATACGGACCATACGGTTCGTGCAGGAAGTGAAACGACCCGAGCGGAAGCTGCGACGATGATCTATAACTTGTTGCTGGCAATGTACGTATAAAAAGTAAAGAAGAGAATTAATCGCATATAAAGCAGCAGATATAAAGTAGATAAAAAAACTGATATCCTTTTGGGTATCAGTTTTTTTGGTTAAAACATTCTCATCTTCGGGTGCTATTACAAGTTACTGTGATAGAATGAGTTAGTTTGGATGATCAAACGGTAGGGGCTAGAAAATGAACAAACGTAAAATCGCTTTATGTACCTGAAAAAAATGCCGGGAACGGATGGGAATCGGTATAACATGCGTGAGGTTTCTCCATATGGACTCTCACTGGTTCAGGAGAATTGGGTATTGATTGCACGTTGTGATATGCGACAAGACATTCGTCATTTTCGTTTGTCACGCATGACTGAACTTTCCGTGCTGGAGGATCAGTTCCTTTTACCGTCTGGCTTTGATCTAAACAGTTATCGACCTCCTGACGACGACCGTAACGAACAAATATTAATTCGGGCTAAACCTGAAATTGCTGACAAAATTATGGAGGCAATTCATTTTTATATGGATGCATTTGAGGAGCGGGAGGAAGGTGTCATTTTTCATTTTCGTGTCCGTTATCCAGAGGAAATATTGCATTATTTACTTGGCTGGGGTGGAGATATCGAGGTATTAGAGCCGGAGTCTTTACGCTTCCGAATGCAGGAAGTAGCCAAAAACATCTTAAAACACTACTGACATACACCTGTCAGTAGTGTTTTTTTATACTTTGACATATCACAGATCAAGAGGAATTGGAGTTGGTTGCAGGATGAGAAGTGCAACGGAAGCATTGAAATCATTGGAAACGACAGACAGCAGATATTGGATTGGTGTTGTATCTGCTTCTCATGTAAGTGTAGCCGTAGAGGGAGGATTTGCGCAGCTGTGCCATGGCAAGGCAGCACTTTTGCGACAAATGTCCCAGGATGATTGGATGATATACTACTCTCCACGTACAGACATCTCAACAGGGAAACCACTTCAGGCGTTTACCGCTATTGGTCAAATTACCGACGATAGGATATACCAATACCAGATGTCGGAATCATTTGTACCCTTTCGCCGAGATCTCCGTTATCTTCCGTGTCGAGAAGTAAAGATCGCAACGTTGTTAGACAAACTCAGTTTCACACGCGAAAATCGCAATTGGGGGTTTCCATTTCGTAAAGGCCATTTTGAGATTGGGGCTGAAGACTTCATGATAATAGCTTCCTCCATGTTAGAAGATGAGACACAGTCACTACTAGATATCGGCTTAATCCAGAAATGTTAACCAAACCAAAAGCCCATAGATTGTCTATGGGCCTTTTTGCTTTATGGATAATCAAATCCGCCACCGTTGATATTACATTTACGAAGATGCTGGTCTTGTTTCGTTGAGGTTTAAATTCATTTGGAAAAGTCAATAAAAGCTCTGTAAGCAACGCTGTACAATCCACTGAAAACCAGTACAATTGATCCTATAAGAACATGAGATAAAGAGAGGTATTTCTCCATGACGGATACAAGTGGGAATCGCAAGGTTGACGGCTATCTAAAGAAACTCAAAACGTGGAAGGAAGAGTCCACAAAGCTGAGAGAGATTATTCGGAATTTTGAACTGACAGAGGATATGAAATGGATGCATCCTTGTTACATGCTGGATGGGAAAAACATCGTACTAATTCATGGATTCAAAGAATACGTGGCCATTCTATTCTTCAAAGGTGCTCTGCTGAAGGATACACACGGCATTTTGGTCCAGCAAACGGAGAATGTACAAGCAGAACGCCAGCTTCGTTTCACCAGTCTGGAGCAGATTGTGGAGCAGGAGGCTATGATCAAAGCCTATATCCAACAAGCAATTGAAGTGGAACAGGCTGGATTGCAAGTGGAAATGAAAAAAACTGCCGAATATAGCGTTCCCGAGGAACTTCAGCAGCAATTCGATGAGAATCCTGCCTTCCGAGATGCATTTGAAGCACTGACACCCGGACGGCAGCGGGCATATCTCTATTATTTCTCACAACCAAAGCAATCCAAAACAAAAGTGTCACGAATAGAGAAGTACATGCAGCCGATTCTGGAAGGCAAAGGATTGAATGATTAATAGATGAGTGATGACTAGCGATGCTGTTCCAAGCGATAACGAACCTGAGAAACGTTATTCCTGCCCGAAGGGGAGCGTCAGCCTAAAAAACGGCCCATATTGTCGAGATAACATCTCTGTGATTCGTTACAATTCGGAATTGTACAAAAAAGAGGGAATTAGCGTATCCACAATTCGTTAGAATGAAGCGAATGATAGAGAAAAGGCATCGAGCAAAGCTACAGAGCAAACCCCAAAAGGGCATTCCCTGTCTTCCGTATGACGTATGACAGGGAATGCCTTTTTTATTATGATTTTTAGCTAGAGTCCTTCTATGCTGAGCTACTGATTATACTGAAGCACTAACCAGAGGCCATGTTCTCTGCAATCTGACGTAGGCACGCTCCGCACCGCTGCGTAGCAACTCAACCCACAACCCTTGCAGATGCACCATGAAAAAGGCGAAGGAGCTTTCCGCAGCGGGATAAGGTTTCGTTCTTTGCAAGGGAACAGCAACCTGATATTGTCCAGAGTTAGCAAGGGATATGTAGAATTCCTGATCCGCCGGCTCCTTACTGAACACAGTGAACAAAATCCGCTCCAATTCATCGATATAATGATTACGCAAGTCCTGAATTGGAGCTTGCAGGTGCTGCGGAGGATAAAGGAATGTTTTGAGCATATAAGAAACACTCGGTTCGCTCTCGTAACGATCAATGAAGCTGGACAAGAATTGAAAGAGCACTTCTTTGAAAGCTCCGTCAGAACGAATTTTCGTTAACTGACGGGCAAAGTCCAACTCCTGTGTAAGTGAATCATGCAGTAATTCGAGATACAACGCATCTTTATTTGTGAAATACGTGTAAATAGAAGGCTTCTGTATACCGACTTGTTGTGCAATGGTTTGTAACGAAGTGCCGTCAAAGCCGTGGATGGAAAATAACATCAGGGAAGCTTGTTTAATTCGTTCCAACGTCACAGCAATCCCTCCCGTTACGCGCTATTCTATTACTCTATCTGTTGGCTCTACATGCTGTGTTCTATCAATCCGTCAGTGGGTTAAGCACTACCCGCCAAATCTCGTGTGCCCTCACTAACTGACATGATCAAACGAACAACTGAACAATCAAAGTACCATTGAACCAAATCACCTTTGTTTACAAGGCTTCATCCACTTTGGATATGCTCATGGTTGCGGGCTTCAAACGTTTAACAAGGTAGTATATGAGTCCAGCTACGAGCCATCCGGAGCCAAGCATCAACGAGGAAACATCGAGTAGCGTGATAAGATAAAATACAAATCCGGCACCGAGTAGCGGACATAGGAAACGTACGAACATATCACGGGGAGAACGCTGCTTTTCACGAATAATATAGTGGAATATAACGGATAGATTGACGAACAGAAATGCGGTTAATGCACCAAAACTAACAAACATGATCGCTGTCTCCAGGCTGATAAACATAGCCGATAACGAGATGACACTCATGAGAACAATGTTGAACACTGGAGTTCGAAGTGTAGGGTGGAGTGATGCGAATGCTCGTGGCAACAAGGACGTTTTTCCCATCACGAACATAAGACGTGTTACGGTCGTCATGGAGGACATTCCCTGAGATAGTACAGAGAATATAATGACAAAGGTGAAGATCGAGGCAAGTAAAGGACCACCGATCGATTGCATGAGTTCAAAACCTGCGGAATCGACATGATTAAACGTGAATGAAGGGTACATCTGCTGAATCAGGAAAGCTGTGACGAAATACATTAGTCCTGCCAATAAAACGATGATAATAATGGCCCGAGGGATAGTTTTCCTTGGGTTTTTCGTTTCTTCGGTCATGGTCGTAATGGAATCAAAACCAAGGAACGAGAAGCATACGAGCGAAGCTCCGGCAAGAATAGTGGAAATGGGGACACCATCTTGAGTATTAAGCGGATTCCAGCCTGCGGTGATTCCGCCTTGAAAGGCTCTGTATACAAGTAAGGAGCAAAAGCCTGCAATGAACAGGATCTGCATGGATACGAAGATTTTGCTGACATTGGCTGATGTTTTGATCCCGATAATATTAATGATCATGACCACAAGGGTACATAACAGAATCCAGACAAAGGAAGGGATCGAGGTGAATTGTGCGTGAAGATTAATACCGAACATGAGCACGGCGATAATACAGGAGAAGAGATAATCGAGCAGGATGGCCCACCCGACAAGGAAGCCGATAAACGGGTTCATGGATTTGGTCACATAGGTATACGCAGATCCCGACACGGGGAACGCCTTGGCCATCTGACCATAACTTAGCGCGGTGAACAAGATGGCTATAAATGCAAGCAAGTAAGCTGCCAGTAGCATGCCTTTGGAACCTTCATGTAACACACCGAAACTGGTGAAAAAGATCATGGGTGACATCCAGGACAGACCCATGGTCACGACGTGAGACAACGATAAGTCTCTTTTCAAAGTTAGTTTATCTGACATAGTATCTCCCCCTGATTTCGGAATGTATCGATTTTTTGCAATAGTGTTTGTCATGACACCTCACATTTAACCAAGATTTTTTGGAAATCACAAGCTTTTTTTTCGTAAAACGAGGTGGAAATGCCTGTGAATATAACATGAATCCGATCGCTATATTGAAGAAAATAATTAAAATAAAAATATTCTTGTCACTTTTTTTGTTGTGTGTTAGGATTGTTCACATGAACAACAACCGAATACAAAATGTTTTCTAGGGTTCCGAACGGTGGCTCACACTGTTGCCTGGTCCGAGAGAAAACGCATGGAAGCAGCTGATCTGGCTCACTTCCATGTACACGGCGGGAAAAAAGCCCGGGAGAATGTACCAAATTCATTTTTGGTATTTCTCCCGGGCTTTTTTATATTTTTTTCTACTACACAGGAGGTACTGATATGACTTCAATTCGCATCCAAGCAGGTGGCAAGTGGTCAAGTTACATTAGTCGGGGCAAGAACATTCGAATGACAGCGCTGGGGGATCGCGCTAACCTGACAACACTTCTGTTTCAGGCTTCCGATCCTTCCGAACGTTACAACATGCCGGATTCACTCAAAGCGCAACACACCGCATACCTGACATCAGGTCATGTGTTGATGAGTGATCAGGGCCGTGTCCTTGCATCCATTATCGATGACACGACGGGTTGGCATGATACGTTGTCGGGATACACAACACGTCGAAGTACGGATCGCAAATATGGAGTTACGACCTATCAGCAGGAGCGAAATGACTGGTACCGCAGCGGATATGAGAATCTGGTGGTAGAGATGTATCGACATCGGCTGACGCCTCGTGATCTCGGTACGCCGGTTAACTTTTTTTCCAAAGTGGTCTGTGAGCTGGATGGCACGATGCGATACGAATCGCAACCGACTGCAGGTACTTCGGTAACGCTCCGCACGGAAATGGAACTTCTTCTCGTCGTATCCAATACACCGAATCCGCTGGACCCGGAAGGGTGTTATCCAGATTCAGTTATTGAGCTGACGTTCAGTGATGCCGAACCTGTGAAGGAAGATGATCGCTGCCTTGTTCATTGTGAGGAGAATCGGAGAGCATTTGAAAATACCTGGCAAGCACAATCGTTACTGAAAGGGGCCTATTAATATGAGCACATCAACATTTGTAGCGACCACTAGCACACGGGAACCCGTCAAAGCGATCTATGACCACATCATCCCGGCAGGGGATGGATGGATCCATGATCTGGCCGCAGGCCAGGTACTCCGCATTGTCGATCTGGAAGGGAATCAGGCGGTGGATACACTCTTTTATGCTACGGAAGATCCGGGGGATCACTATAGCGCTATTCAAACGATTACCGGACAGCAGAACCTGTATCTGACGACCGGATCAGTGCTGGTTGCGGAGTCGGGTCGGGAGCTGCTTCAGATTACCGCGGATACCTGTGGCAGACACGATACGATTGGTGGAGCTTGCTCGGCACAGAGCAATACCGTTCGGTACTCCCATGATACGCTGCCGATGCATAACTGCCGGGATACATTCATGCTGATGCTGTCCAGTCGCCCGGAGTTCTCCAAACGGGATCTGGCTCCCAACGTCAATTTCTTCATGAATGTGCCGGTTACACCCGAAGGCAAGCTCACATTTGCAGATGGGGTATCGGGGCCAGGCCGGTATGTGGAACTGGTGGCTCTCGCTCCTGTCACGGTGTTGATCAGCAACTGCCCACAGCTTAACAATCCATGCAATGCATACAATCCGACACCTGCTCAGGTGCTGATCTGGGAAGCTGAAGGGAGCGATTCTCATGTTTAAAAAAGTACTCATTGCCAATCGCGGAGCGATTGCCGTCAGAATCATTCGTACGTTGCGTCAGATGGGCATTGCTTCTGTGGCCGTCTACACCCAAGCAGATCGCGATAGTCTGCATGTTGAACTGGCAGATGAATCCATCCTGATCGGTGATGGCCCGGCGAAGGAGAGTTATGTGAATGCCGAGCTTATCCTGAACACGGCCTTGGCGGCTGGTGCTGATGCAATTCATCCGGGGTACGGATTTTTAAGTGAGAATGCGACCTTTGCGAGAGCGTGCGGAGAGCAGGGAATTACGTTTATTGGACCAACTGCGGAGCATATTGAACTGTTTGGCCTGAAACATACGGCGCGTTCCATTGCGGAACAGGCGTCTGTACCGTTACTTCCGGGTACAGGGCTGGTACCATCGCTGGATGTGGCGATGGAACAGGCCGCTGCGATTGGTTATCCGGTTATGCTCAAGAGCACCGCAGGTGGCGGCGGGATCGGGATGCGCATCTGCACGGATGAACAAGCGTTGCAAGAGGCATACGATTCGGTAACCCGACTGGCTGTTGCGAATTTTAACGATGGCGGCGTGTTTCTGGAGAAATATATCGCAAGAGCAAGACATGTCGAGGTGCAAGTTTTCGGTAATGCTTTTGGAGAAGCGGTGGCACTGGGTGAACGGGACTGTTCCGTACAACGTCGGAATCAGAAGATTATTGAAGAGACCCCGGCACCGAACCTGCCGGAAGCAACGCGAAGCGCCATGCATGAAAGCTCCAGAAGGCTTGCTGCGACAGCGGGATATCGTAGTGCGGGTACGGTCGAATTCCTGTATGACCCGGAGACAACACAGTTTTATTTCCTGGAGGTCAACACTCGGTTACAGGTGGAGCATGGGGTAACGGAAGAGGTGCTTGGCGTCGATCTGGTTGAATGGATGGTTCGGGAAGCAGCCGGAGAGATGGAAAATCTGGCGGCTCTGGTTCATCAGCCGCAAGGCCACAGCTTGCAGGTGCGACTGTATGCCGAGGATTGTTTGCATGATTTTCGCCCGAGTGATGGCCGGATCGATGCTGTCGTGTGGCCAGAACATGTTCGGGTGGAAACGTGGATTCGCAGCGGTGTACAGGTGACCACCCTGTATGATCCGATGCTGGCCAAAGTAATCGTGCATGCCGAATCCAGACAGGTCGCCATAGAGAGCATGATTGAAGCACTCGCTGCATTGCGAGTATACGGTATAACGACCAACCAGACTTACATTCAGGCGTTTCTGGATACGGAGCCTTTTCGGGAAGGGTTGGTATATACGAACATGCTCGCTGGATTCAGTCCGGCAGAGCATGCCATTGAAGTGCTGGACGGTGGGATTCAGACTACGGTACAGGATTATCCGGGCCGCAAAGGGTATTGGGATATCGGTGTACCGCCTTCGGGTCCGATGGATTCGCTTGCGTTTCGAATCGGCAATCGTCTGCTAGGTAATGATGAAGGTGTGGCGGGGCTGGAAATGACTTTGCGCGGAGGCTCGTACCGCTTCCGTGATGAAATGACATTCTGTCTGACAGGTGCGGATATGTCTGCAACGCTGGATGGAATACCGATTCCGCTCTACACACCCACACTTGCGGCTCAGGGTTCTACTTTAGTTCTGGGTGAAGCTGTGGTCGGCATGCGGGGTTACCTGCTTGTCTCCGGGGGACTGGATATGCCGCTGACGCTGGGCAGTGCGTCAACCTTTACTCTGGGGGAGTTCGGCGGGCATACGGGCAGTGCACTGCGAACGGGTGCGGTATTGCGAGTTCATCCAAAGCGGCAGCAGGAGAAACAGGTAAGTCAGCAGTGGAATCAGGAACAAGAGCAAGTGCAGCAGTCTAAGCAAGAGGGAATGCAGCAACAAGTGCGGCAAGACCAGCAACGGATTTTGCAGCCGCTCTCTCTTCATCAACAACCGGAATTAACCCATAACTGGATGATTGGTGTTATTCCGGGGCCTCACTGCACGCAGGAATATCTTTTACAGGAATATTTGGAGCAGTTGACGGAGACGGAGTGGGAAGTTCATTTTAACAGCTCACGTACAGGCGTGCGATTGATTGGACCTAAGCCGCTGTGGGCAAGAGAAGATGGCGGAGACGCCGGGCTTCATCCATCCAACATTCATGATAATGCCTATGCGGTTGGGGCACTTGATCTGACCGGAGATATGCCAATTCTTTTGGGGCCGGATGGACCGAGTCTGGGAGGATTTGTATGTCCGGTGACAACGGCGTCAGCGGAATTCTGGAAAGTCGGACAGCTGTCTCCGGGCGACAAAATAAAGTTTAAGCTGATCACAGTGGAGGAAGCCGAGCAACTCCGGGATGCACAGCATACCTATCTCGATTCATTGATCGAGGGGGGCGAACGTCTTTCTTTGCCGAAACTGTTGGATATTTCTTCTGGCGCCTATATGCCAATTCTCGCTTATGAGGAGCAGGGACGTCGGTTTAAGATCGGTATTCGTTGCTCTGGTGACGAGAATATTCTGATTGAATATGGAGATCGGGAACTGGATCTTCTGTATCGCTTCCAGGTCTATGTGTTAATGCAAACGGTGCGTGACAGTGGACTGATACCGTTCATCGAGATGACACCGGGCATTCGCTCCTTGCAGATTCATCTGGACAGCACCCGAATGACGGTGAAGGAAGCCGCGGCAATCATTATGGAACTGGATCTGCAATTGCCGTCGCTGGATTCGATTGAAGTGCCATCCCGGATTGTCAAGCTGCCGCTGTCCTGGGATGATCCGGCCACCCAACTGGCGATTGAACGTTACCAGCAGAATGTACGCCCTGATGCGCCTTGGTGCCCCAGTAATCTGGAATTCATTCGCCGCATGAACGGACTCGGCTCGCTGGAAGAAGTCGCTGAGGTGGTATTTAACGCATCCTATCTGGTGATGGGACTGGGTGACGTATATCTCGGAGCACCAGTAGCTGTACCGCTTGATCCGCGTCATCGTCTGGTGACGACCAAATATAATCCTGCACGCACATGGACACCGGAGAATGCGGTTGGCATTGGCGGCGCGTACCTGTGCATTTATGGCATGGAGGGGCCGGGTGGATATCAATTTGTCGGTCGTACGATCCAGATGTGGAACAAATTCAGAGAGACAGCCAACTTCCAGCAGGGCAAACCGTGGTTGCTGCGTTTCTTTGATCAGATTCAGTTCTATCCGGTATCCAAGGAGGAGCTGTTGCAGATGAGAGAGGACTTCCCGCGCGGGCAGATGGTGGTTGACGTGGAAGAGACAACGTTCAATCTGGGTGAATATCTCAGCTGGCTGGAAGAGATTCAGGAGCCTTCCGCACGTTTCCGGGATTCACAGCAGGCTGCATTCCAGCAGGAGCGGGAGTATTGGAAGGAGCTTGGCATCGCAGAACATGTGTCCGAACCGGAAGTTGCGAGTGCGGCGGAGCATGAGGCTTTGCCCGAAGGCAGTCTGGAAGTGAACAGTTCGATGTCCGGCAGTGTATGGAAGGTGCTTGTGGAAGTGGGTCAGAAGGTACTCCAAGGCGAAGACATTATAATAGAAGAAAGTATGAAAATGGAGTTCCCGCAAAAGGCACCGTATGACGGAATTGTCGCTTCCATCTATGTCTCATCGGGGGATCAGGTTCGTGCCGGGGACTGCATTGCAGCTATATATCCTGTAGAAGAGGTGAACGCGTCATGAGCCAATCATCTGTACCAGGGCAATTCACCGTAGCTAACTTGCAAAAAGCTTATCGCCATCGCCACTTCACCCCTCAGGATGTGATCGAGGTTATTATCCAGCGGGCAGAGCATGCCCGGGATCGTAACATCTGGATTCAGCCGCCGACCCTTGAACGGATTCAGCCGTTCCTGGATCGACTTGCGCTGATGAAACCGGAGGATTGCCCGCTTTGGGGCATTCCGTTTGCCATCAAAGACAATATTGAGGTAGCCGCGTGGACGGTTACGGCGGCTTGTCCTGACTACGCTTATGTCCCGGATCGCCATGCGACCGTGGTAGAAAGACTTATTGCTGCAGGTGCCATTCCGGTGGGGAAATGCAATCTGGATCAGTTCGCCACCGGACTTGTGGGCACACGAAGTCCGTATGGCGATACACATAATGCGCTTCGTCCCGAGCTGATCAGCGGAGGCTCCAGTTCGGGATCGGCCATAGCGGTAGCATCTGGTCAGGCGGCGTTTGCTCTCGGAACGGATACCGCCGGATCAGGACGTGTGCCAGCAGCGCTGAATAATCTTGTTGGATATAAGCCGGCGGTGGGTGCATGGCCTTCGGCTGGAGTCATTCCCGCTTGTCGCAGCATCGATTGCGTCACTGTATTCGCTCATGAGCTGGTCGATACACAGCGCGTGGACGAGGTGGTGCGGGGTGTAGATGTGCAAGACCCGTATTCTGTGCATCGCCCGTTGAGTCGAGGGGAGATGCCGCGTACCTTTTTGCTGCCGTCCAATGCACTGGAATTCTATGGTCCTTATGCTATAGCGTATGAAGAGGCATGGTGCCGGAAGAAGGAAGCCATTCT
Organism: Paenibacillus sp. ALJ109b; assembly: GCF_010747435.1. Lineage (NCBI taxonomy): Bacteria > Bacillati > Bacillota > Bacilli > Caryophanales > Paenibacillaceae > Paenibacillus > Paenibacillus sp. ALJ109b. Next base: position 236,973 of record NZ_JAAIFP010000013.1, read on the forward strand.
AGCATCCGGCGTAGCTGTGAAAGAGATCGATATTGCCATGCTACAGGAAGCGGCGGCGCTTCTGTACGAAGGTCCTTTGGTTGCGGAGCGCTGGTCTGATCTGGATGAATATGTCGAGGCACATGGGGAAGCGGTCTTTCCGGTTACGAAGACGGTACTGGAGTCTGGGAAAAAAGAAGCCTTTACCGCTTCAACCTTGTTCAAGGCCCAGCATCGCTTGGCAGAGATCCGAAGGCACACCGCAACTTTGCTGGAGAATGCCGTGCTGATTCTGCCGACATGCGGGGGAACCTGGACCCGCGAGCAGGTGATCACGAATCCGATCGAAACAAATAGCAAGATGGGGTTGTACACCAACCATTGCAATCTGCTTGATCTGAGTGCTGTGGCGATTCCCGCAGGCTGGGCAGAGGAAGGGCTTCCTTTTGGCATAACACTGTTTGCCCGTCCGGAAGAAGAAGCAAATATCATCTTGGCATCTGAACTTCTGCTTCAGCAGGAAGATGTCATTACGGTTGCCGTGTGTGGACTTCACCTGCGCGGAATGCCACTGGAACCCCAGATGACTGGACTCGGTGCCGTATTCCGGGAAGAGTCGCTGACGGCGCCTGTGTATGAGATGTATGCACTGTCCACCACGCCAGCCAAGCCTGGTCTTGTGCGCACAGTAACCGGCGGCTCATCCATTGAAGTCGAGCTGTGGGATATGCCGCGCGCTTCGTTTGGAGCCTTCACCGCGTCGATCCCCGCCCCGCTTGGCATCGGTCAAGTCGAGATGATCGATGGCAGAAGTGTGAGCGGATTTGTCTGTGAGGCCTATGCTGCGGAAGGTGCCGAGAACATCAGTGACTCGGGCGGATGGAGAAAGTGGATTGAGGCAGCGGTTAGATCTTGAGTGGGATTAGCAATATAAATAAGGTTGCAAAAACAAGTCTTTCGGATATGAACTGAAAGACTTGTTGCTGTATGTTTAGATGGGGGAACCAAGCGGTAACTGATAGAAAAAGCGGTGCTTTACCTGAAGTTGTACGTTATGATAATAATTCAGTGATGAAAGGAACGTCTGCACGTATACGGATGGGGTTCAAGTGTGCAAGTCCCACAAACGCAATGTGAAGCGATTGAAGTGGAACAGGCTGGACTAAAAGTGAGAATGAAAAATACTGCAGAATATAGCGTTCCAGAGCAACTTCAGCAGCAGTTCGATGAAAAAAGCAATCCAAAACGAAAGTTTCACGAATAGAGAAGTACATGCAGCCGATCCTGGAGGGCAAAGGATTGAATGATTAAGGTTTGTGCTTGATAAAGGTATCTACCATCCAATCAAAGAATCTTTGCTTCTCTTCATAATGTGGGTAGTGAGCCGAGTTCTTATAGGCAATGAATTCCTTTTGATTTCCTTCAATCTGGTCAAAAAACACCTTGGCGGCATGGGATGAAGTCATTAAGTCGTAATCTCCCATGACAAAATAAAAGGGGAGGTCCAGCTTCGTAATCAAGGATGGCAAAGGACGGCTCAGGGCTTCACTTATCAGTATTTCTTGCGAATAAATGATCCCTTTATTAAAACGAATGGCATCCAGCATATTATATTCATGACTGAACGTCATTCCCAGGAAGCTGGTGTCAGGGCTGTCCATCAACCTTGATGTGCCTCCATAACGTTTAACGATATCTCGCGGCATGAATGCCTGTCCTTGTTTGATCGGTTCATAGATCTGCTCCAACTGGTTTATGTCTTCATGATTATCGGCCAGTTGGGCTTGCTCCATAACGTAATTCCATCCGTCCATTTCGCTCTGTTGTGTATCTGCCATCTGCCCAATCCCAATGTAGGCTTCATATTTATCGGGTGCTCGATGCGCAGCAAGAGTTCCTATGTATGTTCCGTACGAATGACCAATTAATATTACCTTTTTCTTCCCCAGACGTTGAGTAATATAATCCGTGACGGCCAGTGCATCCTCAACCAGCACATCAGCTGAGAGATTGGAATAGTCCTCCAAAAAATGATAGGATTTGCCGCTTGCTCTCTGATCATAGTTCACAATCGTAAACTGAGATTCTAATAAATCCTGGTACTTTTTGGCGTACGGAAGTTCAGATGCACCCGGTCCACCGTGTAAATAAAGGATAACTGGGTTGTCCAGATCCTGCCCTCTGATCATGATTTCATGTCCCGTACCATTGATTTTAACTTGTTCCAATACATGAATAGGGTTTGTGCCTTTTATTTTTGGCGTCCATGTTGGAAAGTAAAGAACTGCGAGTGATAGTGTTAGAGTCGTGATGCCGAGCCACAAACCTGTTTTTTTTATTTTGTTCATAGGATATGTCTCCTCTGGTTCAATGTCTTGAAGTAATTATTGTTCATAAACTCATAATTCTATCTTACGTGACTCTTCATTGATTCAAATCGTACGCCAGATTGACTTTGTTCTCCTTCTCAGGTTGGACATAAAAAGACCTCAGTCCTGATGAACAGGACCAAGGCCGCCGCTTAACTATCTTTTTATGTTTATGGAAAGACCTCAGTATGCTAAAGCTATAGCAAAAATATCGGAATAAATAAGGCAGGCAGCAGATTCAATACTTTGATCTTCGTGATCCTCAAGATGTTTAACCCCGTACAAAGCGCCAGGATGCCACCAATCAGAGTAATTTGGTTCATGATGTTTGTCGTCATGAAGATGGATAAGAAATCAGCGGAGAAGAAGACCAGAATTTCGATCACCAAAAGGATGAAAGCTGAAAAGATGATGCCGATCCCAAAGGTGGATGCCAGAATCAATGACGTAATGCCAGAGAAGATCGTATTGATTTGCAAAAAGGTGTTATCCCCCTGTAATGCACTCTGCAGTGGCCCCAGGATCGGGATCGATCCCACGCACAACAATGAGATGGCAACCGTTAACCCTTCATTTAAACCATTGGACGAGAATTTGGTCATAATGTTGGACAAGATATGCTCGAAATTAATCAGTTGCCCAATGATTCCGCCTAAGGTAAGGAAGATGATAAACATAATCTGATATTGACTGGTGGAGATGCTGCTAATGGTTGTACTTATGCCTATAATGAGCGCACTGATCCCAATCACTTGATTGAGTATGGACTTGTAACCGTCATTCATGAACCTTTTGGAGATGGCTCCAGGTACTTCCGCATATAATGGAAAAACAATTGATCAATATACCAAGCATGATTTCACTCCTGATCCTATTCTCAATTCTGAACTCACCAAACTGAGTTTAGAACATCGTCGACTTCTTTGATTCTTGTGACAGATGGTGTTTGAATTAGATTTCCTTTGACCATGACCATAGAGATGTCTGACAAGGCCTCGATATGTTCCAGCGGATTTTGCTCCATGACAATCAGATCAGCATGTTTCCCGATATCCACCGTTCCGGTTACATCGTCAACGCCTAAGATCTTTGCATTGGTTCGAGTCACCATGTCGATGACCTGTTTGTTGTTCAGGTTGGCCTGTCTCATGTAGTGGTCCATCTCTCTCCACATATCGTAGTGAGTCACGTAAGGCATGGCGGCATCAGTACCGATACCAATGATGATGTCGCTTTCGATCGCTTGTTTCACACCTTTGAGCATGGAGTCATAAACGAGTCTGGAGTTCTCTTTTACCGTAGCACTTACCTTTGTTACGTTGGTATCCAGTGAAGCGGATGGATAAGCAGCTTGCAGAGTAGGGATGAGTGCGGTGTAGCCATTCAGGGCATTGGGATTATTTTTGTACAAACGAATGATTTCGTCGTCCATCTCCGAACCATGCTCAATGGTATCGACGCCACCTTGTAACGCAACCCGTACGCCTTCCGTGCTCTCGACATGCGCTGCCACCCGCAAACCAATCTTATGCGCTTCATCGCAGATCGCCGCAACTTCGTCCACCGTCATCTGTAAACGTCCAGCTTCGCCCACCATTTTCGCATCTGTCACGCCACCCGTCACACAGATTTTGATCAGATCCACGCCGTGTTTCACATTAATGCGCACATTCTTTCGTGCTTCCCACGGAGAGTCGCCCACCAGAGCGAGGAATGGAGCACCATGTCCGCCCGTTACACTTAGGAAAAACCCGGAGACAAGCAGATTAGGGCCGACAAAGTCGCCGTTATTAATCTCATCCCGCAGCTGGACGTCCGTGTAAAAGAATTCCCCCACACTACGCATCGTCGTCACACCCGCATGGAGTGCGGTCAGTGCATTGCGTTTCATGCGTTTTTTCAAAACGTTCCGGCCAAACTTCGTGTTCAATATCCGATCATAGGCAAACTGCAACAATCCTTCACTGACCGAGAGACTGAACGGTTTACCATCTGCAAAGAGGTGTACGTGGGCGTTGATCAGTCCTGGCATTACGTATTTCCCTGAGAGGTCGATCGTTGTGTAGTGACCTGGGGTAAGCGGTTCGTTATCTTGACCGATATCCGTAATAAGTCCTTGTTCATTGATGAGAATCGTCATGTTTTTTTGCAGATTGCGGCTTGAGTCACCGTGGATCAGATGGACGTTTTTCAATGCGTAAGCGGTGTTCATGTTGTGTTCCTCCTTAGAATGTGGGTGAGGTGAGTGGTTAGGGGAATGCTAGATACTCTCTCAAAAATGAATAATTAATTCATTTTTAAATCAAAAAAATAGGCTGATCTGTGATGAAGTTTTTTTGCGTGCAAATCAAGTGGAGTTGATATGATCTGCACGCTTTGTCTACCCGGCATTAAGTGATGAGATGGAGCGTTATTCGTTGAGACTCTTCATACCGTACAGTCTGTATACATACAAAGCTTCGAATATTTGCTTCCGGCTGTCTTCACTCATATCCCGCTTCAATAGATCTAAATTCATGTCGATCACATTGTGTGCGAGAATATTCAGCAAGATCAAAGTCTCCTCGGTGCCAATTTCATACCGTTTATATTGGTTCTTGAGATAGGCCTTCTTGGTTTCGATCATCAGCTCAACAAGCTCGTTCTTGGCGTCGGTGTAGATAGTGCCTTTATTCTTTTCGAAGATGATGACAATCTGATTCCGGTATTTCCGTAATACGTCCACCTGTTCCTGCAACAGCGCAGACTTTCGCTCGCTATGCGTTTCCTCGAACAAGGTCTGGTTATCGAAGTGAATCGTCTCAACCAGCACATTTTTCAAATAATCCACCAGATCCGGCGGCACAACGGCGTAGAATAGTTCTTTCTTGTTCTTAAAATAAGTATAGATATTGCCCACGGAAATATTGATCTCATCCGCGATATCGCTCATCTTGGCATCCACATAGCCTTTTTCGAAAAAGACCTTGAGCGCCGCGTATTCAATCTCTTTCCTGACTTCGTCTTTCTTGGCTTGCACCATCGGAAACGTCTCCTTAATAGTGAATGGTTGGTTCGTTATTAGGATGGACTTATTTTGGGGATTTGTCAATGTGAGAGGAGAAATGAGTTAAAGGGAACTTTGAAAGAGTAGTTTTAATAAAAATGGGTATATAGGAGGAAATGTGGATATATTTGGCGAATGTTGTAAAATAGTTATTTGTAAAATAGGACTATTTAATCAAATTCCTACAGAGGCACTGTGGAGGTAAATATATTGCTTAATGAATTTAATCCTTATGTAGACGATAATTTCTTGGACTTGTTTTATCATGAAATTAAAAGTTTTGAGTTGGACGGTTTGAATACCAAGGTGAATCTTCATACTTTGAAAATTGAAAATAATGCTTTTGCTTATTCAGAATTAGTGGACAAATTGTTTGATTGTGTTGTGACATACTGCTTATCTAGAAAGGAACTAGAAGTATACAAGAATAATAAAGGAATATACGTTAAAGCAATTCAAAAATTGCGAAAATGGGAAAATAATGATGGAGAGCTAGGGGAAGTTTTGCTCTACTGTTTCTTGGAGTCCCATTTACGTGCCCCGAAAATATTCACAAAGATGGAACTAAAAACATCTCCTAATGACTATGTAAAAGGATCTGATGGAGTTCATATTCTACAGATAGACCAGAATAACTATCAATTGATATTTGGTGAATCTAAACTTGAGAAATCTCTACAAAAAGCATTGTATAGTGCATTTGTTTCCATAAGTGATTTTCTGAATAGAAATACAAATAATATTCATGATGAAATAAAATTACTAAATACTCATTTAGAAAGAGAGAGCATTTCACCAGCATTATATGAGGCTTTAAAGAAAATTATATTTCCGAGTGCCAGAGAAGAAGAAATATTTAAGGATAACGCTTTTGGCATTTTTGTGGGATTTGAGATTTCTGTTGATGATGAGTCTCGAAAATTAAGTAATTCAGAGTTTAGAAAGTTGATACGCTCAAAAATTAAAACAGAGGTTGAAGGCCAATATGGCTATATACAAAAGAAAATTAAGGAGTATAACCTACATGGGACAACATTTTATGTATATGCGTTCCCATTCGTTGAAATAAGCGATACTAGAAAGAGAATTATAAAAAACTTAATGGAGGCTAACAATGATTTTTGATGATCTCTCAAAAGATGTATTATCAGATGCCTATTTTAATCAACTTTATAAAATTTTACTTAAAAATATTGTATCAATTGAACTATTAATTGATAACCCATCTCCTATTAATGAAAAGCAATTGGTTCACTTATTAAGATTCAGTGATATATTATCTAACTCTACTTCTAATAGTAATAGAAATATCGCATACAGGATAGTTGCACTTTTAAGTCCAAATTATAAGGATAATCCTATTTTTAAAACATACTCGACTGCAATATTAACCAAGTTAGGAAATTTCCCTGCCATAAAAAATTTGCAACACAATGTAGAACTTCCTTTCGTAAGAGAGATAGAAAAGGTTGTGAAAAAAGAGATACAGAAGATTCCAGGCACAGAGGATCAATTCTTTACTGATTCACAATATGATTTGTTTGAAAGATTGAGAGACTCCAATTTCTATAGCTTTTCTGGCCCCACATCAATGGGGAAATCATTCATATTCAAAACCTTCATACGTGAAAAAATAAATGGAGGAGACCTCGGAAATTTCGTAGTAGTGGTACCTACTAGAGCATTAATAAATCAATTTTCGTTTGAAATTAAAGGTGAGCTGAAAAATCTTATAGAAGATTTTGATTACAAAGTGATAACTAACTCTACTGTTAACAATGATGATAAGGAAGAGATTTTAAAAAGATACATTTTTGTAATGACACCAGAAAGACTTTTAAGCTACATATCAAATAAAGATAATCCAGTGATAAATTACTTGTTTGTAGATGAAGCACATAAGTTAGCATCTGAAAAAGATTATAGAAGCATTACGATGTATCTATCAATAGAGAAAAGTTTGAAGAAATATAAAGAATTGAAAATTTACTTCGCTTCGCCAAATGTCTCGAATCCAGGAACGTTCCTAGAATTATTCCAAAAATCCAGTAGAAAAACTTTTAGCACCATTGAATCTCCTGTAACACAAAATCTTTTTTTTGTAGATCTTTTATTAGGAAGTGTTAGTTACTATAACGATGGAACAAAATATAATTTTGAAGATATCTCTGTTGATAAATATTCAACTTCAAACGAAATTATATATGGCATTGGTAATTCAACATCAAATGTCATATATTGCAATTCAGTTGAAAATACAATCAATAAAGCAAAAGATTTTATGGATTACTTAAAAAGAAGTGCCATAGGATCTCAAAAAATGAACTATCAAGTAGATGATTTAATTTTGGAAATCAGAAAAATGATTCATAGCGATTATTATTTAGCTGAGTGCTTAGAATTCGGAGTAGCGTTTCATTTTGGGAATTTGCCGCAAGTTATAAGGAATAAAGTTGAAAAACTTTTTAAAGAAGGTAAAATTAAGTATTTATTTTGCACTTCTACATTGTTAGAGGGAGTAAATTTGCCAGCTAAAAACATATTTATTCTAAGTAATAAAAAGCATAAATCAATTATGTCAAAAATCGATTTTTGGAATTTAGCTGGTAGAGCAGGAAGGTTGAATTATGAATTGTTTGGTAATGTATTTTGCATAAAGGAAGAAAGTAAAGATTGGAAAAACACGAAAGTTTTAGATGGTAAATCGACCACTGATTTGCAAGTCAATGTTACTCATCAATTAGATAAGAATCAAAAGAATATAGAACAATTACTGTCAGAAAAACAAATCGATTCCCCAGAGGCTGAAAAAGAAGTACTTAAATATATTGCCAACATTATAAGTATTGACTCATTTGAACAAAATGACGATTATACAAGCCCTGTTATAAATAAATTGTTTAAAGATGGGAAAATGGACGTGCTAGCTAAAGCTCAGGAGAGTGTCAAAGGTTTATCAGTCCCATTCGAAGTGCTTAACAATAATCAATCAATTATGGTAAGACAACAAAATAACGTCTATGAATTTATAGTTGGATCTCAGTCATATGAAGAAAAAATTCAGCTTCCAAGTGAGATTAATTACAATAATAGTCTTGCTGCCCTAGAACTTCTCCACGATAAATACAATTGGTCTATAAATGAGAGTAATAAAGATATTGCTAACAGAAATTCATTAAAATACTATGCTCTTCTGGTTAATCAATGGATTAATGGTCAAAGTTTAAGTGAAATGATTAATTCAGCATTGCATTTCCATGAGACGAATAATATAAAATTAATGTTTTATCAGAACGGTATTCGAGTTTTCGAGCCTTATAATAAAAGTAAACGTCATATAAATAAAATAATAAATAACCTTATCTCAGATGTTGAGAATGTAGTGAGGTACAAATTGGAGAAATATTTCAACAATTATCATGCACTTCTGGTAGCAGTGCTAGGTGAAAATAAAGCGGGTACCAACTGGAACATTTTCTTGGAGTATGGGACTAGAGATACGGTGGCAATATATTTGCAGAATATGGGGTTTTCTCGCCATGTTTCTTCAACATTACTTAAAAATTTTAAAGATGTATTTAATATTAAGGATGGAAAGTTAATCTCAATAGATAGAAAGAAGCTAATCAACCAAGTAATAAATGGATCTCCAGAATACGACGAAGTGATGATGTTACTTTAACCGTCAAAATATAAAAAGGTGGGGTGTTTTTTGGGAGAAGAAAAAGATGAATTGATAAATTTTGTGAAAGAATGTAAAAATGTATATTTAAGCAAAATGAATAATTCAACTTTCAAGATGAGTACGCTTGTATTTTTTCTTACTGGTTCTTTAATCTGGTTCATAAATACAATTCCGACCTCTAAACCAACATTTGACCAATATTATGTATTACTAATTTCGTGTACAGTTTTTTTAAATATTGTTGTACTAGGATTCGATTTAATCAATCGAGTTTTCAGAAGAGATCTGGTTGAAAAGAATATTTATGGTAATCTGAATAAACTAGAACGACAATATATGAAACCAATTTATATTACAACTTGTATTTTTAATATTCTATGGATCATATTACTTATATTTAGTATCGTAATTATGCTTTTTTTTAGTCACAAACTTTGGTTTCTGGCACTACCAAATATATTGGTAATCAAATTAGCATTTATGACCTTGATAAATTGTCTAATTCCGATTTTCAATAACTATACAAATCACAAGATACCTGTTCCAAATGAACCAAGGAAGAGTATTAACAGATACTCTTTTACCATAGTGTATTATAATTTACTTCCAACATCAGTGTTAATCTATTATTTATTTTGTTTTATGTTAAGTGACTTTTTCTTCGAATACAAGAAGACCGTTTTATTTGCTTTGTATTTAACAGGTGGATTAGTATCTCTATTACTAATTGCAAGAGAATGGTCAAATAAAATAATATATTCGTGGTTAGAGGACCTCTATATTGAAATTTATCTGAAGAATCTTTCCTACTCACAAATAAAAAAAATCCTTAAAGAAAATTTTAGCGCTGGAAGAAATATTGAAACAATGGTTTATACTGAAGACGATACAAGTTGATAATTTTTTAGCTACCTGGTTAACTAGATTTATGAGTAATAATTTTGGCTAGGAATGTATCTAATTGATTAAATTTAAAATTCCTTAATCTCAATAATCTCCCGTATATCATCAATATCCAACGCTTCAGCTATCCGCTCAATATGAGCAAAGTTGATATTCTCTCGTTTTCCTGACTGCAACTCACTTAACGCAGCGTGTCGGATATCAGACAATCTTGCCAGTTCGCGCAGCGAGATATTATGTTTTTCCGTGAGTTTATGAATATTGACGACGACTTTCTTAGCCATGAGTATCACTCCTAAATTTTCCATATGGTCTTGACGTTACGCATGAGCGTACCATATACTTTTTGTATATCTGGTACTCTTATGCGTACCAATTTTAGGAGTGGTGACATGACAAGTACCAACAGCGAAGACCTCGCTTTACAGTACGCACAACTTGTCCAACAGGAAGACGATTACGTTGATCAACTCGTTACATGCAACAAACTCATCCTGGATGCCATGGACATCATCGCGAAGCGAGGCGGGGTGCTGCATATGGACACGGTGAAACAAGCTGCATATCACCTTCATTCCATGGAACAGGATCTAAACCGAAAGTTATTTAAAGTCCGACTGGAGAAGAGCATCTTGGCAAATCAAATGAGCCAGTCTACATAAAACCACCTCAACTAAAGGACAGTGCAGGATCACACAAGATGATCTTGTACTGTCTTTTTGCCTTTCCATCCAAACGATTTTTGCTTCCAATTAAGCATTGACTTTCCTCCCAAATCCCCCTACACTTCAATTATTAAAACACTTTTAAAAACATTCATTGAATGGTTCGAAATGAACGAAAGGAGGCATACAACTAACCATGTTACCCACATCACACAACACCCAACAGGTGAAGCGCATTAACGTTGAGCTGGTGAAGAACACGCTCCGATCAATGGGCGTAGGTACGAAGGCTTCCATTGCAAACCTGACGAAACTCAGCGTAGCGACATGCGGCACAATCTTGAATGAATTACTCCAAACGGGTGAGATTATTGATCTGGGTCCGGATGAATCGAGTGGGGGAAGACCTGCCAGTCGTTATCAATTCAATGCGGACTATGCAAGTGTGCTGTGCCTCATTATTAGAACGGAGGGCGGCATTCACTCGATCACACATACATATGCCAATCTGAACGGAGAGATGGCGGACGAACAGACACTCTTTTTGGATGAGATTAATGTCCCGGTGGTAGAGGATCTAATTGCAAACCTGATCGAACATCGCCACAATGTGCAGGCGATTGGTATCGGGATACCTGGTGTGGCACACAACGGCGTAATTGGGATCTGTGATGTACCGGAGCTGATGTATCAGCCGCTCGGCCCAAGGCTCAAAGAGCAGTATGAAGACGTGGAAGTGGTCATTGGCAACGATATGAACCTGACAGTCTACGGACTGTACAACCAGCAGCAATTTGAGGAAGAGAAGAACTTTGCGGTGGTGACTTTTCCGGAGAATCATTTTCCGGGTGCGGGCTTTATTATTGACGGTCGTCCGCTCACAGGGAACACGCAATTTGGGGGCGAGGTATCTTTTCTGCCATTTGGCGTGTCACGGGAAGAACAGCTGAGAATGTTGAAAACTACTGAAGGGTTGCAGGAACTTGTGGTACAAACGCTGGTATCCATTATCGCGATCATTAACCCGGCTACGATTGTAGTCACAGGTGATACGATGGACCCGGCGATGAGGGATGGCCTGACGCAAGGCTGTCTGGATCGAATGATTCCACTGGAGCATATGCCGGAGTTGATTATTCAGAGAGACACTCGGCGCGAATATGTGACTGGGCTGGTCGCTGTTACACTGGAGAGCCTGACCTACCGCATCCAGGTGATTGAGAAGCAGTGGTAAACGAACAATGAAGTTTAAGATGGTTATTTTTATCCGAGTAGTGAAGTGTAACAATCCTTCTATATTCATTGAACTAATCAATTAAACAGTAACGGAGAGGACAGAAAAAACCTGAAAAAGCGAAGCGGTCGCCTAAAAGCTTTCTGAAAGAAAGCTACATCGGAAGCATACGCTTATCTCCGGATTTTCCCTTTGAGAAAAAGAAATCGAAGAAATCTGGGGATAACAGCGATTGGAAGGTTGTTCTGTCATCGTAGTGTCCGTGTTAATTACCTTTAAGTTCAACTTATATAGACACAATGGAGGAACTTATTTTGAATCAGCAAGCAGATACACAAGGAAACAAGAAAAAGTTCAACAAACTGTATGCCATGCAACTGGCAACGATTTTTCTGGGATTTATCGTGTTTGGCATATCGGAAAATATTAAGGGACCAGCCATCCCGCGCATTCAATTCGACTTCAATCTGGATGAGAAACAGCTCGGGACGTTGTTGTCCCTGAATGCACTGGGTTACCTGATCGCCTGCTCCTTCACGGCTATTCTGGTTCGCAAATGGGGCATCAAGGCGGTTAGCATCATTTCGTTTGCATCGATGATCCTCTCGGGTGTGTTCATTTATGTGTCTCATACATATCCGCTCTTTGCTTCATCATACTTCTTCATGTACATCGGAAACGGCATGCTGGAGATTGCGCTGGCGATTCTGGGTGCGCGGATCTTTGTGAAAAACACAGGTACGATGATGAACCTTTCCCATTTCTTCTATGGGCTGAGTTCAACGGTAGCGCCTTTGCTGGCGACAGGTGTGATGTCGTTGCACGTGTTTGGTCACGAACTAGACTGGCGCGGTATGTATCTGGTGATGTTGTCACTCTGTATGCTGCCGATTATTGCGGCGCTGCGCAGCAAGTTTCCGGGGGATGATCTTCCTCATGAAGATCGGACTTCACTGAAGACGTTAACACGTGATCCAGCCATCTGGCTGATGGTGCTCATTCTTTCTTTTGGCGTGGTATCTGAACTGGCGGTTGGGGGTTGGCTCGTTAACTTTCTGGAGAAAGCCTACACGTGGGACACGGTCAAAGCATCTGGCCTGCTGTCTGCGTTCTTCCTCAGCTTCTCGTTGGGACGCCTGCTGCTAGGGCCGCTTACGGACCGGATCGGATTCGTATTGTCGTTGATTCTATTCTCTGCTTTCTCGGCGGTATGTACGTTCGTGGCCATTGCAGGCGGAGAGGGGCTGGCATTTTTCTTTGCCGTATCCGGAGCGGGTATTGCGATGATCTATCCAACAGTCATGGCATTTATCGCACGCAGATATCCGAACGGCAGTGACACTGCGATTACGTTCACAGTTACCCTGATGGGGATTGGTAGTGTCATTGGTAACTATGTGATTGGTTGGGTGATTGAGGGCGTGAAGAATGCATATGGTCCAACCACTCAGCTTGGGTTGTTGCGCGGACTTCAAGCAGGGTACGGATTCATCGGCCTATGCGCTGTGATCTGTGCGGCATCTGGAATAGTGTTGTACGGGTATCTGAAGCGGAAGCAGGAACTGATTTAGATTATGTAGATATCATTTTATAGTTCAAAACATAAATCGATGTTTGATGTAGTAAGAAAATAAAGTGTTGATTGACGATGTTTCTTTAAGCTAACAGGAAACAATGACTCAATAAAAACAAGGAGGCAGCCGACCAACGTGATCGGCTGCCTTTGTTCAATTAACTCAGGTTAGTTCATAACTGCAAGTGCACTCGCATTTTAGAGATTAATACTTAAATTGGATTGTCAAACGCTCTAACTGCTGTGACATTTCCGACAAGGTTGTGGCTAAGCTCGTAATTTGCTCCATTGAAGCCAGTTGTTCTTCTGAAGATGCAGCTATATTTTGTGAGTTGTCTGCAGCTTGAAGCGCAAGATTGGAGACTTGCTCTTGACCCGCTGTTATTTCCTGGACACTTGCAGTTATCTGCTGTGTAACACTGGCGAGTTCTTCCGTTTGTTGCGCGATAAAGTTTGTGGACCCCACAATTTTGTTGAACTGTTGTTCTGTCTCACTAGCAATCTGTATACCGGAGTCAACGTCCTGTTTAACTCGTTCCAACGTTTTAAGAGATTGCTCTATGTCTGTACGCATATCATGAATCAACGTGGAAATCTGCCCGGATGACTGATTCGATTGTTCAGCAAGTTTTCTCACTTCAGCAGCAACTACGGAGAAACCGCGGCCTTCTTCTCCTGCACGGGCAGCCTCAATCGAAGCATTTAAAGCCAGAAGGTTAGTCTGCTTTGCGATATCCGTAATGGCATGTAGCATCGTACCGATCTGCTGGCTGCGTTCATCAAGCATCCTCATTACTACATCGGTTTCATTAACGGAATGGTTAATCAGGTTCATTTGCTTCGTCGTGTGCTCTATGGCAGTACTACCTATATTGGCTAATTCCATCGCATCAACAGAAGAATCAGCAATAGTTGATGAGCTTTCCGCTATTCGCTGGATACCAATTGATATTTCCTCGATTGAGTTGGTTGTCCTTTGAAGCATCATTTGTTGCTCTTGTGCGCCGACTGCGGATTCTTGGATCGAAATGGTGATATTCTCAGTTGCTTGACTGGTGTGCTCTGCCCCAAGGGTCAATTCTTTGGAGGATGAAGCTACCTGCTTTGTGGAGAGATCGACTTGTCTAATAAGATGTCTCATGTTTTTAATCATTTCATTAAAGTCTTTAGACAGCTCGCCTATTTCATCTTTGGACTTCATTTTGACTTCTTCAACGGTTAGATCACCGTCCGCAACTGACTTCAGTCGTTTGGCGATCTTAAGGATAGGCTTCGTTAGACGCCCTGAGACGATGCTGACGATAACTGATCCGAGAACTACTGCAACTGCCGTAACCATTATTACAAGATAAAGAACTTGCGTTGCACCGCTGTTGAACTCACTTAAATATGCACCTGAACCAATTATCCAGCCCCAATGTGGATCCATTTCAACATATGAAACTTTCGTTTCTATTTCACCTGTATCAGGTAGAGCCCACTTGTAGGTGACAAATCCCCCTCCGGCTGATCCAACCTTAACAAGCTCTTTCCCCAAATACACGCCATCTTCGGTTACGACATCTGTCAAATCCTGACCTTCATTTGAAGGATTCATCACGGAATGAGCAACCTTATCAACTGCCCATGGATATCCTGTTTCCCCTACAGTATATTCACTTTTTACAGGCCGCTTATTATCTGCATTTTTTTCACCGAGCAGTTCGACGCGGAGTTTTTCCTGTGCTTGCTCCAATGTTAAATCTCCGCTCTCTACTTGCTCATTGAGGATGCTAATCATGCCAATAACCATATTCACACTATTTTCAAGTGCTGCCTTGCCTGATTCATTCATTTCATTTTTCGAAACCGTATACGAAGTGAACCCTATCACGATCGTGGGCACAATTAGTATAGCCAAGCATAGAGTGACTAACTTTGTTCTCAAAGATCTCATTTTTAGTATGGATACAATCTTTGTTTTCACTGCATTTCCCCCTCAACACATCAATTTACAGCTCCCATAACTTTAATAGTTAAAATTTAAAATAAAAGTCTGTACATAATATATCGAAAAAATATACTGTAAAATGAAGTCCTTGATCTATGCCTTTCCTCTTATCTAAATCCACTTGACCTACTAATAACATTACGACTAGGATTTCGTGTTGGTTTATTGGTTTTTGTATAGAAATGCTGTTAATGGACTACGCTTAAGGTTAAATGTGATCTTATGAAGGAGGGCATCGATTCTTGAAATTTGAACTAGGACGTTGCTTACTGAATGAACGATTGATGGAATCCGGAAAATCAGCGGAATGGCTGGCAAAAGAATTGCTTTTTAAACCGGAACGAGTTTACGACTTTATTGAAAACAAAAGAGTGATGCCGCTCAAAATTGCCATATCGATCGCTGATTCCATTGGTTGTGATGTTCGTGCCTTGTATGAGTTAATTCCGAATGATTATGAAGTAATGGGAGATTAATGAAATAAGTGGTAGGTTCCATTAAGGCTACACATGTTGATTCATTAAACTAAAGGGAAGAATAGTTGAATTAAACAATGGCATAATATTACTAAAAAATATGGAGGGAATGCCCTTGCTTAAACGAATTGTTTCATTGATTTTTATCTTTACGCTTTCTGTTGGAATCAACAATGACCTACTCATCGCATCAGCTAAACCTACGCAAGCTTTTTCAAATGTAGATTTGGACAAGCTGCAAACTGCTGCGGATTTCAAACTCTTTTCGCCATCTTACTTGGTTGAAAACTATAAATTAGAAATTAAGGAACCATACCCGTCTGATCTTAGCCCATCTGTTTCAAAAGTTAGACTTCATTTTTTTGATGAATCAGGACAGACATATTTGTTTGGAATTGAAGAACATAAAGCTGGTGGATATAAAATAAACCGAGTTATCACTAACATCGATGTTCGTAATCGAACAAGTACAACAAGAACTATAGTCGAGGATTTTAAATTTAATGAACATGGAGAGAAAATTAACATAAATGGAATCCAAGGGCGATTTGAACCATGGGCTAATCATATACCAGGAGGATACCTACGATGGGTACAAAATGATACTTTCATTGAAATGGACAGCGGAGAATTAACTAGAGAGGAAATGATCGCGTTAGCAAAATCAATGAGATGATTCGGTAATTCAAACTAATGGAAAACGAAAGCAATTAAGGCTGCCAGCTTACATGGGAGCCTTTTTAATATTTGACTTTAAGTAGACTATGAAGCGGAATGACTTGTATCCTTGAAATTAAACAACAAATTCGATATAAATCCGTTGTAGTATGAGAGAGGTGATATGATGTGACAAAAATGAATAGTTGGATCTTAATGTTGGTATTAGTGGTATCCATGATATTTGCTGGGTGTTCATCAACAGAAAAAAATGAAGATACTGTGACTCAAAGTGTAGTAGCATCTGATTTTGTTCTCGAAGTAACAACGCCAACTATTATAGTTACTGGTGAAGCAATAAAAGTAAAAGGGACTCTTAAATATACGGGTATTAAATCCATTGAAGTTTCCCATGGAGAACTAATCATTCGTTTTTTCTTTTCGGGTAGCCATTTTGTGAATTACAGATGTAACTTTCATTGATTTGATAGCGTTATAAATAACGAGCAACGTATTATAGGTTTAGAATAACTAATAAAAGAATACGAGGGATAAAGTTGTGAAAAAAAAGGGGCTTTTTTTTGCTGTTTTATTATTATCTTTAACAACAGCGACCGTAACTGCCTGTGATTCAACAAGTTCAACTCAAGAGAATACCTCTACTCCAAAGTCTGGTGTATTATCAAGCAAGTCAACAAGTACAACCCTTACTAATACTTTAAGTGAAGAAGAGGATAAACCCTCGCACTATATTGCTTCTGGGGGCGCAACGGTACAGCAACCCTTTTCAATAAATCCGGAATTTGTACATATAAAACTTCTAATGAAGAACAATAGTAGCCATGAAGTCAATGTTAGTTTAACACACTTAGATACTAGTGAAGTGTATTTCGCTAGAACGATTGCTGCTGGGGAATCTCTGGATTGGATAAATATTAATCAAGGTTTCACGCAAGGCATGCGTACTGGAGGCTACTTGCTTCAATGGAGCGGTGGCGGTTATAACGTTGATGGGGAAGTATGGGGAGCAGCTGGTTCAGACCCGGACGATACTGCTCCTCTATCTTATTGAACTAACGGGCAGATTAGTTTTAATTTGTGGTGTCACTGCGCTAAATCACTAGAACAAGCTGTATGGTAAAATATAGGGGTGTTATTCAAAAAAAATGAGGAGGCAACAAAGATATAATGGTCAATGACCTATACCGAAAAATTGGTCCCTTGTTTTTAAAGAAAAATCTAGTTCAGTTAGCATTTCAGTTTTTTATTTCAGCGTTAATCGGAGTTATATATACATTTATGATCATTGATGAAACAATAGGTGGCTATATTAATAAAGTATTACCCAGTAAGGATGGACCGGATCTTTATCATTATCTGCCCATTGTGATCACTGTGTTAATTTACTCGTGTTTCATTCAAAAAAAAGAAAGAATTTTTCTAGAAAAAATCTCATTCAGTTGTCTTCATATTTTGATTGCAATACTAAGCTGTATTTCTTCTCTTATCGTTATAATGATGGTTCAATTCCGAATGATGTAACTAATAAATTATTACTCCGATGGGAAAGTTTGGTTAAATAAACCAAGAAGACAGCCGACCAACATGATCGGCTGTTTTGTTTAATTAACGTGAGATCAGAAACGTTTGGCAAATTCCTTTGCTTTTGCAATTGCTTTTTCCTTAATAATTGGTGCTTGCTCTAATGATGCCGTTCCCTCCACAAAAATTGCCTCAATAGATTGAATACCATAGAAATGTAATATCTTTTGTAGATAGCTGTATCCCATTTCAATCGGAGCAAGTGGACCTTCCGAATAAACGGATCCGGAAGCTTGAATGTGTAATGCTTTTTTGCCGGACAACAGACCCACAGGTCCATCCTTGGTATATTTGAAAGTCTTACCCGGAACTGAAGTCACATCCGTGTATGCTTTCAGAACCGGTGGGATCGAGAAATTCCACATAGGTGAAACATACACATACTTATCGGCAGCCACGAATTGGTCTATAATCGTCTCATGACGAGCCACTTTTGATTTCTCAGCATCAGTCAGTTGATCGAAAGACGAACCTGATCGCATCTTTCCCCAACCGCGTAAGACATCAGCATCGATTTGCGGAATGTTCTCTTGGTACAGGTCTAAATAAGCAACTTCATCTGTTGGATTTGCCTCACGGTATGCTTCAATAAATTCATTTCCAACTGCGAGGCTATAAGATGACTGAGGATCAAGAGGATGTGCGGTGATGTATAGTAAGGTTGACATGATTTAAAACTTCCCTTCTGTAATTAAATTAAATACACTTTCTGGATTAATCATATCGCATATGTACTATTTGTGAAGTACGCACAATCATGTGGTATAGTATTAAAAAAGGTACTGTAACGGAGGAGAACACATGCAAAAGGACCCTGTCCAATGTCAATTCGTTGTTGCGCTGGATTCAATTGTCGGCAAATGGAAGCCGATGATTCTTTATCATTTGTTTCAAGGTGAACCTTTGAGGTTCAATGAATTAAAAAGATTGCTGCCTGATATCACGCAAAGGATGCTTACGCTCCATCTGCGCGAGTTGGAGGAGGAAGAGATCGTGAAGCGAGTCATTTATCCTCAAGTCCCTCCGAAAGTGGAGTACTCGATCACGGAATACGGCATGAGCCTTTCTCCGATTTTGGAAACTTTACATCAATGGGGGAAGGCCCATATCGAGAGAAAGCAGCTCAAAAAAGCGGAAAATGAAGATACAAAATCGGAATAGCGTTCACTTTGTCATTATTCTTCAATAGACGTTGAAGTCGCTAATTTAGCGGCTTTTATTGTTTTATTGGTACAAGAGCTTGTCTTGAGTCAAGGAAAGGAAAGGAAAGGAAAGAACTTGTACTGTTGCCGAAATGGACAAAAACATAGTTCCATTAACGATTAGTCACTAAGCTAACGGGCAGGATAGTTTAATGATTGGGGCTATAAGGCTGTACTAGATAGAACAATGTATAGTGTACTGTTGAGCTATGGGAGACCATAAGAAAACCACCTTTTCGAAGGTGGTTTTCTTATGGTCAAATACTAGTATTAAAATTATCATAGCCTAGATTTTAAATGTTGCACCCACATCCCGTGCAGCTCTGCTTCCGATACTTGAAATGCGCCTTGAAAATCAGTGGCATCGCGTATGAATTTGTTGAGCGCATCCAAACTGTAAGAATGGTTGAGATATTCTACGATAAGATGTGAGAATGCATATCCCCCTATCTTCTCGAAATGCCAGGTGTCATCCGTTAATGCTTGAAAGCTAGGAACAGCGTTATTTCGAATCGCTTCGGAGGTGCTGTACTGGATATATTCTTGTGACATTTGTCCGGCTTCATGCCCGCCGAGCCCGTGTGTAAGCCATTTCGGTGCCAACGGGTTAATGTCCTTCAATAACCACATCGTAAATAAGCTTATCGTGTTCCGTAGTACCGATTGATACGTATGTTCAGGGCCTGGGTTGAGCGGGGATACGATTTTGATTTTGTTGTCCTCATAGGTTCCCATGAACCAATCGGGCGCATCCGGTTCGTTTATTGCTTGATGAAAAGTGGACAGATCCGGATAGATCTCAATAGCGATTTTCTGAGAAGGTCGATGACGATAGGTTGTAATAATTCGTTCTACATTGCTTTTCAACTCTTCAAATAAGTCATGGTATACCTTGTTCATACCATCATTTTTGGAGGGAGCCTCGCTTTTATCCACAATCGATATCAATTCTTTAATAGACATGATTGTAATGTCACCCCATTCTTTTAATTCTTTTTTCAGTTTGTTTAAGGCACGGTAGAGTCTGTTCTTAACTGCGCTTTCAGGCATCCCGATGATTTTGGATATTTCCAATAACGTGCAGTCGACGAAAAAACGCAATGATATGATCTGCTGATCTAATTCATTTAATCGGGCTAATGCAGCACTAATATCAAGACGGATGTCGACATCTCTTGCAATATCGAGGGATATCGATTGGGACTGAAAATCGATTACTTCGTGCACCGTTTCTTTTTTTCGTGATCTCGTACGATACTCGTTTTTCACAATATTTTGCGCGATTTTGAATAGCCAAGTAAATATACTGGAGTTACACTTAAACAAGTGAAAGTTTTCCATTGCTTTTAAAAAAGCTTGTTGCGTTAAGTCATCGGCAGTTGCCGAATTCGTCTTTACTGCAATATAATTTCGAATTCTATCTCGATATTGATTATAAATGGCTTCGAAATGTTGGATGTGCTCCTGTTCCTCCGGAAGAACAGGGATATTCTTTTTGTCTTGAGCTCGTGACACCAGTAGTACCTCCTCCTGAACTTACAATTCATTAGACACCGAAGGGAGGTAAAAAGCCACATCATTTTAAAATAATTTTACACGACGCCACTCCACTTTTTTTAAACCCCGAAAAAGCAAAGCGTAAAGTGATTACTTATGACAGAAAATAAATTAACGACCAATTGTAAACATTCGAAAAAACAAGGTGGAGCTCGCCCTGGCGCTGGCCGAAAGCCAATAGTCATCACGCGTAAAATCTCGCTAACCTTGCCAGAGGAATGCTGGGATGAAATAGACCGTTGTTGCGGCAAAGGCAATTACTCTGTCTCCGAGGTACTACGATCCATTAATGAAGACAACTTGCATAAGGCAGACTTGCTATAAAGGGAGTGATGTTATTTTCAATCAAGGTTACATAGATGTTCGGGGCGGAGTTCTATTTTATGAAAGCAAAGGTAGTGGAGAGTCGATTGGGTTTATTCATGGCAACTTTAATGATCATCGGATTTGGGAAGAGCAAATGCGGATGTTTTCCGCCCATAATTTCGTTATAGGTTATGATTTGCTAGGCTATGGACATTCTGACACTCCACGGACTTTCTTTTGGTTTGACTCTAATAACAACGCATTGTCATGCTGGTGATTTTCAGTGTGCAAATCTTATGTGGATGATAATAAGTAGTTTAACACGATTTTGATTACGCTAATGGGCAGTTCTTATGCCGCAAATGATGATTATGATGCATATGGCGGAGTAAACGGTTTGCTTTCTGAGGGTAGATTATATGCCCCTCTCCGTAGTATGGCGACGAATGATCTATTCAGATACGATGAACAACTTGATAAATATTTTGATGTAAAAATAACTTGGAATCAGAAGACAAAAACTGCTTCACTAACTAAAGGCGGGAAGACTTTTAATGCTACTGTTGGTAATGGAGTATTGTTGAAAAATGGCTCGGTGTATGTACAATTTAAAGCTTTAAGTAACTTCTTCTATCCGAACGATTATATCAAATGGGATACATCTACTTTGACAGGAAATTCTGAGCACATTACGGTATATGCTCGTCCATTGACAGATAATCAAGCATTGACTCTTGCAACAAATGCGATGTCCAAAAAGAAATACTGGATTCAATTTCATAAAAATAACGTAGAAATAGGTCTTCCTGAGTCAGAGTATATTCAATGGAATAAAAGTCTTACTAAATTTAAAGCAGTCTTTCATTCAGATGGGATTGTTGGCGACTATAACTATAGCTACAGTATTGAAGCTGAGATGACTAAGAAGGTTAATGATTGGACTATTACTTCATTTAATTATTTTGATGGTACAAGGATATATTATCCTTAATCATTACCTGGTCAACTGCTAGCCTGGTCATTAGTGGATAGGCATTAAACTCATTGATGGTGATGTCCTAAAGATAGGCAACTTACTCGATTACGTGATAAGATTTGGTTAAATCGTGAAGCGCGCGTACAAGAGAGCCGTATGGGAAAGCATCCCTACGGCTCTTTTAATTTTTGATGAGCGTTGGAATTATAAAGAAGGTTTTGATGTTGCAAAAGAAAACGATAGAATACTGGTTGTTCGCGGCAGGGCTGATATCGAATCGCCACTAAGCGAAATATTGAATGATGAAATGCCCAACGCAATCTGGCTTACTGTGAAGAAATCTTATTATGACGCAACTACGGTAGGTGACAGAATAAGCATAGTATCGGAATTCGAGGTACTGAAATTATTGAAACGTACTTTCTATTAAAGGAAAAATGAGAAAAAAAAGACTAAGCTAACGGGAAACGTTAGTTGCTAATGAGCAATCTAAAGATTTCTAGACTGCTTATTTTCCGTTGAGTTATCTATTTGTTTGTGAAGATACCAAGATCATACTGAAGTCCATCACATATTGGAAACATAAGTTAACCAAATGGCAAACTTATGGGTTAAGTCGCAGATACATGAGACTTAACCCATAAAGGGATCAGATATTTACCCATATGTATGTCAGAAAATGCTTAAAATTTTGGTGTTTTCGTAATATTTTAAATGTATTTGGAAGCATAAGTTTGCCATAAGTCGAAATTGTAAGCATAAAGTTGCCGTGAGTTCCCATTAGGACGACTTATAATAATTAAATTTAGACAGCCGGCAAGTAATCGGCTGTCTTTTTCCATTAAACTAACGGCAGGTTAGTTTAACAACATCTCGAGGTTCTAATGTGATCTAAAGTGAAAATTTATTGTTATTTATTTTATCCTTTAATATGATTGAATTAAATTAAACAAAGAAAGGTCTAAAGTAATATGTATGATTTTATCGCAAGTAAAAAAAATATTAATGACTATGAAAGCTCGAAGATACTTACCCCAGAGATTGGAGATAGGGAAGAACTTGCTCAATTTAGAGGATCTCTGTTGACTCTGTTTGGAGAACCCGATTATAAAACATCCGATGCAGAGAATGCCTTTCAATACACCATCACAGCAACAGACAATGTTCAAAATTCTTATGAAATTACAGTTTATCAGGGACCTAGCGGACTTGCGATAGAAGGCAATGGAAATGAAGCTTCTGTTCTTAATGCAGCTCAATTTTTTGTTGAATATGTAAAGAAAGCAAGGCCTGCTGACTTCGATGAGAAATTAGTCTATGGAGACACCGGATACATAATAGAATATGGGTGTAAGAATGGTGTTTGCTATTATAAAGAGTCACCTCAAACTACAACTACTTTAAAAAGAAATAAAATTAGGCTCGCTGATTTAACACCAGGCCAATTGAATGAAATAAATGAAATTGATTTCACAAAGATAAAAGACCCTGATGACCCATGGTTCTGGAAAGAGGATCTGTTAAACTTCTCAACAATTGACTTTCCGTTGATTCGTGACTTAATGCGTAAGGACCTAAGTTTGATTTTAGGAAAACCGATAGGTCTTGATGAAGTGATGCAGATGGGGAGCAATGAAGGCTTTGATCCGGAATTCAGTTCAGAAACTCCTGAGATGGCATTAAACGCGTTAGCAGAAATCTGGGCATGGAAAACAACTGTGGGTAAAGCGACACAAAAGAGACGCCTTGATTGTTCTTCATTTGCTTGGACAATTTCACGAGCAGTTTATGGATTTTATGGAGGGAATTTAAATAGAAATCACGCATTAGCTAATGCATTGTATGAGGAGTATGAAGATAGAATCACATCTCAGGAAGATACACTTCGATTCTTCCATGCATTACTCGAGCTCTTCAAATTTAAACGACTAAATGAATAATATGTCATTAAACTAACGGGAAACGTTAGCACAATAAAACCAAAGGAGGCAGCCGGTCAACATGATCGGCTGCCTCTATTCAATTAACGGGCAGGTTCGCGTAAATAGGGCGACTTGAAACAATATATATAATCACAGATAACGTTCCTTTTAAAACAACCTCAAATTCTACAACCCAATTAATGATCTCTCATCATATATATAGTAGCCACCAGCAGTGCTTGTCATTGAATAGGGACAACCTTTGAATTTTTTCTTCTATAATAATTTTACTCTCATTTTGTTCGTTGATGCATTTCAACATGCATTGCTTTGATCTGGTCAGCTAACTCAAGTACAGGACCATCAACTTTCGCGTTGCGAATAATCTCCTGAATGGACAAGTTATAGATAGGCGCCGGGGGGACGTTTAGTTCATTCATCCATTGAACCAGTTGAGCAGAAGAACTCGCATATACAATACGGCCTAATCCAACCCATGCATGAGCAGCTGCACACATCGGACAATGTTCCCCAGAAGTATATACCGTTGCTTTTGCTCGTTCCTCTGGTGTCATATGATTAGCAGCCCATCGTGCTAAAGCAAATTCTGGATGTTGGGTATGATCACCGCCAGAAACATGATTATAGTCTTCTTCCAACACATTACCTTGTTGGTCGACTAGAAGGGAACCAAACGGTTCATCTCCGTTTACTAATGCAACTCGCGCAAGTTCCACACAGCGTTGTAAATGCTTCAAGTCTTGGTCTGAGATCATTATTCATCAGTCTCCTTCATACCTTGTTTAGAAACTAAAGCGATGTATATTCCTTCATTGCAGATTGCTGGCTTGATCCCCCTTGTATTATGTTACTAAATGCGATGCCACATAAAATAATAACAACACCGGTCCACTGAGACCAACCTACTACTTCTTCTAATACAAGTGAAGACATAACAACTGCCATAGGTAGTTCAGATGCAGTCATAATTGTACCCATTCCTGAACCAATATGTGGCATACCTATAGAGTACAAAAGTGGAGGCAATACAACTCCAAAAACGCCTAGAACTAATCCGTATGAACTCAATCCTGTCAGCACATCCAGGTTAAATAAGAAGGTTGGAGGGAACACCACAAAAACAGTAATAACAGCTCCGGTTGAAAGAAGGGCGCTTTTCAATACGGGCGAAGTATCTTTCGCAACAGAACCACTGAGAAAAACAAATAAAGCGAAGGTTGAAGCAGCCAATAGCCCCCAAATTGTTCCTTGCAACGATAACGAGAGATCTCCTTGAGAGAAGACATTCGCCGCCAGTACCGAACCGAAGAGCAGTACTCCAATCGAGATAAGTTTGCCTCGGGTTGGTTTTTTCTTCTGGAGAAGCCATTCGTAGAACGTCCCAATCCAAACGAACTGAAAAAGGAGGACGATAGCTAAGGAAGCATTTATGGTCTGTAGCGATTGATAATAAAACATACCTGTGAGTCCAAAGGGAATTCCGGACAAAAGAAGCTTCGTAATTTGCTTAAGAGTGAGGCTTTTCTTCTTGACGAAAATCACAGACACCCAACTTAAAACCGCCCCAAAGAAATACTGCACACCAGTTACCTCTGGTGTAGAAAAACCTGCACTATATGCCAGTTTCACAAATGTCGAAAGTACGCCGTAACAACAACCTCCCAAGAAAACGATAAGTGCATAATGCCACAGTTTCATAAAAAAACCTCCTTTTTTGAATACAAAAAAGCCACACAAATGCGCAGAGGCATTCGTGTGGCGAAAATAGAGATGACTCTCTAGAAAAATCCACATCCATCGGGTTTTAGTATTTCGTTCATTTCGGTATCAGTATAAAAGCAATGGTTTGTTCTTGTCAATAATCTTTGTCGGAGAGAATGATAATAAAATCTAAGGTAACCAGATCCACAGTAGCAGTGGTTACAAAGAAGATTGTGTTTATAATGCAATCATGCTTCATTTTCCTTGGGCTAATTGAACTAAAATTACTTCATATATGAAATGCTAGAATGTTCAATTGAATTCCTCTCTAAAAGTCAAGTTGCAGTGAAAAAACACTTGCATTTTTAAAAAAAAGTGTTTTATTATTGTCCGCGAAGAGAGCTCGTACATCAACTGGGTTGTGACTGTTAAATCAGGCAATACCATTTCTGGCCAGAAAAGACGTACTTTCTGCTAACTTTTCTCAATATACAAAGCCTGTTGACAAATTGAAAATTACTAAAATAGCCTTGCAGAATTGAGCGTCGTTGTGCAAAAATCTCAGAACGCTGAACGTCAGCATGGAAAAGATGGCTAGAGTCTATTCGCTGGGCAGCCATTCAGTTTTTTTAACGCAAAGTCACAGCCAGAGAGGAAGAACACTCATGAATTATGACCAGTTAGCCAAGGAGATTTTGTCTCGAGTTGGCGGTGTTGAAAACGTTAACAGCGTTGTTCATTGTATAACACGATTGCGCTTTCAATTGAGGGACGAAAGATTGGCACAAACAGAAGAATTAAAGAAACTGTCTGGAGTCATTACGGTTATGCAAAGTGGGGGTCAATACCAAGTTGTGATCGGAAACGAAGTTCCGGATGTGTATAAAGCTATCTCTAAACTAGGAAATTGGCCTTCAGATGATGAAGATACATTAAATTCCAATGAAGAAAAAACAGCCAAAGGAAATATTTTCAATCGCTTTATTGATATGATTTCAGGCGTTTTTCAGCCATTGCTTGGTCTGTTGGCCGCAACAGGAATGATCAAAGGATTCAACGAATTGTTTTTGTCTTTTGGTTGGATTACGGAAACATCTGGGACGTATCAATTATTAAAAGCAACTGGAGACTGCCTGTTTTACTTCTTCCCTGTATTTTTAGGATACACTGCAATGAAAAAATTCGGTGGGTCATCCTTTATAGGAATGGCTATAGGAGCATCTCTCGTATACCCGACGTTGTCTGGTTTAAGTGAAGGAAAGCCTCAATACGTATTGTTTGGAGGGACTATTTTTGAATCTCCAATTCATATCACGTTTCTGGGTCTACCTGTCATTTTAATGACGTATTCCTCCTCGGTCATACCCATCATTTTAGCTTCATTTTCTGCATCAAAATTAGAAAAGCGTCTAAAAAGAGTTATACCACAAGTGGTACGAACGTTCTTGGTCCCTTTTTTTACGATGCTTATAATCGTCCCTGCTACTTTTTTGGTCATAGGGCCGATCTCTACATGGGCAGGAAATTTAATTGGGGCAGGCGCTACTGAAATTTACGGATTCAGCCCTATTTTAACAGGTATAATTATAGGCTCCATGTGGCAGGTTTTGGTTCTTTTTGGACTTCATTGGGGAATCATTCCCATTGCGCTGCTGAACATTGGAACAATAGGATCAGATCCAATTATGGCGCTTTCTTTTGGGGCTTCATTTGCACAAATTGGTGCGGTTCTAGCGGTTCTGATCAAAACCAAAAATCGAAAAACAAAAGCATTGAGTGTACCGGCATTCATTTCTGGGATTTTTGGTGTCACAGAGCCTGCGATATATGGTCTGACCTTACCTTTAAAGAGACCGTTCATAATGAGTTGTATTGCCGGAGGAATCGGGGGAGGTCTTTTAGGATTTGCCGGGTCAAAATTTTACATTCTTGGAGGTCTCGGTGTGTTTGGCTATCCCAACTTTGTAAATAAGGCCGCTGGTATTGATTTTAGTTTTTATATGTCACTCATTGCAACTGCCGTCGCCTTTATTTTTGGGTTTGTCTTGACCTACTTCATTGGTTTTAAAGATCCAACAGAAACGATATCAACCCATATTGCTGAAAAACAAGAATTCATTCCCAATACAAGTCAATTAAATGACCAACCTTTTGAAATCGTTAGCCCGATGACCGGTACTGTTGTTAGACTCCAAGATATCAAGGACGAAACTTTCGCAGGAGAGTATATGGGCAAAGGAATAGCCATCCGCCCTACAAATGGACGTGTTGTATCTCCAGTAAATGGTATTGTACAAACGATTTACCGCACGAAACATGCCATTGGTTTTATCAGTGATGACGGGGTAGAGTTACTTATTCATATTGGACAAGATACCGTTCAGTTAAAAGGCCAGTATTTCAATGCCTTCGTGAAGGATGGGGATCGGGTACAGGTCGGGGATCTCATTGTAGAGTTCGACTTTCAGGCCATCCAGGATGCCGGTTATGAGACAGTAACCCCCATTGTTATTACGAATACATCCACGTACCACGATATTGTAGGAATTACTAATGACATAATAAATGAAAAAGAACCGTTACTCAAAGTATACGCACAAAAATAAGGAGGTAATTGGAAATGTTTAATAAAATCACTAAATTTCCGGATGGTTTTCTGTGGGGTGGCGCTACGGCTGCCAATCAAATTGAGGGGGCATACCTCGCTGATGGCAAGGGACTAACGACCATTGATCTGATGCCGAAGGGGCCTAAGCGTAATGAGGTTTCGATGGGTATTTTAAATTCATTTTTACCCGAGGAAGGCGAGATTTATCCTTCGCACGAAGCTATCGATTTTTATCATCGTTATAAAGAGGATATCGCACTTTTTGCGGAAATGGGTTTCAAATCATTTCGAATGTCGATTTCATGGGCCCGTATTTTTCCCAATGGTGACGATGTAACCCCAAATGAAGCTGGATTGCAATTTTATGATGACGTGCTTGATGAACTTCTGAAGTATAATATTGAGCCCGTTGTTACCATTAGTCATTTTGATTTACCTGTGAACCTAGCAAAAACCTATGGCGGCTGGAAAAACAGAATCATGATTGAGCTATTTGAAAAATACTCCAAAACACTGTTTGAGCGGTATAAAACTAAAGTGAAATACTGGATGACATTCAACGAGATTAATATGTTGTTGCATCTTCCTTATACAGGTGCGGGCATTATTTTTGAAGAAGGTGAGAACAAACAACAAGTTCTGTATCAAGCAGCGCATCATGAACTGGTTGCAAGTGCACTGGCGGTTAAGGCTTGTCATGAAATCATACCTAACGCCATGATCGGGTGTATGTTGGCAGCTGGAAATGTGTATCCATATAGCAGCAATCCTGAAGATTACTGGGAAGTGATGAAAATGGAACGCGAATCTTATTTCTTGATTGATGTCCAGTCCAAAGGAGAATATCCTGGTTATGCAAAACGCTTTTTTATCGAGAATGAAATTCAGATACAGTTTGAGCCTGAAGATTTGGAAATTTTGAAGACTTATACGGTGGATTACATCGGTTTCAGCTATTATTCCAGCCGTTGTACCAGTGCTGATCCTGAAATATTGAAGAATTCCACGGATGGGAATGTGTTTGGTTCCGTAATCAACCCTTATTTGGAAACCTCGGAATGGGGATGGACAATCGATCCAAAAGGTATGCGGATTACTTGTAACCAGTTGCATGAAAGGTACAATAAACCGTTATTTATCGTAGAGAACGGACTTGGAGCGCAAGATACTCTTTTGGACAATGATACCGTTGAAGATGATTACCGTATTAAGTATTTAGATCTTCACTTTGCAGAGATTGCTGAAGCAATAAAAGACGGGGTTGATATTATAGGGTATACAAGTTGGGGACCAATCGATCTTGTGAGTAACGGTACAGGCGAGATGAAAAAAAGGTATGGCTTCATCTATGTAGACAAAAACAATGATGGCTCTGGCACGCTTAGAAGAATCAGAAAGAAAAGTTTTCAGTGGTACAAAGAGATTATTGCTAATAATGGGGCAAAGTATTTTCATGAATAATTGCTTGATCAGTATTGGCATATTAATTTTCTATAATTACTAAGCACAATAATCATATCCCCTTAAAGTAGACTATGTTGTAAAGAACATATGGCACTCTTTAAGGGGATCTTTATGATTGGATATTAAATTTTTTGTAGGGGGAGATCATTTATATGATCCTAGATTCGGAGTTTCTACATGAGTTGGAAAAATTAAAGGGCTTGGAGCACAGCTTTAGTGATACGGAAGTCAAGCAAGTTGATGGTGTGTTGAAAGGCATCACTGAGCTCATTCTGTTATGCGGTGATGATCCGGTTAGAAATGGATTGAAAGAGACTCCTTATCATGTTGTTAAAGCGTTTATGGAATATACAAAAGGATATAGTCAAGATCCTGAGGCCTTCCTAGAAAAGATATTTGATGTATCTTGTGAAGAATTGATTCTTATGAAAGACCTCTCCTTCCATTCTCTGTGTGAGCATCACTTCGCTCCGTTTTATGGAAAGGCTCATATTGCCTATATTCCACAAGGAAATATCATCACGAGATTATCCAAAATGGCTAGAGTGGTTGACGCATATGCGCACAGATTTCAAGTGCAGGAGAGACTGACAGGCCAAATAGCAGATACCTTAGATAAAGCACTTCAACCACAAGGAGTCGCGGTATTTATTGAAGCTGAGCATTACTGCAAGTGTGGGAGGGGGATAAGAAAAAGTGGAGCTTTAACGAGAACATCATCATTTCGTGGTGTGTTTAAAGACGATGCGTCTGCTCGGTCTGAATTGATAGCCATGATCAAAGGATAAGAATTGTTGTTCATGAAATAATCCGCATTATTAGACTAACGGGACACGTTAGCCCAATAACAACAAGAAAGCAGTCGATCACAATGTGATCGGCTGCTTTTGTTCAGCTAACGGGCAGTTGAGTTTAATTCTTACGTCGAACAAACTATTTGAGCGGGGGCTAAGTTATACTAAAGGGCAGAATACCAAGAAGCTTAGGAGGAGTAGGAAGATGATTCGGGGTGTAATTATCGAAGGGATGTCTACTGTAGGGAAAACATCATTATTTTCTGCAATAAAGAGATTACATAGTCAAACACAGAATAGTGAAAAAACTATAATTGCAATAAGTGAACACTATTCACAAGTATTGCATTCATACCAAGGTGTTTTAAGATCCATGGATAAGGATGAACATATTTCACTTCTAAAGCGACATGTTGATTATCTGGAACAACAATACGATTGGATTAACTCTCTTGGTCATTCAAAACCATCAAAAGGTATATTTTTTCTTTTAGAGAGGTTTCATGTAAATCATAGAGCCGCATTTAAAGCCTCTCCTGAGATTGAGTTGCTTGAGAAACGTCTATTCATGATGAATGCACATTGTGTACTCTTAACCTTGACCCCGGATGCAGTTGAGCCAAGGTATATTGAAAGTCGCGGTGAAGCTTGGAAGTCATATGTGATGGGAAAGTCTACTACTCCCCAAGTATGTGAAACGTTTTTAGATAATCAAGAAAATCTTCGAATGGCTACGAAACAATCATTGATTCCAACTTTAGAGATTAACACAGATGAAGCAGACTGGGATGCTTATGCAAAACAAGTCCTTACGGATTTAAGTTAAACGTTGGCGCTCACAGTGGGAAATAGACTATTTCTCTGTGAGGATATCTGGGTTCGCAGAATCTAGTATTCTTACAATCGATATTACGGAGTATTAAATAGCCCCGTCAAGTAGACAATAAAAAAGAGATTTTATTAAGGTGACTCTCTCCCGGAATCAATCGGGGAAAGGTCGCCCAGTTTGTTTTGGAAACGTTCCATGTTGTAAAACGAAATACAGTTCCCATGCCAAGTAACCTGTCCTCTTTTTCACTGTCTACCATGAGGGGATAATACCACCGGCCTATCCCTTCTATAGACAGGGATAAACGTGTGATGAGTTTAAGATTCGATCATGGTTACAGATCGAATTTCCAGTTGCCCATTCTCTCGGCGACTTCGGGATCGTGGTAGGATAAGAAGAGACTTTCCCGCGTATCGAGAGCTGAGATTTGTTCGATATCAGCCGTACTCAGCTCAAAATCGAAAATGTCAAAGTTTTCGATGATCCGTTCTTTTTTCGTCGATTTTGGAATGACAACGATTTGACGCTGAACAAGCCAACGCAACACGACCTGAGCGACGGATTTGTTGTGTTTTTCTGCGATGGAGACTAGCACTTCGTTGCTGAACATGTTATTAAGTCCCTCAGCGAACGGGGCCCACGACTGATGCTGCACTCCCTGCTCTTTCATAAAAGCGGCGCTCTCTGTCTGCTGGTAGAACGGATGCGTTTCAATCTGGTTAACAGCTGGAACGATGTCATTATGCATGATGAGGTCCATCAGACGGTCAGGCAGGAAGTTGCTGACACCGATCGCCTTGATCTTACCCTCGCGGTATAATTCTTCCATTGCACGCCAAGCACCGTAGTAATCGCCGAACGGCTGGTGTATAAGGTATAGATCGAGATAGTCCAGCTCTAACTTTTTCAAGGATTTAGCAAAAGACAGCTTGGCTCTCTCGTAGTTGGCATCTTGAACCCAGAGTTTGGTCGTGATGAACAGTTCCTCACGTGGTACGCCACTGCGCTTAATCGCACGACCGACCGCTTCCTCGTTCAGATAACCTGAAGCGGTGTCGATCAGGCGGTAACCAGCCATCAGTGCTTCATATACGGCGTTCTCGCATTCTTCAGCATCTGGAACTTGGTAGACACCAAAGCCAATGATCGGCATTTTCACTCCATTGTTTAATGTTACGGTTTGCATTGTAATTCCTCCCAGTGTTTAAATGTAAGATGCAAATGGCCTCGATACTCGGAAAATCAGGCTCCTCAGAGCAGCGCTTCCGCATACGGTAGATTTGCATTACAATAAGCCTATCACCTTCGTGTTACACGAAGGCAAGCCGTCATCCAACATTTATTTTTCAAGGAGGGTTTTATATGCATACGGTCAAAGAAGCGGCGCTGATCACGGGACTTACCGAGCATGCTGTACGCTTCTATACGGATAAAGGACTGGTGCCAAGTGTACAGCGCAATCAAAACAATATTCGGATGTTCGACGAAGAATCGATCAACTGGCTGCATGGCATCAAATGCCTCAAGCAATCCGGGATGTCTATTGAAGTCATTAAAATGTACGTTGATTTCTGTCTTGAAGGGGATTCGACCATTCCGCAACGCTACAAACTTATGATGGAGCATAAAGAAGCGGCACTTAATAAGCTCGAAGAAGCCAAACAGCACATCGCTCATTTGGAACAAAAGACTGCTTTATATCAAGCAATCATGGAGCACCGCTCTCCAGACACAACCAATCCCGGTAACTGGGATAAAATCAAACATATGCATAGTGACGTATTTTACGCGTCCTCTGTTCAGAAGGCCTAACGGATGGATAGATTCATGTACTCGCGATTCTTAATCTATACAGTTAGTTGTTTAATATGAATAGAACTCCCCCCTCTATAGAGAGTGGGAGTTCTTCATGTATCAAAATCAGAAAATGTTGACCTATTTTTATGAATACGGGGATATTCACAGATAGAAAAAGAGCCTGAGGAGGACGAAGAAATTTCGTCCCTGCAGGCTCTTCTCTGTTATTATTGTCATAATTATATTAATAGGGATTATTTATGGAGGACATCCGCGTATTCGGAGATCCGTTCGAATCGTCCCTTGGCAAACGGGCATAAGGGTAAAATCTTAATACCATTTTCCCGCGCGTATTCCACCATAGCTTGGATAAGCTTATCGCCAAGCCCTTGTCCCCGGTAAGCATTTTCCACAAAGGTGTGATCAATGATGTAGAGCTCCGGGTTTGAGATTACATAGGTCATCACCGCAGCAATTCCGCCATCATCTTGAATAAGAAATCTTTTGTTGTCGGTATCATGTTCTGCAATATGCATGTTTATCCCTCTTTCTCTGTTGAATATTCACCGTCCAGACGTTTATACGTCAGTGCTCCGCTTGGACATGTGTCAATATGTCGGGAAATTGCTTCCGTAGTGTCAGCATCGGGATTAACCCAAGGACGCTTGCTTAAATCAAAAACTTCAGGGAGGCCCTTTACGCAAATACCGGAATGAATGCATACCTCTGAATTAAACATTACCTCGATATTTTTACCGTAGTATACTTTCTCTTTACTCATAACTTCTTCACATCTTTCACTTTTGAGTTTGTAAAAAGACCAAAGATCCATTCTTCGAAAACTGCAGAAATCTTTTCTACTGTTTTTCTTTAGTTTCAAACAAACGACTAGGGATCGTCTTGGCTCTAGATGTCCGAATTATAAAGAGGAATCGTTGGTAAGTCAACGTGATGAATAATTCCGAACGATAATGAAGTAAAGGGGGATTGACACAGATGGAACAGACTGGGATGCTTATGCAAAACAACTCCTTATCGATCTGCGCTAAAAGATGGCAATCAACCAAGACGCTATGGCATCCAGATAGAGATCAGTTAAATCGAATGAAAAGCTTCATTGATGAAACGAGCGAAAGACAACAGGTTTAAGTAATCGATGAGACCAGGAGGGGAATTCGAAATGAAGACGATCAAGTGTATGATGGACCACCTGTACTGGGCAGACGGACGTATCCTGGACGCGCTCGAAGAGAGTGGGACGAAGAACAAGGACCTTCTGAAACTGGTTCGGCATGTTGCGGTCGCAGAACGAGTCTGGCTGTCCCGATTGCAGGGTAAGGGCAGCGCGCAATATTCGTTATGGGAAGAAGCGGAAGACCTGACGGCGATCCGGACGATGTTCGAAGAAAATGCTGAGCAATATCGCGTCTATATCGAAGGGCTTGAGGAATCTGAGTTGGACGAAATGATCGACTACGCGAATCAGAGTGGGGTTTCATTCCGAACATCCGTCCGGGACATCCTGCTGCAGGTTCTCTTACATGGGCAATATCACCGGGGACAGATCAACCGGGCACTTCGGATCGAATCGGCAGAGCCTGTCCAAGTCGACTACATCACGTTCGCGAGGCTCTAACGGGGGGATAGCGTGGTGTACGGAGGACCGGATATTCATAGATAGGTTTCTTAATAAGGGAAAAGAAACCTATCCCGATGATAACCGAAAGAAAATTAAGAAAATATAGATTTCATTCAATCATTAAACTGAACATTTACGTGCATATACTTATCTAATCCTGGCAAACCGGCTGTACCTTTAATATCCAAGAAATTCAGTTTTTCTTTCCAGTCCACTCTTTCTTGATCGGAGTCATCTGTAGATACTTCAAAAATATATGCTAAGACAAATGCATCAATACTCGAGACTCCATTTTTTAATTGCACCCACTCTCGAGGGAGAACAACTTGATTCTTACTTCCTGTGATTTCTTTGCCAGAGAAATTAAGAATCAGTTCTTGGCCTTGATTTTTAACCGTAGTAATTTTTTTCTTTCCGTCCCAATTAAACGTTGCTCCAGATTGTTTAAAAACATCCTTCACAGGAACATAAATGGAGTTATGTTGGGTTGTCGTTAACTTGTTGTCCTTTGAGATATCTAACAGGACCTTTTTTAGTGAAGGATTATACACATTCGCCGCACGTTCCTTAAAAGGTAGATCCAATAAGGATTGATCCAAAGCAGATGCAACGGATCCTACACCTACAACTAAACTTAACATCAACAATAGAGAAACTAATCGCTTCATCTTGAGTCCTCCTTAAGTATTGTTATTCACGTAGCATAAACGCTACAAGACAGGAAATGGTTTCCTTTAAAATCTATTTGTATGAAAAGAGAGGTTAGGCATGGAAATTAAGATACGAGAAATTGTAGCGAATGATTATACTGAAGTTGTTTTTTTATGGAACGATGTCCTTGAGATTCGCAATGTTAATGAGGAAAACTTCCGGGTTACTAAAGAAAAAATGAAAGAGGACGGGAATTACAAAACATTTGTTGCATTATTTGAAAATGATGTGGTTGGTTTTGTAACTATAGTTCAGGCATTATCCATAGGGATTACGATTGGTTATTTACATATACAAGCTCTGGCCGTAAAAAAGGAATTTCAGTATCGTGGGGTAGGTACAAAACTATTAAGGCACACTGAAAATTATGCTAAAGAACTCGGAATATCTAGTATTATTTTATGCAGCGGATTCAAGCGAACTGACGCTCATGCTTTCTATGAGCATAATGGCTATGACAAAGATTCATACTGCTTTGATAAGATTATTAACCTTGACTAATAAGTAATAATTAAATCAAACCAATCAATTATTTCCTTTACTTGAGAGGGGATTGAGACGTATAATCCGTTCAGACATCAGAGCAAGAAGAGGGGAAAAATGATTATGAATAACGGGTTGGTCAACGCTATTATTGCGTATATCATGTGGGGGGTTCTCCCGCTTTATTGGAAGTTGTTTAGCGGAGTTCCGGCAGGCGAGATTTTGTCGCATCGGGTTGTATGGTCGTTTGTTTTTATGGGTATTCTGGTCGCCGCCCAGCGGCGCTGGGGTGACATAAAGCGGATTGCAACTAACCGCTCGCTTCTTCTGTCCCTCACCGCCAGCGGAATGCTGATTGCAGTTAATTGGCTTATCTTCATCTGGGCGGTCAACAACGGCCATGTCGTAGAGACAAGCCTTGGCTATTATTTGAATCCGTTGCTGAACGTCTTGTTAGCGGTTCTCTTCCTTCGTGAGAAGCCAAACCGCGGTCAATGGCTCGCGATTGCCATCGCTGGCGCAGCGGTGCTTATCATCGCGATTGACTATGGACGGTTTCCGTGGGTCGCGATCTCTCTGGCTGCGTCATTTGGTTTGTACGGCCTGGCGAAGAAGAAGATCAAGCAAGACGCTTCTATAGGTTTATTCTCGGAGACGGCTGTAGTCCTGCCTGTCGCGCTCGGCTACTGGATCTATTTGGCCGTTGTGGGGAAAACGACGGCATGGACGCTGCCTGCGCCGACGTTCATCGAATTGCTCCTTTCCGGCGTAGTCACGGCGCTGCCGCTGCTCTTTTTTGCGCGAGCAGCCGCCCGGATGTCGTTGTCTACACTCGGCTTCGTTCAATACATCGGGCCGACGATCATGCTGTTACTGAGCATATTCGTATTCAAGGAATCGGTCTCGCCGGTTCTGCTCGTTGGCTTTGCGCTTATCTGGACAGCGCTCGTCGTATACGCTACAGCATCGATTCGCGGCACGAAACTCGCGAAGGCGAGCTGATGGCACAGGACCCCGGTATTATCAAAATGGCTCTTTCCGTCCAATAAGGCGGAAAGAGCCATTTT
>NZ_JAAIFP010000014.1:0-63906 GCF_010747435.1 Paenibacillus sp. ALJ109b
CGTTTGAGTTCTACGAACGAAAACGGTAAGAGGGACATAAGATGAAGTAGAAGAGCCCAAACTTACGCTATAAACGAAATATAAGGGCGCTGATTTACGAAATATTCGTGAACAGCGTCTTTTCTTTTAAAAATAAAATGAAATAAATACGAAATCGCATATATATGACATAAATATAACGTTTAATTAACGAAGAAAATGATTGTAATACATAGCCTCTAATCTCTCTTTAGTAAAAAAAGTATAAAAATTGTGGGGTTTCACCGTTGTAAAGCCCTAAAATCAGATATTGTTCGGATTTGGTAGCCTCAAACAACAAAAAATGTTGTTTCTAATGATAAATTACCTTACATTTAAATTACGTTACTGTCGTTTTTTCATTAATTAAACGCCTGGTTTCCTATCGTCAGACATTAAGAATAACCATTTTAAGGGTATTGACCATGGGTAGACTTGGACGATATGATGTATAAAATACAAATAATTATTCGGATAATCCATTTAATATTCAGCATGCAAAGTGCTACTATAATTGAAATATCTTCGAGAAGATTTTGTGATACAATATACAAAAACTCAAACATGAGTAATCCATTTCATATAGAACCATGCAGATGAAGGGATTAAGACAAGAACGGATGGGGGAAAACGTAAGATGTCTACACCTACTGGATTTATGGAATACAAACGGCAGCTACCTGCGGACCGCCAACCAGCGGAGCGGGTTAAGGATTGGGAAGAGTTTCATAAACATATGGCTGAAGAAGAGCTCAGAACACAAGGTGCACGATGCATGGATTGTGGTACCCCGTATTGCCATACAGGTATAGATATGACTGGCGGAACGTCGGGCTGTCCTGTGCATAACCTGATTCCAGAATGGAATAATCTGGTGTATCGTGGTTTGTGGAGAGAAGCACTTGATCGTCTGCACAAAACGAATAATTTCCCTGAGTTTACAGGTCGTGTCTGTCCTGCTCCTTGTGAAGGATCATGTACAGTGGGACTGATTGGTGAACCTGTAACCATCAAAACGATTGAAGAAGCGATTATTGAAAAGGGTTTTGAAGAAGGATGGGTGGTTCCCCAACCTCCGGAGAAACGTACGGGTAAACGTGTAGCAGTTGTAGGTTCAGGTCCAGCAGGACTGGCTACGGCAGCTCAGTTGAACAAAGCAGGTCACTCGGTAACGGTATATGAGCGCTCCGACCGTGTCGGCGGTTTGCTGATGTATGGTATCCCTACGATGAAATTGGACAAAAACGTTGTTCAGCGCCGTGTTGATTTGTTGGAAGCAGAAGGCATTCAATTTGTAACTAACACGGAGATCGGCAAAGATATTGCTGCACAGCAACTGGTGGATGATTATGATGCTGTTGTCCTGTGCGGCGGCGCCACCAAACCACGTGAGTTCAACATTGAAGGCAGTGACTTGAAAGGCGTACATTACGCCATGGATTTCCTGAATGGCAGCATCAAAAGTTACCTGGACTCCAATCTGGAGGATGGTAATTACCTGTCAGCACAGGACAAGGATGTTATCGTCATCGGTGGCGGGGATACAGGTTCCGACTGTGTAGCTACATCACTTCGTCATGGTTGTCGGAGCATTACACAATTTGGTACACATACTCAGGCTCCTATGGAACGGGATCGTATTAACAACCCTTGGCCGCAATTCCCGAACGTATATACTCTTGATTATGCACAGGAAGAAGCGAAAGCATTGTTCGGTGACGACCCGCGTGAGTTCTCCATCATGACGACCAAATTTGTGGGTGACGATGAGGGGAATCTCAAAGAACTTCACACCGTTCAAATCGAGCGTATTGTAGATGAGACGGGACGTAAGATCTATCAGCCGATTCCGGGTACAGAGCGTGTCTTCCCAGCTCAAATGGCCATGATTGCTATCGGTTTTGACGGACCGGAACAGACTTTGGTGGAACAACTGGGACTTGCAACAGACCGTCGTACCAATGTTAAGGCGCGTTACGGCAAATACAATACCAATGTGGATAAAGTATTTGCAGCAGGTGACATGCGTCGTGGTCAAAGTCTGGTTGTATGGGCAATTAATGAAGGCCGTGAAGCTGCCCGTGAAGTGGACAAATACTTGATGGGTGCTACAGTTCTCGTATAACGAGTTAATGAGCCGCATATGGATATGGATTTGCAATTTTTGAATAAAATATATAACTGATACAACAAAACTCTCGCAATTTAGCGGGGGTTTTTTGTTGTTTTTATGATAACAAGAGACGTTCAGCTACAATTATTTTAGACAACTGTGAGGTATAGCATTGCTTTTTATCTCATAAAGATTTATTATTACATTATAATGATTATAAATAAGAAATGTAATGACACTTAATTGAAAACTACACGAATTGTGAAATTATAATATCCGGAGGTGCAATCTTTATGGCAAGTAACCGGGACAAATCCATTTCAGAACAGATTGATGACATTAAAAAACAGTTGGTTGCAAAAGGTTATAAGCTGACACAACAACGAGAAGTTACAGTACGTGTATTACTTGAACATGAGAAGGATCATTTTAGCGCAGAGGAAGTATTTCTGCTGGTCAAGGAACAATTCCCGGAGATTGGCTTGGCTACCGTATATCGTACGCTTGAACTGCTTAGTGATCTTCAGGTCGTAGAAAAGATTAACTTTGGTGACGGTGCTGCGCGCTTCGACCTGCGAAGTACGGATGGCTCACATCACCATCATCATTTGATTTGCACAGAGTGTGGCACTGTAGAAGAGATCATGGAGGATGGTTTGCTTCGTTTGGAACAACAAATCGAGCGTCAATACGGCTTTGCCGTTACAGACCATCGGCTTGATTTTCAGGGCGTATGCAAAGAGTGCAGAGTGAAGCAGGCTTTGAATGAACAGGCAGCAGGGTAAATCCAATGGGGAGGATGCTCCCGCAACCAAAATCTGATATAATAAGTTTCAGAAGCAAGGGGCTTCCGTGGGCGGAAGGCCCCTTTTTGCCGTCATCTGGACGGTGAAGGAGGAGAGATGGACGGATGAAGACACTGGTTATTGCGGAAAAGCCCGACATGGGCCGAACCATTGCCGCCGTCATAGAACCAAGAGCCAAGAACAATCGCAATTATTTGGAAGGTGAGCATTACATTATCACCTGGGCGATTGGTCATCTATTGGGACTTGCTGAACCGGATGCCTATGATTCAAAGTACAAGCGCTGGAATATCGGCGACCTGCCGATCATTCCGGATCAGTTTAAGATCGTACCCAACCCCAGAACGAAAGATCAACTGAAAATGATCGGAGAACTTGCGAAAAGGGCGTCAGCCATCGTTAATGCTTGTGATGCAGGGCGAGAGGGACAGTATATTTTTGCCTTAATTCAACAACAGTTGAAGCTGCGTCAGCCTGTCAAACGGCTGTGGATATCGGATCTGACCGCTGAGAGTATTAAACGTGGTTTTGACGGTTTGAAAGATGCCTCAGAATTTGAGAATTTGACCCATGCTGCCAGAGCTCGTAGTGAAGCGGATTGGCTGATTGGCATGAATGCATCTCGGGCTTTCACTACCCGACACAATGCCTTGCTCTCTGTAGGCCGGGTGCAGACTCCGGTACTGGCCCTGATCTATGATCGGGAAATCGAGATTGAAGCGTTCCAGTCCCAGACCTTTTATGAAGTAGCTGCATGGTTTCGTCAAGAAGGAGTGGAGTACAGGGGATTACGTCAAGGGGACAAGCTGACCGACCCCGCCGTTGCTGAATCGATTGCGACCAGTGTGAAGGGGAAGACGGGACAGATTACCAAGTACGAAGCAAAACAGACCAAGGAGTATCCATACCGGTTGTATGATCTGACCCTTTTGCAGCGTGAAGCAAATGCGAAGTATGGATATGGGGCGAAGAAAACGTTGGATATTGCACAGGCACTTTATGAGAAACATAAAGTGATTTCTTATCCACGGACCAATTCAAACTATGTTACGGAACAGAATATTGAAGGTATGCACAAAACGCTGAATCTGCTTAAAAATGGACCCTATAGTGAACTGGCGCAAGGAGCGAAACCTGAACTTGTTCATAAAGGTAACAAGGGTGTATGTAACCCGTCCAGAGTTGAGGATCACCATGCGATTTTGCCTACATTGAAACGACCGGGTACGTTATCTAAGGATGAACAGAATATCTATGATCTGATCGTAAGACGTTTCTTATCTCATTTCTATCCACCAGCAGAGTATAAGCAGCATACCGTGCTCACTGACGTTGAGAAGCACCAGTTCAAGACATCTGTGAAAGAACTGCTGTCACTGGGGTGGAAGGTGGTACTGGGGTCTTCAGATCAGGAGCAGACAGGCAAGAAAAAGACAAAGAAAAACAGCAACGAAGAAGAGGAAGCAGAGGAATGGACAGACAAGGCATTTGCTGTTCAACCTGAATTGCCTGTTCAATGTACCAAGAGTGAATTCAAGGAGAAGGCGACACAGCCTCCCAAGAGTTATACTGAGGGAACGTTGCTAAAAGCAATGGAGAGTGCAGGGAAACAGATTGAGAATGAAGAGCTACGTGATGCAATGAA
Source organism: Paenibacillus sp. ALJ109b (assembly GCF_010747435.1). Lineage (NCBI taxonomy): Bacteria > Bacillati > Bacillota > Bacilli > Caryophanales > Paenibacillaceae > Paenibacillus > Paenibacillus sp. ALJ109b. The sequence continues at coordinate 4,583 of NZ_JAAIFP010000014.1, forward strand.
AGACAGTGGACTAGGTACACCTGCGACACGTGCGGCAACGATCGAACGACTCAAAAACGTGGGTTACATTACAATGCAGGGTAAAAAGATGCAACTGACGTTGAAGGGCCGGACAGCCATCGAGTTGATCCGCAAGGCAGGCGTAGATCTGTTAACCTCGCCTGAAATGACGGGCCAGTGGGAAAGACGATTGTACCAAATTTCCAAAGGTGAAGCGGGCCAGGACAAATTTATGGAGAACGTCAAAAAATTTACGATGTCCATTATTGATAAAGTACGTGTGCAGGCACCGGCACCAGCGGATGCTTTTGGGGAAGATACACGTGGGGGCCGGGGTAAAGGCAAGGGAGCCAAAACCCAGAAAACCAGCACCAGGACAACTTCTGCCAAGACATCAGGTACGGGCTCGGGGACCAGAGCAGGTTCGAAGACTTCACGTCAAACGTCGGGAGCTTCATCCAGAACTGGCAGTGTCGCGAACGCGACGGCACAAATTCGATCTTCGACTTCCAGTCAACCGGGCGTTCGTGAAACGCTGGCATCCTGTCCATCACCGGGTTGTACCGGTCAGATTATTGAAGGTAAGAAAGGTTATGGCTGTACACGTTTCAAGGAAGGCTGCGGGTTTGTCATATGGAAAGAGTACGTCGGCAAGAAAATCACCAGTACGATGTTGAAAGCGTTGATTGAAAAGGGGAGTACTCAAGTACTGGCTTTTAAACGAAAAGACGGAAGTACGGTGAAAGCTCGTATTATTTTGCAAGATAAGGTAACCGGCAAACTATCTGCGGAAAAGCAGGATGCATAAGGCTTTGGATGTAAAAGCAGAAAGAAGAACGTGCAGCCTGATATACCAGCGCCAAATTAAATATCATTAAACAATAAGAAAAGGACCCTTATCCAAGGGTCCTTTTTTGTTGCTGCTGTTGTATGTTTTCATGGATGACCTTCGGTACCTCTTCCAGGGCAGTGATGGTATACATCGATGTCTCGGGATTAGGTTGAAGCTCCACCATGTTATATTGCCATTCGCTCGGCTGTTTGATATATATGCTATGGATGCCGGCCGTCACTGCTGGCATGATGTCTGTACGTAGTGAGTTTCCAATCATCCAAGTTACACGACGCTCAAACGGTCCAGTAGAGAGAATACCTTCAAGCGCTTCAATGTTCTTATGTTGCCGAATATAGATCCGGTCATCGAAATAAGCCGAGAGCTTCATCTGGTCAATCTTCCGCTGCTGAATTACGGTTTCTCCACCTGTGTACAGGTAGAGGGCATGTCCAGCCGATTTAAGATTCTCAAGCGTTTCGACCATATGAGGATAAGGCTCAACCTCTTGGTCATATACACTCATTCCCAATTTGGTGAGGTAAGACTCTTCTTGATGAGAGGTGGGTTTTGAGAACTTCTGGGAGAAGTAACGGTAGGTATCAATAAGGGATTGAGGGAAATGGTGACTTGCAAATCCCAGTTTGTTGACCCCGGTTACATCAATCTCCAGCTGTTTCTCCCTAATTTGTTGAACTGTTAGTGCATGTCCGTCAAACCACTCCTGCATGTTCTCGAAGAATTCACCAAGCACTAGGTTGAAATATTTATTGCAATACACGAGTGTATCATCTAGATCAAACAAAATATGTTGTTTTATTATTTTCATATCCAATTCACTCCTTGCAGCAGCAGCACAGTTGTTCATATTTTATATGCGAATATAAGATTCCAGGAACATGTTCAATTCAGATACGCCATCTGGTCGAATACTGTATTTCTCTTTGCGATTACTGCCGAGCAGATGGGTTCGTAATAGTCCGGCGATGCGTAATGCCATAACTTGATCTTTAACCATATCCTCGTCTTTGCCCAGTTCCTCACACATCTCAGCGAGCGACTTTGGTTCACCTGAAACGTATCGGAGAAGACGGAGTCTTTCCGGATCAGCCAGGGCATGTGTGAAACGAAGCAGACAGGTTGGTGGTTGGTCTTCATCCTCTTCGGGTGCGTCTACAGGATACTGCATGATCATCATGCCCTCATAGAAGCAGTACATATTAATAGGACGGTTGTGGACGGTTGGAAACAGGATAACTTCATCCAGTCCAGGCATCGGTTCAACCAGAACACCCGCAGTAGCGTATTCAATAAGGAGTTCAGGCCCCATTTTATCAAGCAGTACGCGTTTCTCTTCAGCGTCTTCCTCGAGCCAGGTACGATAATCATCACTCATATTCTGGCAGTAATGCTGATCCCAGAGTCGTAAAAGTGGAACATAGCTATCCCGAATACGTGTAGATTCTTCTATTGTAAGATGGGGAAGCAGAACAGATACGCGTGCGAACAGCTCTTCGGCTGTTAGTCCAGCAAGCATATCCAGAAAATCAATATTCTCATTAGAAGTGTTCCGATAGGCCGCCCATGCAAATAATACATCAAAGTCATCAAAAGGCCAGGTGGCAGCAGGTGCGAGCGCTGCTCGAACATTGGAACTTAGTTTGCCTTCCACCTCAATGATCCATTCGGGGCCAACATCCAGATGTTGAATCCACTTTTTCGTTACATAGACCAAAAAGCTGTTGAGCATTTCATATATCGGTGAAACATCGATTTTAACATGATAAGCCATATGATGCAGAATCCTCCCGTCACATCTAAATGTACGCAGCGACTTAAGTACTATTATGGCTTGTTTTGCAGGGCGTTGTCCACTATAATGTTCAAGTCCAGGGCAAACCCCCTGGCGTAACCATACATGATCAATAGAATAGATATAACATCTGAAAGGTCGTCAGTGATGGCGATTTTTCTTTGTTTGCTTGCAGGAGGAATGATTTTTGTGTCATCTATAACCACCCCCAAATTATCACATTCTACATCAAACTATCTCATTCTGATTACCGTTATTGTTGTGGCGGGGATTAGCCAGGGCCTTTTGTTACCGGTGCTCTCGATTTTTTTGGAGCAAAAAGGAGTCTCACCCGGTTTAAATGGATTGAATGCAGCCGCACTGTACGTTGGCTCTTTTGCCATGACACTGGTGGCGGAACGGTTACTGGGAGCTGTTGGTTTCAAAAAGCTGATTATCGGCGGACTGTTATTTGTCATGATTCCCCTGATTCTGTTTCCTTATTTTCCGGATATCAAAATTTGGTTCATATTGCGTCTCGTCGTCGGAATCGGGGATAGTGCACTCCATTATTCTGCCCAATTATGGGTGCTACTGGTGACCGCACCCGAAAAACGCGGACGTTACATCTCTTTATATGGCATGTCCTATGGTTTAGGATTCAGTATTGGCCCATTGGGAATAAAGCTGCTTGGGTTTGGGGATGCCGTTCCATTCTGGGTATTATTCGTATGTATGGCTGCGGTACTTATCCTTGTATTAATGAAGCTTCCCGATACGAAGCCTGAAAAGGCTGAACATGGACAACTGCCTGAACGACGTTTCCGTCGCAGCCTGGCCTGGGCATGGTATGCGCTGTTGCCTGCGTTGTTGTACGGGTACATGGAAGCCGGGATGAACAGCAATTTTCCGGTATACGGACTGCGTATTGGTTTGGATGCCAATCAGATATCGTCATTACTGCCTTTTGTCGGAATCGGTGGTCTGTTCCTGCAATTACCTCTAGGCATGTTGAGTGACCGTTATGGTCGAAAGCAAACGTTAATGTTTGCCGGCATTACTGGCGGTATCATCTTCATGCTGGTTCCTGTGGCAGGCATACATTTCTGGTGGACACTTGTGCTGTTGACCATAGCAGGAGGGCTTGTAGGTTCATTTTTTTCGCTTGGCCTGGCTTATGCCGCAGATATTTTGCCAAAAGCGCTCCTGCCTGCAGCGAACGTGGTGGCCTCATTTCATTTTACAATCGGAAGCATCATTGGACCTAATCTGGGTGGCCAAGTAATCAACTGGATTTCACCAGGAAGCATGTTTATTTTGCTTGGATTCATGTATCTTCTTTTTGGTGCAGCAGGTGTATTATTTCGTCGTAAACCTATGCTCGAATCTGTGGTAAAATAGAAGCTGGTGTTCGCATGGAAATTGATGTCCATTTCCGAGTACACTAGTAGTAGGGAAAAACATGGACAAGAGGAGACATCGCGATGATCAGAGTTGAGGGTTTAAGCAAATCCGTTGGAGCGGACCGTGTTCCGGTTCTGCGGGATATACGATTCGATATGCAACAGGGAGAAATGATTGGTGTAGTAGGCTCGAGTGGCAGCGGGAAAAGCATGCTGCTTAAATGCCTTGCTATGATGGAAAAATGGGATAGTGGTCGATTTACGGTGGACGGAGCCGAGATTATAAAAGAAGGTTGGTCCGGAAAACGGAAAATTAAACGGGAATGGGCTTACTTGGAACAGAATCCGCAATTGTATCCGAGACGTACAGCTTTGAAAAATGTATTGATCGGTCGGTCTGGTCAAACGCCTTTGTGGAGAATGGTAACAGGTATGGTTCGTTCTGATGATTATATGGGTGCGATGGATTATCTGGAAGGGCTCGGATTGCTGGATAAAGCACACCAGACGGCAGAGAAGCTCAGTGGTGGCGAGAAGCAGCGTGTTGCCATTGCCAGAGCGCTTGCGCATGGCGCCAAAGTTGTTTTGGCGGATGAGCCTGTCATCGGACTTGATCCTCATACAGCAGATACGGTGCTGGAAACACTGCGCAAATTGTGCGAAGAGGAACGGGCTACCGTGATTGCAGTATTGCCGATTGAAATGGCAGAGAAACATGCTACCCGCATCTGGGGTCTTGCGGAAGGCAAGATTGCTTTTGATATACGTGGACGGCGGTTGACACAGCAAGAAAAAAATATGATTTAAACTATTGAAAAGAGTGATGAATTTGCTTAATTCACGGTGGGGGCGCCTGTTAGCGGGGGGAGCAGTGAGTATCTTGCTCGGTTCAGTCCTTAGCGGATGTACTGTCATAAGCGATCCTAAGGGTTTGATGAGAAAACCAATGATGTCTACAGACAAAGAAAAATTACTAAATGTGGTTCAGCGGGAACAGCCACCCGAAAGCAAATTAATTCGCCCCAAAGACATGAATAATACCAGTATGATTCGTGTAGAAGACCTAAACGGAGATGGTACTCGGGAAGCCATCGTTTTCTATGAGACTCCGAATGAGAACGTGCGAATTCATGGCATGTTATTGGAGGAGCAAGGGGATTCATGGGTTAAGAAGTTGACATTTGATGTTCCGGGAAATGAACTGCAATCGTTCAAAGTATTGGACATTACCAATGATGGGAATCCAGATATTATCCTGGGCGTAAGTTTACAAGAACAGAAAGCGTTAACCGCCTATTCTTATAAAGCTGGAGCACTGGAACAAGTGTTGGGTGGTGTTCCGTATAATCAATATATTATAGATGATGTTCAAGGGAACACCCTCGATCTAAACGGGGACAAGAAAAATGATTTCGCAATCGTATCCCTGAACAATAGTGGATTTGCATCTATTGCGTTGTATCAGTACGACGAAGGAAGTTTCAAGGAAGTTGACAGAATGCAGACGGACTACACCGTGAAAGAGATATACAATGCTCTCGGTGGTCAGATTGCCAAAGATAAAGTGGGTATTGTACTGGATTCAGAGCTGGATGACCGAAGTACATTTTCACAGATCATATACGTAAAAGATAACAAGTTAGTGAATGCTTTTAAATCGCCTGATCAAACTTACAGAGATGACAAAATTTTAAGCGGTGATGTCGACAATGATGGTATTATTGAGTTTGGCTTGAAGGAAACGCCTAAAGGCTGGGAGCATTACGTATTTGATTCCCGGATGTGGTTCTATACCTTTTATCAATGGGATGGCAAGGATGATAAGAAATTTGTCTCATTCCAATATCGGGATGATGCTGACTTATTCCACTTGAATCTGAAGGCGGAGTGGTATGGGAAGATTACCATTGATACCAAATCGGAAAAAGAAAAATACATTCGTTTTAAAATGATTGATACCGATGAAACCGTAGGTGAAATAAAATATTTCACGCTTTCGCAGTGGGAACAGGAAAAAGGCAAAAGTTGGAAAGAGATTACCCGGACAAATGATCGGGTCATTGCTTCCCGCGGTGCACAACTGGATGCCGATGGTGGATTGCTTGACAATATACCGCAACTGAATAGAAAGGAAGAACTTAATGAGTAAAGTACTTATTCTAGAGGATGAAGAATCCATCCGCAGTTTTATTGTTATTAATTTGAAGAGAAACGGGTTCGAAGTGCTCGAAGCGGGAGATGGACACGAGGCGCTTCGCATTCTGCAATCCGTGCCAGATATCGACTTGGCTTTGCTAGATGTTATGGTTCCTGGAATTGACGGATTCGAAGTGTGTCGTCGTATTCGTGAGACGAATGAACGTTTGGGAATTATTTTCCTCACAGCCAAAGTACAGGAGCAGGACAAGGTATATGCGCTATCAGTTGGAGCGGACGATCACGTAAGTAAGCCGTTCAGTCCAACCGAGCTCATTGCACGTATCCAGTCTTTGCTTCGCCGGGTGAACGTTCACCGGGAGACCGCTGCCAAGGTTACATTCCAATCTGGTCCATTTTCTTTGGATCTGATTTCCAAGCAATTCAAGAAACAAAATGAATTAATTGAGTTAACACCAACTGAATTTTCCTTAATTCAATTTTTCTTGGAAAAAGAAAATACTCCTCTTAGTCGAGATGTGCTGCTGGATCATGTATGGGGCAAAGAGTATATGGGTGATCCTAAAATCGTGGACGTAAACATTCGCCGCTTGCGCCAGAAAATTGAGAATAATCCTTCCGAACCTGAATACCTGCAGACTGTATGGGGTCACGGTTACAAATGGAAGGGCCGGGATCAATGATCAAAAAAGGCATCACACGGCAGATTGTACTACATTACTTCATTGTAGTTTTTCTGGCTCTGCTGTTGGTGGAATTTGTATTTATGCTGGCGGTGCAACGATATTATTATGAGAGCATCTACAATACAATCAGTACCCATATCTCCAATTCGAAGGATTTTTTTGAGCCTCTAGCTCGTGAGAGTAATTCGGAAGATGGAAATAATCTGTCCAGACTACTTGTTAATTTGGAATTATCTAATACAGAACTTGAGATTCTGGATCTGAACGGTCATGTGCTAGCGAGTTCGACTGCTTTTGAATCTGACCGTGCCGTGCTGCAAACGAGTGATATCCAACAGGCGTTAAATGGCAGTATGGGACGTTGGGTAGGCAGACAACCAGGCACAGGAGAACAGGTCATGGCCGTTTCTCACAAGTTTGATCTAGGCGGCGAAAATACGTATGTTATTCGATACCTAACATCGCTCGAAAATGTCAATTCCAAGTTATTGTTCATGGGGATGCTTGCGATTGCAGTTGGGGTGGGCGTACTCGCAATTGTTTTGATCATTAGTATTGGTATGGCCAATTCCATTGTACGTCCAATTAATAATATTACGGCAGTGTCCGCTCAGATGGCACGAGGACGTCTAGATGTCAGAGTTAAGGGCAACTACAAACATGAATTAGGTGAACTGGCATCTACTCTGAATTTTATGGCACATGAAATTGTGCGCAGCAATCAGATCAAAGACGATTTTATTTCTTCCATTTCTCATGAATTGCGAACGCCCCTGACCAGTATTAAAGGATGGAGTGAGACGCTGGATTCCGGTGGATACGATCCGGATGAAACAAGAATTGGAATGAGTATTATCTCTAAAGAAACGGAGCGTCTGATCGGACTTGTAGAAGAGATGCTCGATTTCTCCAAATTGCAGCAAAATCAGATGAAGTTGGTGAAAGGAACCGTCAGCATTCGTGAGATTGTTCAGGAAACCATGTTGAATGTTTGGGCAAAAGCTGAGCAAAAACAGATACATCTCAAGTTGGAAAGCGATGAAAATCGTGCTTTCAATGTTTTTGGGGATGGTAACAGACTAAAACAAGTCTTTCTGAACATTGTAGACAATGCGATTAAATTCTCCCATGAGAATTCCTGGATCTTTTTATCGGTCAAAGAAGAAGACGGACAGATTATAGCTGCTGTGCAGGATACGGGTATTGGTATCAGTGAAGAACATTTAATCAAGGTACGTGATCGCTTCTTCCAGGTCGATCACCAGAACGGTGGAACAGGGCTCGGACTTGCTATTACGCAGGAACTGGTAGAACTGCATGAGGGAACAATTATCATGCAAAGTGAACTCGGAACCGGAACAACAGTTACGGTGTCGTTACCAGCTTTACCGGAGGAAGAGACGGTGGAGGAAACCATACAGCAGAATGATGAAGCCGAAGTGACTCTCGATACGAAGTTAACTCAAGCAGAATCTGATTCGAAAAAAAATTGATTTCTGCATAAAGTTTGTTTTCGCATCAAAAAGGCGAGCCATATATGGCTCGCCTTTTCTTTATGCTTATGAAGAAAGTTCACCAGCGCGCAGACGCCCGCTTTTTTCATAAACATCTTTCAGCATGCGTACAGGTTGTGTGCGCACAGCCGGTTTGGCGGAGACAATCTCATTCGGTCCGACAACCACGATTTCATCCGCCGTGCCTTTGACAATGGCACCGTCTTTGATAATGGCACCTTCACCAATTATGGCGCGTTCGATGTGAACACCGCGACCTACCCGTGCATTTGGCATAATCACGCTATCTTTAACCTCAGAACCTTTACCAACTTCGGCTCCGCAGAAAATAACAGAACGTTCAGCCCGGCCATCAATGGCGCAGGATTCATGGATCATGGAGTGCAGGAGCTCAGCACGTGTCTGACGTGCTTTGTATGCACTTGGTTTAGTTCTCCAGTCGCGAGTAAACATCGGCCAGTCTTCTTTTTGCAGGCTCCAGTCTTCATCGTTATGAAGCAGATCCATATGAGCATCCCATAAACTCTTCACAGTACCCACGTCTTTCCAATAACCATTAAAGTTATATACGAAGAGAGGGGTATTCTCATTCAACATTTGAGGAATCACATCTTTACCGAAGTCATGGCTGGATTCCGGATTAGCGGCATCTTCAAGCAGGTGACGCTTCAGGTATTCCCATTTAAACATGTAAATGCCCATGGAAGCCAGATTACTTTTCGGTTCGGACGGTTTCTCAGCAAACTCGGTAACTCTCAGATTCTCATCCGCTGCCATAATGCCGAAGCGATGGGCTTCTTCCCATGGAACCTCCATAACGGAGATCGTCGCTACCGCTTCATTAGCGGTATGAGCTTCCAGCATTTCACGATAATTCATATGATAGATATGGTCACCCGACAAAATTAGAACATTTTCGGGGTTTTGTTGGTCAATATAGTCAATATTTTTATAAATAGCATCCGCGGTTCCCAAGTATTCGTCATTTCCTGTATGATAAGATGGAAGTAAGGAAATTCCTGCCTCACTTGAAGTACCATGTCCCCAAGGTTCTCCACCACCAATGTGATCATGCAATGAATCAGCTTGGTATTGCGTCAAAACACCTACAGTATCGATTCCTGAGTTAACGCAATTGCTGAGGGGAAAATCGATAATCCGGTAGTGCCCGCCAAACGGTACAGCGGGTTTTGCGATACTTGAGGTTAAAGGGGCTAATCTTTTCCCTTCTCCTCCCGCCAACAGCATAGCGATGCAATCTTTATTAAACATAATCGTTTCCCTCCCAAGATATTTGTCCAGTGTAGTACATACATAAACGCAATGCGGAGCTATTGAAACGATGTATACTGTAAAAATCCTGAAAAATTACAACATTTTTTTACACACCGCATTTTTCTTTTCAACTTGGCTAGAATGGGGTAATGGTTAATGTTATATCTATTTTCTGGAGAAGAAGGTGATCTCTTGGCCATTCAACCGTTAACAAACCCGGAAATTTCACCGGAGCACATTTATTTGTTTCATGAAGGAAACCTTCATCACAGTTATCGAATAATGGGCGCACAGCCTGCGATCGAAGATCATCGTCAGGGGTATCGTTTTACTGTGTGGGCTCCGAATGCTACAGAAGTCGGACTGGCTTTAGACCGTAATGGTTGGAAAGGTGAACAGGAACCTTTATATAAGATACCCGATTCTGGATTTTGGAGTCGTTTTATTCCGGAAATCAGTGAAGGAACTTTATACAAATTCCGTATATTAACGGAAGATGGAACCGAATTGCTCAAAGCGGACCCTTATGCTTTCCAGGCGGAAGTTCGTCCGCGTACGGCATCAGTCACAAGCTCCATTGAAGGTTACAAATGGAATGATGGCGCATGGAGACGTAAACAACGAGGCGTGTATAACAAACCTCTACATATTTATGAAATGCACGCTGGAACCTGGAAACGGAAAGAAGACGGAACTCTCTACAGTTATCGTGAACTTGCGGAATTGCTTGTTCCTTATTTATTGGAGATGAAATATACCCATGTTGAGATGATGCCCCTGAGTGAACATCCTTACGACCTTTCGTGGGGATATCAGAACACTGGATTTTATGCGCCAACCAGCCGTTACGGGCATCCTAAAGATCTGATGTATCTGATTGATACTCTACATCAGGCAGGAATAGGCGTATTACTCGATTGGGTCCCTGCACATTTTGCCAAAGATGCGCATGGCTTGCGTTTGTTTGATGGAACGCCTTTGTATGAATATGCAGATCCACTGTTAGCAGAGAGACCAGGCTGGGGCACCCTCAGCTTTGACTACTCTAAACCTGAAATTCGTTCGTTTTTGATCTCTAATGCGTTGTACTGGATGGAAATGTACCACTTCGACGGACTTCGAGTCGATGCCGTAACCAGTATGCTTAAGTTGGATTTCGAAAAGCAACCAGGACAATACCGAACAAATAACGAAGGTGGCCTGGAAAACAAGGAAGCTGTTGCTTTTTTGCAGCAGTTGAATGAAACAGTCTTCAAGTACTTTCCCTATGCACTAATGATGGCAGAAGAATCCAGTGCATGGCCAATGGTTACTTCGCCAGTAGATCAGGGTGGACTAGGTTTCAACTACAAATGGAACATGGGTTGGATGAACGATACACTTGATTACATCGAATCCGATTTTCACGAACGCCCTTCCAAACATCATTTGCTGACATTCCCGGTCGTATACTCCTTTGCTGAAAATTACGTGCTTCCTCTGTCTCATGACGAGGTCGTTCATGGCAAAAAGTCGCTCCTAGACAAGATGCCAGGAACATACGAGCAGAAGTTTGCCGGCATGCGTGCCTTCATGGGGTACTTTATGACATTCCCAGGCAAAAAACTGCTGTTTATGGGTGGAGAATTCGGCCAGTTTATCGAATGGAAAGATGAAGATCAACTGGACTGGTTTTTGCTGAACTACGACAGTCACCGTAAACTCCACAAGTTTGAACGGGATCTGTCCGAGCTATACTTGGGCGAAAAAGCTTTGTGGGAGCTTGATCATTCCTTTGACGGTTATGAATGGATCACTCCAGATGATCAGGACCAAAGTGTCATTTCATATGTGCGCAAAGGAAAAAAACCTGCGGATACACTCCTTGTGCTCATTAACTTTCAGCCAGTCAAGCGGGAGCGTTACCGGATTGGTGTCATGCGTCCCGGTATGTATACCGAAGTTCTGAACAGTGATCATTCCGATTACGGCGGATCAGGCATTATCAATGATATGCAGCTTACTACTGAAAAGATTCCTTTTCATGGGCAACCACATAGTTTGGAAGTTGTTTTGCCACCGCTAAGCGTAGTTATTTTAAAAAAGAACACACGTCGGAAAACGGATGCATTGCCCCTTGAAGTTCAATCCGTCAGAGCAAAAGCCAGTACCACTAAAACCAGTAAAACCACAGACAGCACTACAGTTAAACCCAAAAGGAGGACGAAGGCATGAATATTCTATTTGCTGCTGCTGAAGTACATCCATTTATCAAAACAGGAGGCCTTGCTGACGTCATCGGCGCATTACCACAGGCATTAAAGAAGAGTGGGGCAGATGTTCGAGTCATTTTACCCAAATATAAGGGCATTCCGGATGAGTATAAAGAGGCAATGGAGCCTGTCATCACGACAGATGTTCCTCTTGGTTGGCGTAGACCGTATTGTGGAGTAGAGATGCTGGTCCATGACGGGATTCCTGTCTACTTTGTGGACAATGAATACTATTTTGGACGGGATGGCGTGTATGGGTATATGGATGACGGGGAGCGTTTTGCCTTCTTCAATCGCGCTGTTCTTGAGGTGTTGCCGCAAATTGAGTTTAAGCCGGATGTGCTGCACAGTCACGATTGGCACGCGGGGATGATTCCTTTACTACTGGAAGCTCACTATGCTCATGATCCTTTTTACAGTGAAATGAGAACGGTTTTTACGATACATAACCTGTTATATCAAGGTGTGTTTCCACATGATTTATTCAGTGATCTGCTTGAGCTGGATGATCGGTATTTCACGGTGGATGGGGCAGAATATTATGGCAATGTCAATTTCCTGAAAGCAGGAATCGTTTTTGCGGATCATGTAACGACCGTCAGCCCTACCTACGCCAAGGAAGTACAAACCTCCTACTATGGCTATGGTCTGGATGGATTGCTCAGTTCATTGGGTGATCGTTTCAGTGGGATTGTTAACGGTATTGATACCAAGAGTTACAACCCCGCAGCGGACAATAAAATTGCGGTTAAATACAGAACCAGCCTGTCCAAGAAAATCGAGAATAAGATCGAGCTGCAAAAGGAATTAGGATTGCCTGTACGTCCGGATGCTCCACTTATGGTGATGGTTACAAGGCTTGTGGATTCCAAAGGTTTGGATTTGGTATGTCGTGTATTGGATGAATTATTATACTATGATGACATTCAATTTGCAGTATTGGGTACCGGGGATCCGGCTTATGAGCACTGGTTCCGTGAGGCAGCTAATCGTTATCCGCTGAAAATGTCTGCTCAGATTACATTCAATGATGGATTATCCCGCCGTTTTTATGCCGGCAGTGATCTGTTCTTGATGCCATCGAGGTTCGAGCCATGTGGCATTAGCCAGTTGCTTGCACTTCGTTATGGCAGTGTACCACTTGTCCGGGAAACAGGGGGTCTGAACGATACGGTGCAGGCATACAATGAATTCAGCGGTGAGGGGAATGGATTCTCTTTTACCAGCTTTAATGCCCATGATATGATGAACACCATTCGCCGTGCTGAGGAGTTTTACCGTCAGCCCGAGCACTGGAAAAAGATCGTGAAAAATGCAATGAGCGGAGACTACAGCTGGAACGTCTCAGCTGAGGAGTATATGGATATTTATCGCCGCATAACGCTTGAATCTGTGAAATAGTTTTGCACAAATGAGCCGCAGTATATTTGTACTGTGGCTTTTTTGTACGATCATAAGAGGAGGCGAATTTAAAATGAACAACTACATTAATTTTACCTCTAATTACAATCCTAATTTGCAGGCTCTAAGCAGTGCCGATGGATATAATGCCGTTAAAATGAATGAAATGTTTGGCCAGATCATGGGAAATTTTGCCGCTATGCAATCCACGCTGACAGGCAGTTTTATTAATGTGAGGAGTTTTGCTCCCGGAGATGGAAGCGATCAGACTGCCCAGATCAAAGCTTTTTTTGACTCAGCACAGGAAGGTGATGTTTTATTATTTACGCCAGGGCACTATAACGTTGTCAAGACGGGCTGGTTCTATACGTTTAGTGGAAGGTCTGTCATCATCAAAGCGTTGCCAGGCGCAATATTGGAGGTCTCGGATCAGGGAATCAGAATCGAAGGAAGCAATCATGTAGAGATAAGTGGCTTGACCTTGGTTCGTACGACTCAAGCAGCTTGGAGTAAAAGCAAGACAGGTTTATACATCGAGAATTCGAGCAATGTACTGTTGCAGCATAACGATATTAGTAAATTTACCGATGGGATTGGGGTCAATGGTTCCAGCAGTCAAGACAATCCCGCCAGAAATGTCGTCATAAGAAACAATAAGCTTCATCACTTGGGAGAAGAACCGATTGCGGTTCGGAGTCATTTGGTTTTTGTGGTGATTCGTGAGAATGACTGTTATCGCTATCTTGGGGATGGCATCCTGGTCAAGGGAACATGGCATGTTGCGATTACCGATAACTTTCTGCACACTCCTATATTATCCAGTGATCAAGATTATGCTGTTTTTTCAGGTGGACAACAAGTGAATAATATGCCTACAGTCGGTGGTGGGATTACCTGTAACAATGAAGGAGGCGAGACTGGAGCCAAATACCTGCATATACATGGTAATAGCCTGATTGGAACAGCTTTTGGTGTGGGGCTTATCGGTTTCGAAGGCGCATTTGTAACCTCTAATGTATTTAAGGATATCAAAATCACTTCTGTCATTTCAGTTTCTTTCTTTCTTTCCCTCCCGATACAATCCCAACAGTCGAAGTAACCATTTGTTTGTAATCCAAGGCAACCTGATCGACACCATCTCTAGGCCAAGTGCTACTGCTGCCATTGAAGCGAAAACGAGTACAGGTGCAGAAGGCATGGACATTGGAATTATATCAGACAACATCATTATCCCAAGAGGAAAACACTGGGGAATTGTCGCGGATGGTCATATAATCGTGAAAGGCAATTACATTGCCCAAGCGGGCATAGCCATGGATATTTCCAATGGAGTGATTGCATCGAGCAACATCATTGAGCCTGGCTTTGAGACGACCAATCCTGACCGAATGGTCAGTTTGCATAATGATTGTACCTTTTCTCACAATTCAGTTGTAGGAAAAGGCACATGTATTCAATTACGTGGCTCCAACAATATCGTTACTGGAAATCGCTTGAAATATGAAGGATCATGGTGGGCAGTGCATCTGGACATGGTTAATAACACGGTGGAGGGAAACATCATAAGAGATAACATGCTGATGGTTGCGGCAAGTGCGACGGGACGTTATCTCTTTGGTGCAAGTCCCTTTACAAATGGGAAAAACATATTCGTTGATCTGGTTAAAGACAATAATGGAACGTTATATCAATTAGTAAATGAAATAGTCATGCTTGGTCCAAATTCTACGCGGTGGAAAATAACCATAGATGCAAAAGGGGATTTGAAAACGACGAAGTTATAGCCTAAACTTCAGCTCTTCGTCAGAAAACTCCTGAAGCATCCGATGATCATTAAAGGGTCATTCAATTTTTCAGGAGTTTTTCTGGCAAGTAGTTAGCTCGGTTCCAATTGTCTATACAAAATACGGTATCCGTAAGGATCAAGTTTAATATTCATCATTCCATTGGTGGGAACAACAGCATCTTCGGTTAGAGCATCTTTCCAGTCCTTGGTTTCCATCGGATGTGACAGGGTACGTTCTTGTGGAGTATTGTTCATCCATACCGTAAAGTGTAGGGTGTCGTCCATACGTTCATAAATGATGCATGGATCATTGCGATCGGCCTTCAAAAAACGGAAGCGACCTTTGCGCAGAGCTTCATTACTTTTACGTAAATCAATCATCAAACGGTAGAAGTCATAAAGCTCCTGATCTTGCTTGGCAGGATCCCATTGCATGCATTTACGGCAATCCGGATCACCTTCTCCGCGTATACCAACCTCATCTCCATAGAATATACAAGGCGTACCAATATAAGTGAAAAGAAACACAACCGATAATTTTAATCTGCGTTTGTCTTCTCCAGCTCGAGTAAGCAGACGTGGGGTGTCATGACTGCACAGCATGTTGAAGATAACTTCATTTGTCTGTTGCGGGTAACGCATAATGAGTGATCCCATCTCGTTAGCAAAGTTATAACCATCCATAGAGCCACAGAAGAATTCAAGCACCTTGTCAGCAAAAGGGTAGTTCATCACGGAATCAAATTGATCTCCCATAAGCCATGTCAGAGAATCACTCCAAACTTCGCCTACAATATAGGCTTCCGGATTGGCGGTTTTGACTACTTTGCGGAAATCGCGCCAGAAATGGTTATCCACTTCATTCGCAACATCGAGTCGCCAACCGTCTAGTTTAATCTCCTTGATCCAGTATTCAGCCACATCTAGCAAATAGTCTTTTACTTCGGGATTGGCGGTATTGAACTTGGGCATATTGCCATAAAATCCAAAGGTATCGTAGGTTGGTATACCATCCTTGATCTGCACCGGATATTCATTAATATGAAACCAGTCTGCATATTTGGAGTTTTTGCCGTTCTTCAGGACATCCTGAAAAGGAGGGAAGTCTTCGCTGCAATGGTTAAACACCGCATCTAGCATGACACGGATTCCACGGCGATGACATTGTTCTGCTACTTTTTTGAGCATTTCATTGTCCCCGAATTGAGGGTCTACTTTTTTATAATCAACGGTATCGTATTTATGGTAGGAGTTTGCTTGGAACAGAGGGGTAAAGTAAATGGCATTAACACCGAGTTTAGTCAGATCATCCAGATGATTGAGAACACCTTGCAGGTCTCCGCCAAAGTAGTTATCCAGTTCAGGTCGGCCGCCCCATTCCTGCGTTCCTTCCGGGTTCAGGTCCGGATTTCCATTAGCAAACCTTTCGGTCATGATTTGGTAGAACACAGCTTCTTTAGCCCATTCGGGAACCTTAAATACATCGATTTCATGAATGTAGGAAAATTCATAATATCCTCCTGTAGGGTAAGGGGGAGCAAAATGAATTCCGTTATCAGCCAGATATATATTTTCGGTACCAGCGGTAATACGGAAGATGTAAGTCAGACGTTTGAATTTGGGCTTAGCTGCAGTTTCCCAATAATCAAACATACTGTCTGAAGCCGCTTTTTCCAATTGAATTTCCTTATAGGTTCCATTCCAATCGTATTTATCACCAGTCAGTGCGGTCACATATTGTACATCGTCTCTCTTCGTTCGTACACGCAGGTGAATCGTCGAGGGATTATAAGCATAAGCCCATTTATCGCGGGGAACGTGATACATCGCTTCGAGCAGCATGACAACACCTCCTGAGCTCAAGATAAAGTTATAGCTATAAATAACCAAGTTAGACAGCATGTGAACCATTAAAGCAGCCGCTAAATGTAAGTATTTCAACATTTTTCAACGTTTTCTTTTCACAGCATTTCCAGCTTGTGTCCGTATATACGTATTTATGATAAAACAAAAAGGGTGCTCCTTAAGACCTGAAATGCAGGTCCTGCAGAACACCCTAATGTTAATGCGCAGCATTTTGCGAAAAACTTAGCGGCTTGCTTGCTTAAACTCTGTTTGAATGGTTTGCAGCAGCTCAGGCTGTGTAAGAACATCATAAGCAGTTGCAGCAATTGCCTTGGCTCCAAGGATCATACCGTCTAGGGCCCGTTCCTGTAACGCCAGATCCCGGAATTCAATGGAATGAAGCGTATGAACTTCGTCCACAACACGGATATAAGGATGGATCGCAGGACAACGCAAGGATACGTTACCAATATCCATGGAACCATGGTCGTTACCACTAACGATCTCCTCTTGAGAAATGCCGAGTTCAAGCAGATTAGCACTAAAAGCAGCAGATAACGATTCATTCGTGACCATCTCATCATAGGAAGTCTCATAATTAGATGTAACAAGCCGGCATCCCGTTTGCAGAGCAGAACCTTCCGCGATCTGAATTACGCGTTGGGTTAGAATATTCAATTCTTTTCTGGTCGAGGCACGTACATAGAACTGGGCAGAAGCGTAATCAGGTATAATGTTGGCTGCCTGTCCTCCGCTATTGATAACCCCATGAATACGAACCGTGCTTTTCACTTGTTGACGGAACGCATTAATACCATTAAAAGTCTGGATTACTGCATCTAGGGCGTTAATGCCTTCATGTGGACTTGCAGCAGCATGTGAAGATTTCCCATGGAATTCAAATTGTACAGCATCAATAGCCAGGGAGCTGCCAGATTTCTCATAGGCGTAATAAGGGTGCGCCATTAGTGCGACATCACAGTCATCGAACAATCCCGCTTCAGCCATAGGCACTTTGGCCCCACGCGTTTCTTCCGCTGGTGTACCGAACACTTTTAATGTTCCGCCGACTTCATCCAGTATAGACTTCAGACCTACCGCTGCTCCGAGGCTCATCATACAGATTAGATGGTGCCCACAAGCATGACCGATTTCCGGAAGTGCGTCGTATTCACATAACAGGGCAATAGTCGGACCTGGTTTGGAAGCAGCATACGTACCGATAAATGCGGTGTCCAAGCCAAGGACAGGAGCCTCTACGGAAAAACCATGGTAGGCAAGTTCTTCTTTTAACCGAGCAGAGGCAAGGTATTCTTCGTTACCAAGTTCGGGATTGGCACCAATGTATGATGAAATCTCCTTAAAACGGGAAGCATATTGATCAATAACAGTTAGAATTTGTGTTTTGGTATGTGTCATGGTGGACTCCTTAAGCAAAAATGAAAATAATTCAATAATTATATCATAGTTGCGGTTATTTTTCAGAAACGGGCTGTAATCGAATCCTGTCGAAATGCATTGCATAATCATGCATTCTACTTTATAATGACTCAGGCATCAACAACAGAAAGCATACAAAGTATTATAAGGGGAGAACAGGGTTGAAATTGATTAGTCGTTACACCATGATGCTGCTAGCTTTTGTGGTCTTGCTAACTACGGTTGCACCTGTTGCGTTGGCAACGGGAACTACAAGCAATTCAGGCAGTAAAAAGCTGGTGCTAGGTACAAGTGCCGATTTTGCACCATATGAATTCCATAAAGTTATTGATGGTAAAGACCAAATTGTCGGATTTGATATTTCGATTGCTAAAGAAATTGCTGCCGATCTTGGCGCAGAACTTGTAATAGAGGACATGGGTTTTGACGGACTTCTTCCTGCGTTGCAGAGTGGTCGGGTGGATATGGTCATCTCGGGAATGACGCCAACGGATGATCGTAGACAAAGCATTGACTTCTCCGATACCTATTATAAATCAAAGCAAGTCATCATGATTCGCAATGCGGATAAAGATAAATATCCAACCATGGCTGATCTGGAAAATGAAAAAATTGGTGTCCAAAAAGGATCCATTCAGGAAACGATTGGCCAGGGGATCCCAGGCGCAAAACTGACAGCACTTGATAAAATATCTGATATCGTACTGCAATTGCAGACCAATCGTGTAAATGCTGCAATCGTTGAGGATACGGTAGCTGCCGGTTACCTGGATGATGTAATTGGATTAGCTCCAGCTATTCCGGATGAAGAGCAGGCCGAAGCGGCAATCGGGATTCGTAAGGGCAATACGGAATTGCTGAATGCAGTGAACGGAACGCTCGAACGTCTGAAAAGCGAAAATAAAATCGATCAGATGGTTACTGAAGCAAGCAAGTTGATGGCAGAGAAGAGTAAACAAAACATTTTCGAAGTATTCTGGCAGTACAAAAGCTTTTATGCAACAGGTGTGGGCTACACCCTCTTACTGTCTGCACTCGGTGTAATCTTCGGGGTAATTATCGGTTTGATCATCTGTCTGTTCCGTTTGCATGACATCGCCATTTTGCGCTGGATCGGAACAGCTTATGTTGAGGTCATTCGTGGGACGCCAATGCTGGTACAATTGATGATTATCTATT
Organism: Paenibacillus sp. ALJ109b; assembly: GCF_010747435.1. NCBI lineage: Bacteria > Bacillati > Bacillota > Bacilli > Caryophanales > Paenibacillaceae > Paenibacillus > Paenibacillus sp. ALJ109b. Next base: position 24,145 of record NZ_JAAIFP010000014.1, read on the forward strand.
ACGGCGTTTCATTGACCTTTGGGATTAATTTCTCGGCTCTTCAGGCGGGGATTATCACACTATCCATTAATAGTGGTGCCTATCTTGCCGAGATTTTTCGTGCTGGTATACAGGGTGTGGATCGTGGCCAGTTGGAAGCAGCTCGTTCCCTGGGAATGGGCAGAGGTGCGGCAATGCGCTTCATTGTGCTTCCACAAGCATTCAAAGCGGTGTTGCCGGCGATCGGTAATGAGTTCGTGACCATTATCAAGGAATCTTCCATCATCTCGGTTATTGGTATGGTGGACATTATGTACCAAGCAAGTGTAGTCAAAAACATTACGTACCAAGGAATGAATCCATTCCTGATTGCAGCGGCCATTTACTTTGTGCTGACGTTCATTTTGTCCAAGCTGCTGGGTCGACTGGAAAGGAAGTTGAGTGCAAGTGATAGACGTTAGACAATTACACAAATCATATGGAAATAACGATGTGCTCAAGGGCATTAACGTAACAATTGGCAAAGGCGAGGTTGTCGTGGTCATCGGTCCGTCCGGATCGGGGAAAAGTACCTTTTTGCGCTGCCTGAACCTGCTGGAGCAGCCAACTTCCGGCGAAATTAATTTTGAAGGTGTGTCGATCACTGACCCCAAACATAACATTAATGCAACTCGTGAAAAAATGGGGATGGTATTCCAGCATTTCAATCTGTTTCCGCACAAAACGGTGCAGCAGAATATTACGATTGCTCCCATTAAAGTGAAAAAACAATCTGCACAAGAAGCGGAACAAATCTGCGCAGATTTGCTCAAGACGGTTGGCCTGTCTGACAAAAAAGACGCCTATCCGAATCAGCTGTCCGGTGGACAGAAACAACGGATCGCTATTGCAAGAGCGCTTGCGATGCAGCCGCATGTCATGCTCTTTGACGAGCCAACGTCTGCACTGGACCCTGAAATGGTCGGTGAAGTACTGGATGTCATGAAGCGGCTTGCAGAGGGCGGCATGACCATGGTTATTGTAACGCATGAGATGGGCTTCGCACGCGAAGTAGGAGACCGTATCCTGTTCATGGATGGCGGGGTTATTGTAGAAGAAGGAACGCCTGCTGAAGTGTTTGGCGAGCCCAAGCATGCACGTACACGTGACTTCCTCGCTAAAGTGCTCTAATCCATCCAATTAATAAGGATGAAGATCAAGATGAAAAGGCAAAATCTATACTTTGGATGAGAATTTCATCCCCTCATACATCCCTGTCGACGAACCGTCGGCAGGGATTGTTTTGTTATGTAAGGATACGCACGGAATTACATAAAAAGTAACGTTTCTGTCATAAACGATAATAGCTTAAACAGACATTTTTTTGAAAAAGTCGCTTGAATTCAGCAAAAATGTTGAAGTGAATTAGCCAGATGGTAACATTTACTACGACTCCTGGTTACAAAATTGTGATATATTTGTTCCTGCCGAAACTTCCGGAGTTGGGAGTGTGGGGGATGTAATGATGCAGAGTGTGCTAGGGGAAGAATTATTTGCACACGGCTTGGGGTGAATTAGGGCTACATAAATTCTTAAATGTAATTGAACCTATAGGGTGGTTTCCTCCATCCGAATCCGACAACTAACTTCGCAGGCATAATGAGGGAGGAAGACCATGATTAACAAGAAACGTATAGCCAAAACAGCAACAGCTTTGCTGACAGCAGCAATGCTCATTCAGGCCGTTCCGGCTCATGCTGATTCAGTTCATGTGGCCAAAGAGGGGGATACCTTCTACACCTTATCCAAACAATATGGAGTTGGACTTAACGCTCTTATTAAAGCTAATAATGACATTTCAGCTTACAACATTTATGGTGGTTTGAAAATTACGATCCCTGGTAAAACAACGAACACAGCCTCTGCTGCAGCAGCTAAAACGGAGGCCAAAACGGTAACTGCCGCAAGCCTTGACGTTAATGCAGATAGTAAAGTTGTACAAGCCTGGGGAAAAACGTTTGATTACAGCAAAGCTGTCGACGTCAAAGCAACAGCATACTCCGCCGATGCTTCCGAAAATGGAGGATGGGGTGCTGTGGATTACTTCGGTAATCCGCTTGAATTGGGTACCATTGCAGTAGACCCAAGTATCATTCCATTGGGTACAAAGGTACTGGTTACAGGTCATACACATCCAGGACTGCCAAAACAGGCATTTGTCGCTACGGCTCGTGATGTGGGCAGTGCCATTAAAGGTCACAAGATCGATATCTTTATTCCTGGCAGCAAGCAATCCGTGAGCACATTTGGTATTCAGGATGTTGAACTTTACATTTTGAAATAAAATCAAAGCGAGCTGCACATCATCATATGTGACTCCAACTTAATCTAAATTAAACAATAAAGGGTGTTCTCCAATCACAATAATGTGATTGAAGGACACCCTTTTGAATATCCGTTTTCAGGAATCTTGATCTATTTACCCTTTGGCAGTTCTAGCATTTCGTCCAAAGTCACCAGCTCGTACCCGCGGTTTCGCAACTCCTCGATGACTTCAGGCAACGCCTCAATGGTACCACTCAGCTTCGATCCTACACCGCCTCCTGCATGCTGCAGAACAATTGAACCCGGTTTGACGGCGGACAGGATGTTTTGTTTGACTTCCTCTTTGGAGAGGCCCTTCCAGTCTAGAGAATCGACATTCCAGTTCACAATGCTGTAATGTTGTTTGGCTGCCCATTGTAGCTGTTGCTCGTTAATGTCACCATAGGGTGGACGAATCATTTTGGGTGTATAACCCGCCAGATTTCGAATAATATCCCCGGTATGTAAGATTTGTTTGCGAAATGCATTCATGGATAGCTTACTGAATTCCGGGTGATTGTAGCTGTGATTTCCCACAATATGCCCTTCTTTTATCATACGTTTCACCAGATCCGGATGTTTCTCAGCGCGATTTCCTACAATGAAAAACGTAGCCCGCACCTTGTATTTTTTTAGTATATCCAGTACCTGTGGTGTGAACCTTGGATCAGGTACATCATCAAAAGTCAGAGCGACCTTTTTTGTTGAGGGGCCATTGGTTTTGAACGTATCCGCATATTTCTGTCTGAGTTGTCCCAGAGTCAACTGTTCTTCTTCAGGAGAATCAGACTTCGAAGTAGGTTCGGTATGCGGGCTTGAAGAAGCCCATAACTGAGCAGGAGAATAACTTCCTCCCAGAAGAATGACCATGATGGATAACATTATGAGGCGTATACGCATGTTCGTGCCTCCTTTTCCCAAATTGCGTTCTCTTTGGTATGCCCGGGGCCATCCGTATTTATGCATGATGTGAGATGTTTCACTGCTGATTCATTAAATCGGAGCCATAATTCCACCATACATATACATATTGAAAAGGACAGGTGGAGCAGAATGAGTACATACGATTTAAACTCCGTTCGTTTACAGGTGATCGAGGCAGGGGAAGACAAAGTGTTTATGGTAACTGGAGGAAGATCACATATTGGAGCAGTAGCCACATTTTATCCAGACCGTGAACGGGTGAATGGGGCTACGGTGCATATTCCAGGGCATAAAGAACAAGAGTTGTGTGAGAGACTGGCACGTAAGGCTGCCCTTCATTTAAAGGTAACCGTTACCGTAATAATGGGGATTCACTTTGATGCAATTACGCGCATGCAGATTGATGAGATTGTGCAGACTGCAGAGAAGCTGCTTGATGAAGAGCTGTGCCAAACGGGTCGATTGATTCAATAGTTCCATATAGGCTAAGCAGGCCAAAATCGTTTTTTAGGATTTTTTTTGTTAAAATTGAAACGAGTAGAACATTGCCACGTATGTATGATTATATACAAGGATGAACTATCGACTAGGAGGAATACCATAATGTCCATTTTCAAACGATTGCGCGATTTAACGATGTCTAACATTAACTCTATTATCGACAAGGCAGAAGATCCGATCAAAATGACGGATCAATATATCCGGGATATGCAGGAAGATCTGGAAGATGCGGAGAAAGCTGTTGCTGCACAGATCGCCATTGAGAAGAAATTCAAGCAGCTGTTTGAAGAACAGGAAGCTCTCGTGAAGAAACGTGAGGAGCAAGCACATACAGCAGCGCGTGCACAGAATATGGATTTGGCTCGTCGGGCACTGGAAGAGAAGAAGGTCGCTGAAGAGAAGATGGCCGAATACAAAACAAGCTATGATCAAAACAAGGCTTCTGCCGATAACCTTCGTGGCAAGCTGGACGAAATGCGCAAACAATTGACGCAAATGAAAAACAAGCGTGAAACATTGGTTGCGCGCTACAACGCTGCAAAAGCTCAAACCGAAATCAATAAGGCGCTGAACGGATTTAGCTCCGACACTGCAAGTGCCGGCATGAAGCGTATGGAAGAAAAAATGATGCAGATGGAAGCTCAGGCCGAAGCCAGCAATGAGATGTCGTCCAAAGGAAAATCGCTGGATGATGAGTTCGAGAAGCTGGGCAAAGATCAGGCTGTTGAGGATGAACTGGCAGCACTGATGAAGCAATACGAAAATAAGAACTAAAACCTTGTAAGCAAGCAGGGGCACCAGCGGAGGAGAGACCAGCGTTTCTCCTTCGCTTTTAATTGCGGTTCATGTTGAGATGTGGGGGCTATGTAAATGGATTTGAACATTTTGGCAATGCTGGTCTGGACGTTATCGGGTTCGGTTTTGCTGTTTGTCTTAATGTATGTGGATTCTTTGTTCACGAAGTATAAGGATTTTGCTGAAGTGAAGGCGGGCAATATGGCCGTTACAACACGTATGGTTATGAAGCTGTTTGCTCAGGGATATGTACTCGCCACCTCCATTTCGACAGCGGGTCATCTTGGAGAAGCGTTGTTGGTATCCGTTGTTTCATTTATCATTTTGCTGATTCTGGAGAGTGTGGTTCACTTTATGATTCGGAGATGGGCCAACCTGGATCTGGATACGGGAATACAGCAGGGCAAGACAGGTTATGGTTTGTTCTCGGGTGCACTACATATCGTGGGCGCATTAATTATTGCAGCTTGTTTATAAGATAAAGAACAGGAGTAATGGGTATGAGTGTGTGGAAACGGATTAAAGGGATATTAGCCAAACCTGAACCGCCCCAGGCAGAGAAAACAATGCTTCAGCTGGCACCTGGTGATATCTGTGAGGTTTCGCTGGTCACCTATGAAGTTGTTGGGCGGGTACATCATCGAGCGCGAAATGCAGCTGTCCTCACGTTGCAGGATGGTACGGCAATCCGACATTTGCATATTGAAGAACGGGAAATGACCCGATATGCCCTCTATACACCCATTGATGGCCGTCTCGATGCACCAGACGAGGTGCCTACGTTGCTGGATCTGGATGGACGTGCGTATCATTTGGAGGAAGAATACGGAGGAATGGTAACCACTGCAGGCAGGACACCCTATGGTCAGGCTGGGGAACAATTAGTATGGCAATATCAGTCTGATGATAACATGCTTTTGCGTGTGGAGTGGCAAGACAGAAGATTTACGCTGTATGAGGGTGAGTCCATTCTTCCTGCGGATATCAAAGTGATTCGTTCGAGCTAGGAGAGGTTCCAATGAAAAAGCGCTTGGCACATGGATTAAAATTAATGCTGGTCCTCAGCCTTGTGATGTCGCTGCTGTCCGCGTGCGGAGCACCTTCCGTTCAGGACACATATCCGCTTGAATCGGTCAGCGGCAGTGGTAATACAACATCCTATGTGTACCGAGCTGCCGATCGTACCGTTCCAGAGGTTGCTCAGGATTTATCTGAACAGCGGAAGCCGGATCAGATCTCGGCGGAAAATACAGAGCGGATGTTCCTGGTGTATCAGGACCAGTATTATCATTTGCAGCAAGACCCGAATAAAGCGGAAGACACCTTGGTTGAGGTGGATTCAAAGGAATATGTTCGGCAAAATTATGATTCGTCCTTTTTGCAAGGTTACTTAACCGCAACATTAATCGGTAATTTGTTTGATTCGTTCGGGGGTAGAGGGTCCGGTACGTATCGGGGTTATACGAACAAGGACACGTACAAACCAAGAGAAGGTTCCTATCGGACACCGACGAGCAGCGATAAAAAGATTGCTCCGCCGATTACCGTTGACCGGAAAGGGTCGATTACCCGTCGTGGCAGCGATAAGGATTCAAGCGTAGGCTCCGGTGGAGGATTATTCAGCCGGAATAAGGAACAAAGCAAAGGCACAATTGATCGTAATAAAAGTAGTGGCGGCCTTGGAGGATTATTTGATTCACCGAAGAGTTCCTATAAAAAACCCAAAACGAGGGTTGGCGGCGGCCGAATCATGAGGCGTAGGTAGCACTTCACATGAATGGGACCCGCAATATTAAAGCATTAGCAGAAGAACAGTGAAAAGGTAAGGTGGAGCGAGCTATGCCACTGAACATGACCTTGGACGCTGTTCTTTTTGTTTTACGATTTGCGGACATGATGGGACTTTCGAACACGAGGAATGGTTGTGGCAGGTTGTTTGCGAATCCAGCGGATATAAGGAGCGATGCGCTCATCTTTCCTTAGTGCCTGAATCTCAGTTAAACCTAAGGTGATAATATCGCGATTGGTATACAGAGAATGAATCTGTTTGTGGCAAGGGATACAAAGATCGGCAGTAGGCATATGCGTTCCGCCCATTTCTTTCGGTGTCAGGTGATGGACTGTTGTCTCGACAGGCTCCCTTCCACATAATTCGCATCGTTGGTTCATAAAGGTCAGCTCCTTTTCTCTTACATATTATGGTCTGTCCATTCGTCTTTCATGTGAATGATATACTTGGAGAGTACTTGTCATGACCTAGCTTTCGGGCTACACTTTTTAATATGAACAAATGACCCAGGGAGGTTCTATCACCATTGAAAATAAATTCACATTCAACGGATATGACGACTGCGAAATTTATCCGTAAAGCTATACAAGTACCGGATGCGCAGGCGAAAATTGCTGCTCATGTCAGTTCGGGTTCAATAGAAAAAGTAACACTTGAGCAAGCACATGGTCGAACGCTTGCTGAGACGATTCATGCTCCCCATCCTTACCCATTCTTTCGTCGTTCCGGAATGGATGGGTTCGCGATTCTAAGTTCAGATACGATTGATGCATCCAGCGAGCAGCAGATTTGGCTCCGTATCATTGATGAAATTCCATGCGGGTATACATCGGATCTTACGGTTACATCGGGTACAGCTGCTCGGATCATGACAGGAGCTCAGGTACCGGAAGGTGCAGATGCTGTTGTCATGATGGAGATGACTGAAAGTAAAGAAGAGCATGGGGAACAATGGATTTCTCTGAAGCGCCATATTCAGCCTGATGCTAACATTACCCCGATTGGATTGGAAGTTCATGAGGGCCAATCACTGCTGGAAGCAGGAACGATTATTCAGGCAGGTGAACAATCCGTGCTGGCGACATTCGGCGTAGGTCAAGTGCCTGTATACAAACGCCCCAAGGTAGCCATTTTTGCAACAGGTACAGAGTTGTTGGAAGTGGACGAGCCATTGCAACCTGGGCGTATTCGGAACAGTAACAGCTATATGCTTCGTTCTCTGGTTGTTGAAGCGGGGGGTGAGCCGGTTATGTATGGTTCAATTGCTGATGATGTAGATACGGCACGTACGAAGCTTACAGAAGCGCTGGAACATAATGATATGGTGGTCACAACAGGTGGAGTATCAGTTGGGGATTATGACATTATGGGGGACCTGGTTCGGGAAGGGAATATGGAGATGCTGTTCAACAAAGTGACCATGCGTCCCGGCAGTGTTACGACGGCTGCAGTGGTTAATGACAAGCTGCTATTTGCACTTTCGGGCAATCCGGGGGCTTGTTTTGTCGGCTTTGAGTTGTTTGTTCGGCCAACGATTCGTTCGATGCAGGCTGATGCTCATCCATATTTGGAAGAATGGACAGCCATATTGGATGATGACTATACAAAGGTCAACAATTTCACGCGCTTTGTACGCGGACGGACAGAGATACGTAACGGCATGGTGTATGCTAAACCTTCAGCCGCGCGTGTGGATGAATCCAGTGTCATGATTACCATTAAAGATAGCGATTGCCTGATCGTGGTTCCGCCAGAGAAAAAAGGCATTCCTGCTGGTGAACAGGTTCGAATTCTCAGACTTCCCACGGGTCATGTCAGGTAGGTCATACATGTCTGAAATAAGCAGCACTTCACCACATATCATACAGATTGTTGGATATAAAAACTCAGGCAAAAGCACTTTAATTGCTGCGCTTACCCGGTACCTTACCTCTGCTGGACGAAGAGTGGCTGTAATAAAACATGATGGACATGATCATTTTGAAATGGATCACGAAGGAACCGATTCCTACAGCTTTGCTCAAGCAGGGGCCGATGCAGTCGTTGTTATGTCGGAGAAACGTACCGCACTCATTGAAAGACAAGCGACGCCGTTGGAAGACATGATAAAATATCTGTCTGCCTACGACTGGATTCTCATTGAGGGATACAAACAAGCGCTATATCCCAAATTGGTCATGGTCCGTGAAGAGAAAGATCTTTCTCTAATAGAGACGTTACAGGATGTAATCGGGATTGTTTCATGGCTGGATCTGGAGCATGACAAGAGAGAATGTATGGAGGATAGTGAGGGCCTCGTTTGGCATTCTGTTCATGAGGCAGAGGTTATAGCAAGATGGCTGTTTGCGCTTGAATGTCATGAAGAGAAAAGAAGATTATGACGAAATAATTATTATGTAAACTGAATGATATGAAATGTAAGGAAAAGAGTATGTTTTCATTAATTTTGCGAAGCAATAAATATGAAGAAGCGATCCTTGCAGGACATTCTCCTGAAAGAATCGCTTTTTTAAGTTAAATTGTAATGAATCTAATGAATCGAATGAATCGAATCTTTGCTGAGACTGCATAAATAGGCTACATCCCATCGTCAGTGCGACGTTCAATTGCTTCAGACATCGTTTTATCCGTGAGATGCGCGTAAATTTCGGTTGTTTCCGTAGAAGCGTGTCCAAGCTGTTCTTTTGTTTTATAGATATCATTTTGCAGATAATAGTCGGTCGCAAAAGAATGGCGCAATTTATGCACAGTCAGATACGGCTTGCCGAATTGTTTAGCGTACTTCATGATCATGGCCTGTATGGCCCGTTTGGTCATCCGACTTCCTTCGGAATCTCCATTGCGAAGAGCGATAAACAACCCTTTTTCCCGTTTGGGTGTGCGGTAACGTGACTGGCGCAGATTGATATAAGTTGCGAGTTCATCCTTGGCTTGTTCTCTAAAATACACGGGCGTCTTAAACGTCTCATCATTATTACCTTTGCGATATACATACAGCAGCTTATTGTTGAGATCCAGATCATCCACGTTCAGGTTCACCACTTCAGATACACGCAAACCCGAATTCAGAATAAGGCTGGCGATACAGGCATCCCGTTCTTTGTTTAGCTCGTGTGAGTAAATCGCCTGTTTGTTCTTTTCCATATCCACGGCATATCCTTCAAGGATGTATCCGATAAACTCCAGTAACTCTTCTTCTTCCAGAAGTTTACCCTTTAGTTTGGCTGCTGTATCTTTGGGTTTATGGGTACGTTTGATCTCAATCTTCGCCATAATGTTTCGTTTCAGCAGTGGGTAGAAATCTTCGTCTTCCGCAATCTGACTTAAATAATGAAAGAGCGAACGCAGAGAAGAAAGTTTGCGGGAAACCGTGATTCTGGAGTTGGCTCCTTCACGCTTGGTGGCCAAAAATAATCGATATGATGTCACTGATTCCATTCGAAGGACTTCCAGTTCAAGCAATGTAACTTCCTTATTGGAGCTTGCCTCGGATAATCCTTCTGCACGTAACCAGCCAAAGAAGGCTTCATAATCCCTTAAATATTCAAGCAAAGTAGAAGGAGATAAATCGGGTAATTTATAATCAATGAATTGCTGAACGAACCAAGGCATGGAAGGCAGTTTGTCATCCAGCTTGCGTCGGTCAATCTCTTTTTGCACATTGGTCAAGTTCGGCACCCCCATGTTAAAATAATTTCTAAAATATGCTATATCCTATTTTACCATATTTAGATCGTCACAGCCTGTTCACGGAACCGGAATAACACACATCTATGCTTCCTTGCCCTTGGCGGTGTAAAGCTTTAAAGTATGAGTTATATGTTGAGCAGAGGAGGTGAACCGGATGAATATAAAAATAGAGCTGGTTCCCCGGGAACGAAATCAGGTGATTCGGCACTTAATGCAATTTTATCTGTATGATTTTACTAAATATTTAAATATTGATGTGGATAGTAACGGTATTTTCCCGGAGTATCCCGGATTGGACGCTTTTTGGTCAGAGGAAGACCGTAAGTTTCCTTTTTTGATTACGAGTGATGAGGCACCAGCAGGGTTTGCATTAGTAGAGCGTTGTGAACCAGGCAGCAAAGATAATGACTACTACTTGACCGAGTTTTTTGTAATGCAAAAATATCGGCGTAGTGGAGTGGGTACCCGGGCAGCTTATGAGCTGTTTGAACGTTTTCCGGGAAGGTGGAAAGTAACCCAGGTACGCAACAATGTCATTGCTCAGGCGTTCTGGCGAAAAATCATAGGGGAATACACGGGAGGCCGCTTTCGTGAGAAATTTCATCCTGAACTGGGGAACCCGAGTCAGTTCTTCGTAACCTGATTCAACGGATCTATCCGTGTTGGAGGAAATAAAGTAAGATGAGCAAGTGGGTGTAATACCCAACATAAGGGTAATACATACCGAAGACTAATTTGTACTACATGTACTTTCATTATCTGTAACCAAATTCACGAAGCTTGGAGGAAATGATCCATGGAACTGCGTAATTACGGAAACACTGGCATGAAAGTAAGTACACTTGGGTTTGGTGGAGCGGAGATCGGCAAGAACGTATCCAAAGCAGATGTAGAAACATTGCTTAACAGTGCGTTGGATGCAGGGTTAAACGTCATTGACACGGCTGAATGTTACGGGGATAGTGAAGAGTTAATTGGAGATGTGCTATCACATCGCAGAGACGATTATTATTTGTTTACCAAATGTGGACATGCCGCTGGAGTAGATGGCCCAGATTGGGACGCCAAAGTATTAGAGCAGACGATTGACCGTAGTCTTAGAAGACTAAAAACGGAATACGTTGATGTAATCCATCTTCATAGTTGCTCAGAAGAAGTACTTCGGCAAGGAGCGGTCATTGAAGTGCTGCAACGAGCCAAGGAAGCTGGGAAAACAAGATTTATTGGATATAGTGGCGATACGACGGATGCACTATATGCGATTCAGACAGGTGTGTTCGACAGCTTGGAAACCTCGCTGAACATTGCCGATCAGGAAGCCATCGATCTAACGTTGCCAGAAGCGAGAAAGAGAAATATGGGGGTTATTGCCAAACGCCCCATTGCCAATGCGGCATGGACGTATGACTCACTTCCGGAAGATGCATATCCCTTTGTATACTGGAAGCGCTTGAATGAACTTGGTTATGGATTTCTGGGAAAAGATGCACAAGCAGCCGTTGAAACGGCATTACGTTTTACGCTCAGTACAGAAGGGGTAGACACGGCGATTGTGGGTACAGCCAAACCTAACCGCTGGCAGCAAAATGCCGATCTTGTCGCCAAAGGAGCGCTGAGTAAGGAATTATATGACGAAATTAGAGAACGTTGGAAAGAAATAGCGGGAGCTGACTGGACTGGACGAACTTGATTCTTTCAGCTTTCAGCTATAAAAATAGCATGATAATCACAAAGTCGCCTTAAAAGCGGCTTTTTTATTGGCAACAACCTTATATTTTCACTATATGAAAAATTCACAAAAGAAAAGAGTACTGGCTATGTCCATAGGGAGGGTATGTTTCCGCCAGATTTTCACCAAAATAAGGGAGAATTTAATCGTTTAGCTTTAACTTATAACTTATCTGCACCTATCTTTGAACACTATATTATAATTTCAATATATGAAAAATTCACAATAGAAAGATCAATTTAGGCTCCCCAGTTCATACCTGCATGTGCATTACATCATCTCACCAGCTCGTTATAACGAACTGCTTTATCCTAAGCTCAATGTCAACACTGATTTGTGATTAAGCAAGATTTAGAGGTTAAATGGGATGGCTAAAAAAACGGAAAACAAATCTTCGGATAAGCAGAAAGAAATCCCTACGCGGGGCTGCGCGCCCCGTGTAGGGATTTGGTAGGCTCATATGCTTAGAGCGATTTATAGTCACGAATAATGACATCTACGACACGCTTTCCCCAATTCGAGGCTTCCGAGCCTGGTTCATTCCAATCGTAGGAGATGAGTGCTTTCCACAAAGCCCAGCCACGGGCACGATCAACCGTATCTTGGTCAACATTCATGCAGCTTAGAAAAATTTCGCGACTTACATCATCAAAAAAGTTCCAGGCTATCACAAGATCACTAGAAGGATCGCCCACACCCATAGTTCCAAAATCAATAACCCCGCATAATCGTCCATCTTGCACGAGCAGATTACCTACTGCAACATCACCATGGATCCATAACGGTGCAGCTTGATATTTCGTTGCCAGGGCAAGCTCCCATATTTCAGTCATGAGCTTTGGATCGTATTGGCCGGATACCTTTTCAATGACGGTCCTAGTATCTGTATCGTAAACCGCTAAGTCCCCGCCGCGATGAAAATTTTGAATGCCTGCGGGTATTCCTTGACTAGCATCAATGGCTTCGAGTTCCCTCAGAAATTTAGCGAGGTCTCCGGCAAAAACGCTTAGGTCGAGTACGTTGGTATGTGTGACGGTCTCGCCTGCAATCCATTGGTTGATCGACCAGGGAAGGGGATAGTCGTCCGAAGGTTCACCTTTTGCAATGGGAGCTGGAATGGGCCAGGATAGTTGAGGCTTGAAAACTGGAAGCCACTTCAGTTCTTTTTCTACAGCAGAGGCGTAACGTTCGTGACTCGGTAAACGAATCGTCATTTCGTCACCCAATCGATATGTGCGGTTATCGTGCCCGCTTTTTTCTACGGGTGTTATCGTTAAACCTTTCCACTTCGGAAATTGACTATCGATTAATTGACGAACCAGTTCAATCGTAATTTCAATCATGTTCACGCCTCATTTTCTATTAAATGGGTGGGTTTTAACGTTAGTATATAAATTTTAACAATTTGTCTTGATCTTATCAAAGGGAGAAAATCGTCCAAGACAAAATGAGGAGGGTCGCCCTGGGATGCCGCCAAAATAGCGATTTTTTAGTGGCTAGAAGCCTTGTTGGTGAGTGCGAAATCACAGGTTTTTATCCCTTGACATAAAATGTCATTATAAAGATAATAATTGTAACTTTGGAAGAGGAAGGAGAAATCAAAACCAAAATTAGGTTTGATTTGAATGCATATGTAAGCGTAATAATTTCGGTTGTCCCTCACACAATTATCACTTTAAAGGAGTGTAGTCATGTACGATAAAATCGTAGATATTTTGTGCGCTATTAAAGAAGACCAACCGGAACTACGCCAATCCTTGTCCCCAGCAACGGAACTGAATAACGATATTGGTCTCGATTCCCTGCAAATGATTCAGTTTATGCTCAAAGTCGAGGATCAGTTAAACGTAATCATTGACTATGACGAATTCGATTATGAACATCTCCAATCGATCGACACATTTATAACCTTTCTGAAAAGCTGCCAGTCTCAAGAGCAATCATTGTACGAAGATGTCCAGAAGTGAGGCCAGGGTAATTCCAACGATCGTTATGGGGACATTTGATCCAGAAACGCGATGGAGGGATCCGGACTTAGCCAAGCTACCTGCTTTACCTGATAAGGACAGGGAATCCATTGTCCTATGTATGGACGAGCTGTTATTTCCATTTTGCGGGCCTGACGATATCCTCTACACCCGCTGCAAAATCGATCCAATGCTGTACGAGTATCTGAACGGGTTAGGTTTCTCCTTTCATAACCGTTATCATTTTGATTTGAACGATGAAAAGAGGTCCTTACCCGAACCGGACATTTTCAAGCAGTGCATATTCAGTCTTGCTTCAGATAATCAACAGCGTGAAGAGATCTTGACCCAGAACGTAAAATATCTCTCACCTTATGCCATTACGGCTGATACGGAGGACTACCTGCATGCCGAAGGATCGTTGGGTTCTTTGCCCAACCTTGAGACGGTTAAGCATGTAAATTCCAAATTTTACTCCAACCGACTCCTGACCAGGATCGGAGAGAAGTGTAATGGCACGGAAGTGAACAGTGTAGGAGAAGTGCAGGCTGTCGGAAATACGCTGCTGAAGCGAGGGGCGTATTTGCTGAAAGATCCATTCGGTGTTTCTGGCAAGGGCAACATGCTCATTGAAAATGAAGCCATGCAGCGAAGGATAGCTGAGCACCTGGATAAGCAGGAGAGAAGAGGATTGCGCTCGCAATTCCTGCTGGAACCACTGCTGAGGAAAAAGATTGATTTCAGTTCACATTGGTTCATTCATAAGAGCGGTGAGAGGGATTTCCTTTCGGTTCAGCGTATGCTGAATCAGCAGCAGAATTACGGCGGATCTATTAGAGCAGATGAGGCTTTGCTCCTTCTGCTGGAGAACGCAGGTTATTTTGATACGATGGAAAAGGCACTTCGGGTATTATTCGAGGACGGATACCATGGCTTCGTGTGCTTCGACTCCATGATTCTGGAGGACGGCAATGTCGTACCTATTGTAGAAATTAACGCGCGCAAGTCCATGGGTCTCATTAATGCTTATCTTGATAAAGGCTGGGAAGCGAACGGCCATAGCGGCCTGCTTACCTTTCTGTCTCTCGGTCTACCTGAAGGCTTCACGTTCAGAAGGTTGCTCGACGCTTTGCATGTATCCGGTATTCTATTCAAAGGGCAAGATGAGTACGGAATTATGCCTATTTCATCTAACACCGTAATGGTGAATGAAATTCTGACCTCTCGACGTATTTCCGAGGGAATCCAGAGTCATCGGGGTATGCCGAAGGGACGATTGTATATCTCGGTGGTGGGCCGTGATGACGAACATCGCAGTGAACTGATCGTGAGTCTGAGGCAGGTACTCGCTGACTTGTCCATTAAGGTGTACAACTAATTCTGGAATGCGGAGGCTGCGCATGAATTCATCTTCGGTTACCCTGCTTGCGTCAGGCAATTCGCTTGGTGCATACATTCCGGCTATGCATCTGAACACGTACCTGCAAGATAGAGGTGTAAGAACGGAAGTTTACGTTCTGGAGAACCTGTATCATGAAGAAATCAGGTGCAAGATTAATTCCACCAAAAAAGCATTTCATGCCGATTTCTCTGTTGCCCTTATGGGGCATAAACTGGCCAAGCCTGTAGTCTCTTCCCTGAACGAAGTGGAAGTCAAGTTGCTGTTGGACGCATGGATACGTGATGGGGTATCTCATTTTGCTGTGTTTACCGGTTTTTGGCTCCCGATCCTGGAGAGGTACAAAGCCATTGCGCACTTACCTCTGGATATTCAACTGATTCGCTTGGATGTGTGCGATACGCCATCGTTTAAAGTACACAAGTCCGTGTATCCAGACTACGATAACGTTTGGCTTTACGAGCCTTCAAGGTTGTCTCCAGATAGCTATATTGCCTCAGATGAAACGGAACTCCTGCCATATGCACAGCGTGATGGGCGCATTCTGATCCATGGCGGCGGCTGGGGGATAGGAACATACGCGTCAACGATTGCAGACCTTCGTCAATTTGGTTACTTGCTGGATGTGATCGTCTACGATCCTTCCGAGGTCGAGGAGGACGATGGGAGCACACGCTACTTTGGAACAGAGGCTTCATGGAATCCGTGGAGTAGGGATGCCCAGGGGCGGTATTCGTTTCCGCCAATGAACCGATATGTGCGTGAAGAAGGTATTCTTCGGGCAATTAGGCTCGGTAATTACTCTGATTACACGGATCTGATGCGTAATTGCGCTGCTATTATCAGCAAGCCCGGAGGAGCGACACTGAACGAATCGTTGTCCTACGGAATACCTTTTGTCATGTTAGAGCCGTTTGGTGACCATGAGCTTCAGAATTCAAACTATTGGGAATCCTGTGGTTTCGGTATCCGATTCGCGGAATGGAAAGCCCTGGATTACTCTGGACAACGTCTCGAAGAAATGTATAGTCGGTTGCTGGAGCAGCGATCAAAAATCAATCATTTGGGGAGGAAAACGCATGCAGCCGAAAACAGCAGTTACGTTTGATAAGCTGACATTCCAAAATATGAAAAGAACCCTCGTTCCGCTCGCGGAAACGGGAAGGAAACGCCGAGAGGACCCGACGTATGCCGCACCCGTGCCTTATGAGATCGGAATCAAGCTTAATAACGGCTGTAACCTGCGCTGCAAGCATTGCTTTGAATGGAATCCAGATGGCTTCCATCATGGCTTTGCCAGTGAAGTGAAAAGAGACGAAATCGAGATTCCCGTCGTGGAGAAACTGTTGGCCGAAACGAGAGAACGCAAATCACGTGTGTTCCTATGGGGCGGAGAACCGCTATTTTACTCCAAGTTCGATGAACTGGCAGAACTGCTGGCTAAGGAAGACCGGCATACGACTATTTGTACAAACGCGATTCTCATTGAACAAAAGCTGGATTCCATTTTGAAAATGTCTAAGAATTTAGTCATGCTGGTCAGCCTGGAAGGATTTGAGAAAGAGAATGACGCGATTCGGGGCAAAGGCACGTTCAAAAAAGTGATTCACGCCATACAGCTGCTGTTGGATCTGCAAAAGCAGGGCTTGTACAAAGGTAAAGTGTCCGTAGCTCTGACTGTAAATGACCAGATGGTAGATCAGCTGTATAGCTTGATGGAATTCTTTGAAGAACTGGGTGTTGATTCCGTGTACTTCTGCTTCCCTTGGTACATCCCTTCCGATACGGCAGAAAAAATGGACACCTACTTTGATGCGCACTTTCCGCACCTTGCCTCCCGCTTTGCGAGCGACCACAAGAATAGCTGGCACTCTTTCACGTTTCACATCTCACCGGATCGTTTCGACACGCTAATTGAGGAATTTAAACGAGTCAATTCGCGAGTGTGGAATGTACGTATCCGCTATCAGCCTGCGCTGGAGCCTGAAGAGGTAGAAGGTTTTATTCGAGGTAGCGAAAAGCCGGCCATGAATCGGACCAAGTGTTTCTCGATCTCGAACCGGATGGATGTGATGCCAGATGGTAAGGTCAATCCATGCAAATTTTTTCCCGAATTCAGTGTCGGTAATTTATACGAAGAAAGTGTGGCCGATATTTTCCACGGTGAGGATCTGCGAAAACAACGCGAGATTCTGGCCTGCGGCCTAACACCGATTTGCTCCAAATCCGTGCTTCTGTATAACAACGGAGTTTAATCGCTTTAACTTTAAGCCGCCAATAAGGGAAAACATGCAATTATTCAGGAGGAGCGGGGATGGACTTTATCCGTGTACGGGAACTGCACAAATCATTCGTATATTACCGGAAAGAAGCAGGACTCAAACATTCACTGAAAAACTTATTTGCTCGTAAATCACTTGTGAAGGAAGCGGTTAAATCCGTTTCTTTTGATATCGGCCCCGGGGAGTGCGTTGGATTTCTGGGTCCGAACGGAGCAGGTAAAACCACGACGCTCAAAATGTTGTCGGGCATTCTATATCCCACAAGCGGAGAAGCCGACGTACTTGGCTATGTGCCTTGGGAGCGAAAGAACGAATTCAAACGGCTGTTCTCCATTGTGATGGGTCAGAAAAATCAACTTTGGTGGGACCTTCCCGCCAGCGATTCGATTTATTTGAACAAATGTATATATGACGTCGAGGATGATATCTATCGTCGAAGTCTTGCCGAGCTATCGGAAATGCTTGATGTGCAAGACCTGCTGGATGTACAGGTTCGCAGGCTGTCCTTGGGCGAACGTATGAAAATGGAGCTAATCGCCGCTCTGATCCACCGACCAAAGCTGCTTTATCTTGACGAGCCAACGATCGGCCTGGATTTCCCTTCTCAGAAGAGGGTGCGGGAATTTCTGAAATACTATAATGAGCAGTTTGGCGCCACGATCCTGCTGACGAGCCACTACATGAAGGACGTGGAGGACCTGTGCAAGCGGACAATCATTATTAACGAAGGAAGTCTTCTGTATGACGGAGACCTTCATAAGATTAACGATCTGTTTGGCGAGCACAAAATTGTAAAGTTGCAGTTCTCGGAGCCGGTTGCCGAGCAGCGGCTGGCCAAATTCGGAAAAATGATCAGCGCAGACGACTACAGCGTTGTTCTGGAGCTGCCCAAACACCGTCTAAAAGAAGTGTCGCGTGCTATGCTCGATTTGTTTCCAATCGTTGATTGGACAATTGAGGATGTGCCAATCGAGGAGAGTATCTCCATGCTCTACCAAAAGGAATCCGTCGGATGAATGGACGCAAATTGTATACGGCTGTTTTTTCGATGGGTGTGCAGCAATCGATGGAATACCGATTTCACTTCTTTCTCGGTCTTCTCGGAGCCGCGTTTCCGATTCTTGTTCAGTATTTTATATGGACAGCGGTGTACCAGCATTCCGGCGAATCGGCGCTATTCTCGTATTCATATAATCAAATTATTTTGTATACGATCTTGGCGGGCTTGGTATCCAAACTAATCGCTACCCAGTTCGAGCACCAGATCGTCGACGATATCAAGAACGGTGGTCTCAACAAGTATTTGATCAAACCGGTTAGTTACTTCGGATATCGGCTAGTATCCTTTTTCGGACAGAAGGCGATCTATTACGGCGTTACAGCTGTGCTTCTTGTGGGGATTATCTGGATCTCATCTGCAGGTGGTGTGCTTGAGTTCCAGGTCATACGGCTGATCTTGTTCGTCGTTACGTTGTCGGGGGCGCTTTTGCTCAATTTCTTGATCTCCTACTGCATCTGTGCAAGTGCTTTTTATCTAAATGAAATCTCTTATTTTTTCGTCATTACGAGTCTGCTGGTGAATATTCTGAGCGGAGGTATGTTTCCGTTGGAGATTTTCGGGGATTCGATTGTGGAGGCACTTCAGTACACGCCGTTTCCGTATACCATTTATTTTCCGGTCAATGTGCTCAGCAACAAAACGGAAGTGGCGGCGATGTATCAAGGATTGCTCATCCAGTTGGGGTGGATACTTCTGTTCTTATGGCTATCCCGTCTAACGTGGCGCATATCCATGAAGAAATATTCAGCGGTTGGGGGGTAGCGGAAATTCCATATGTTTAGAGTCCTGAGAAAATACGCACATTTGTACGGCATGTTCATCAAAAATTGTCTCATTGCTCAGATGGAATTTCGAGGTAATTTCATGATGAGCCTGCTGGTGGAATCCGTCTACCTGCTCGCCAAATTGTTATATGTACTCGTTGTGTTCCGCACCGATCTTCACGTCGACGGCATACCGCCCGAAGGGCTGCTTCTATTTATAGGCATGCACACCGTGGTGACAGGAATGTATGTTGGGCTGTTTTTCACCAATTTTACGAAAATTCCGGAATATATTAAGGACGGCTCACTTGATCTAATGTTAACGAAACCGGTTTCTCTTCAATTTATGGCTTCTTTGCGTTATGTCGATCTGGCGCTGCCAATCCCTGATGTGTTGGTTGGTTTCGTCATGATTGGCATTGGCTGGCATGCGATGGATATACCTCTGACGTTTCTCCAGCTTACCGGGTTTATGCTGCTGTTATTCGTCTCCATTATCATCACATATTGTCTAATGATTATCCCTGCATTGCTGTCATTTCGGTTCGTTCAGACGGGTTCTGCATCGGAGATCGCCCATTCCGCCTGGGACGCCAACAATTTTCCAATGGCCATATACCCAACTTGGGTCCGGCGGATCGGTACCTTCGTCATTCCGCTGTTCCTGATTACCAATTTCGGACCGATGTTCCTGCTGGGACAGCTCAGCTGGCTCTATACAGGTCTGGCGCTGGTCGGTTCGCTTCTACTTTTCACAGTTATACGCGTGCTCTGGAAACAGGCTGTGAAGGGATATAGTAGTGCAAGCAGTTAAGTCGGATGCTCGGACGTAAGGTAAGTATCCAGGCAAAGACTCAGAAATCAGAAGGGGGAGAAAGGATGAATGCTGTTCAGCTTCCCGTGTTGAATCCGCCGCTTAAGGGGTTTTTGCGGTGGGCTTACACGCTTTCGATTACCAGTGCACATGAGGAAACGATTCCTTGGTATTACAGCAATTTCATTCAGTTGTCCTGCAAGAAAACCTTTCTGGAGGATGGAAGACAGTTTTATATCGATTTTTTCCGGGGCCAGCCCAACGAACTGAATTTCAATAATCCGTTTCTGCTCACATGCTCCGTCAATTATACGATTCTGGAGCATTTGGCACTGGATGCCTGGCCCCCATTTTTTGAAGATCAGATTCGAAGCGGCTATTATTGCATCGTATTTTTGGACGAGTCCAGATTATCGCCAGCTGCGGCCTACCAAAAAGAAGCGTTTCCTCATCACCTTTTTCTGTACGGTTTCGATGGGGACAAACGCATTTTTGATGCTTCCATGTTTGACCATACGGGAGTTTACCGCAATGTACAGATTCCGTACACAGAGTTTTTGGATGCTGTCCATTCCATGAGACATCTGCTGAGAGAGGGACTTACCTCGGATCATCACACTTATTTTTACAAATACGAGCCGCATTCTCCTTATCCTTTCGATAAAATCGTAGCACTCGACCAGCTGCATGACTATCTGAACGGAGAGACCCATCTGAATCGCATTAATTACAACCCTGACGACGAACAGGCTTTTGGAATTAACGTCTACGACTATCTGCAAATGTACTATGATGCGGTAGAGAGCAATGATCCTCGGCTTGGTGACCGTAACGATGTCAGGCATCTTCATGTGCTCTGGGAGCACAAAAAAATGATGCGGGAACGGATTGCCTACTTGGTCGATGAGGGGATGATCCCTTACGACGAAAAACTGGTGAATGGTTATCAGGATATAACCACCAGGGCAATGAAGCTGAGGGATCAATACATCCGTCATGAAATTCGTGAAGACAAAGCCGTGTTTGCGAAGGTAAGGCTCCGATTGGAGGAATTCCGCAAGGAAGAGCCTGTTCTGCTGCAAAGAATGATTTCGTTGCTCGAAAAGTAAATAAAGAAGGCTATTCCTCCTGGGAGGAACAGCCTTCTTTATTTATAATCATAGGCTACACATTAGCCTTATTATGATTCTTTATGACTTATTCAAACTTGAAATCATCATCCGTCAGAGGTTCTACATTCAGAGTACGAATATACCCATTGCCTTTTTTAGAGAAAAAGTCATGCTGTTTGGTATGTGTACTGATTCCATTTAATACAATCGGGTTGACTTCCTCGTCATCAAATAATGGCTCAAACCCGAGGTTCATCATGGCCTTATTAGCGTTATAACGAAGGAAGGTTTCCACTTCTTCGGTCAAATGAATAGGTGTATATAATTCCTCCGTATATTGCAACTCATTTTGATGAAGAAGCTGTACTAGATCAACCAAACATTGATACACATCGTTCCGCTGCGTTTCATCAAAGCTTGCGTATATTTCCTGAGCCAACACCCCCACATATACACCGTGAATACTTTCATCCCGTAGAATCAGATCAATGATCTCACCACTGCACGTGAGTTTGCCTTGTCCGGCTAAATAGAGTGGATAGAAAAATCCACTGTAAAACAAATAACTTTCCAAAAGAACGGATGCAGCCATTGCCATATACAGATCTTTTGAAGTTTCAATATTCATGTAATACTGACGTATAATCGTCGCTTTGGTTTGCAGATATGGATTTTCTTCCACCCATTTAAAAACACTGTCAATTTCTTCGGTTGATGCTAATGTGGTGAAAATACTACTGTATGATTTCGCATGAATTTGTTCCATCATTGCCATAAAACTAAGTACGGCTTTGCGTTGCAGTCCATCCACATGTTCCATAATCTGCGGCATACCTACACCGCCCTGGATTGTATCCAGAAGGGTTAAGCCTCCCAAGACTTTCATATAAGCGTCTTTTTCTATATCACTGAGCATGCCCCAGGTCATTTTATCATCGGATAAAGGAATCTCGTCATCGGTCCAAAATTGCATAATATTCTGATTCCAGAACATCAGTGTGAAATCATCATCCGCTCGATTCCAGTTCACAGCTTGAATTGCCGGCATGGTATATCAAACTCCAATCGTAATACCCTAAAGGGAAATTATTTATATTGAACAAGCAATGCATTCTTCCATCGTCAGCTTGTTAGTTCTTGTATAATACAGAGATTTCAACCCTTTATGAGCAGCATACAGGTAGCAGCGAGCCAACTCTCGCGTGGATACATCACTGTTTACATGCAGAATGGTTGAGATGCCTTGGTCCACATGCGGCTGAATCTCCGCAATCAAATCAATCACCTTGAATTGATCCATTTGATACGCTGATTTGTAATAGAAGACGTTATCCTTTTGCAAATAGGGCATTGGATAATACGTAGTTGAATTGGCATAGGTCCGTGTCTCAATCTGTTCTACGATCGGCATCACACTGGATGTTGCGTTTTGGATATAAGAGATGCTTGCCGTTGGAGCAATAGCCATCCGATAGGCATGATAGAGACCATTTTTCATCACTTTAGACTTAAGCTGGTTCCAATCCTCGGGAGACGGAACAGCAATGCCGTTAAACAATTCTTGAACTTTCGGTGTGGTGGGACGGTAATCCGTAGTCACATAACGATCAAAATATACGCCAGTCGCATAATCCGATTGCTCAAATCCATAGAACCGTTGACCCGTTTGCTCTGCAAACTCCATACTTTTCTCCAGAGAATGATAATTCATGGTCATAAAGAAGGTACGTACAAAATCTTTGGCCTCTGAGCTTTCATAAGCAATCCTGTTTTTGGCTAAGTAACCGTGCAGGTTCATGGCACCCAAGCCAACGGAATGCATTTCGGAATTGGCTTTTGCCACACCAGGAGCATTGGCAACATGCGTCATGTCGCTGACGGAGGTTAGTGCAATCATGCCCTCATGAACGGATTCCTTGATCTTGCCACTCTCCATAACATTAACAATATTGAGGGAGGCCAGGTTGCAGCTGATATCTTTGCGAATAATATCCGGTTGACCATAGTCTGTAATTTCAGAAGTCTCCTGGAGCTGGAAGATCTCTGTGCAGAGGTTCGACATTTTGACTTGTCCTACGTTTTTCAAAGCATGTGCTTGATTGGCATTGGTTTTATTAATGATGTAGGGATAGCCGGATTCAAGTTGAGTCATCGCTATTTTGGTCAGCATATCCCGTGCGCTGAGCGATTTTTTCTTCTTCACCCGGTCGTCAGCCAGCAAGGTATCATACATTACGTCCAGATCCATATCATCCAAATGTGTTCCATACGCCTTATAGACACTATATGGTGCGAAGAGGTACAGGGGCTCATTATCTTGAGCCAGCTTATAGAAACGATTAGGAACAATAAGTCCGATAGAGAGAGTTTTCAGCCGGATTTTCTCATCTGCATTAATCTTTTTGCTATCCAGTAGTTCCATGACGTCCCAACCAAAAATATTATAGTATGCTGCGCCGGAACCTTTACGTTGACCCATCTGATCGGCGTAGGTGAAGCCGTCTTCCATCAGCTTGAGAACAGGAGTAATTCCTTTAGCGGCACCTTCGACACCTTTAATGACTTCACCACGAGCACGCAACTTCGACAGATTGACAGCAACGCCACCACCGATTTTGGATAACTGCATACAAGTGTTTAGTACATAGTTTATAGAGTTCAGTGAATCATCCATTTCAAGCAGGAAGCAAGAAACCAGTTCTCCGCGCCGACTTTTTCCTGCATTTAGAAAAGTAGGGGTTGCGGGTTGAAGGCGCTGCTCCATCATAGAACGAGACAGCAAACAAGCCGTATCAAAGTGTCCTTGACCCAAGTGAAGAGCTACGGCTGCTACACGATCTGCATATTGTTCAAGGTATGTTTTGCGGTCATAAGTTCTCAATGCATAATCAGTATAGAACTTGGACGCTGCCATATAGGAAGGAAAGTTATATTGATAGCTACGCGTAATTTCAAATACGGTTCTAACTTGGTCAGCTGTATAGGAAGCATAGAAATCCTCGTAATAATCATGATCAATCATGAATTTGACTTGATCATCAATATTGGCAAACGCCATACTTTTATCTTTGATTTCTTTCATAAACTCCTCTACAGCCTCTTTATCCTTATGTAACTGGAAGAAGCCATCAGAGTCACGCTTTAGCAGCATGTTATTTAATTCAATATGTCGCAATGCGGCTCACCTCCTGTTCAAAATACTCCACGTCTTTCTTGGAACCTGATAATTCAAATTTACTGATAACCGGGACGTTATAAGATGCAGAGATCAAATCTGCACTTTTGGCAAAACGCTCACCCCAGTTGCGGTTACCGCTGGCGGCCACGCCAATCAGGTATTTAGAGTTTTTTTGCAAAAAAGAAGACACCTTATCAGGTATCTGTCCAAAACCTGTTGTATATGTCACAAGTACGTACGGTTCATCAATCGTCATTTGATTCTGAATCTGAACAGCCGGCAGTTGAAGCTTGGAAATAAACCTCTTAACATTCCCGGTTATCGAATCATACACAATTAGCACTATCATATCCTCCTTGACAAATGAAAGGTGATCAAAAACAAACACTATATATAGATTGTTTTCTTAATTTTATATCAATATATAGCTTTGTCAAATGCATATTGGTATCAATTTTGTGAAAAACCTGATGAATGGGCTCTATTACTAGGTTTAAAAAATTTGTGGCTTAGTAGATATCCATATTCGAATACACGATATTTGGTGCATGAGAGAATTATGATTGACAGCCGTCACCGGCAAGAAATAAGCCTGAACATAATCGTTCATACATTGTCTACAATTCAGAGATAGATTATTAAAGGCATGGCTCTATGGAGTCATGCCTTTTGAGTACGTTGAAGGTATGCTGATTACATCAAGTTCACTCACTGGCTTGAGGCTTTACAATGAGAAACTAAGAAAATGACCCGAATATTGCAAAAATTTGGAGGTAAGACATGAACGGGACCCTGCAGCAAAATAGAATATTGATTGTAGATGATGATAAACGGGTCCGTGGACTTCTTCGAATGTATTTGGAGAAAGAACAATTTATCGTTGAGGAGGCTTCGCTGGGCTGGCAAGCCTTAAGCAAGCTTCATCATGACTCGTATGCCATGATCATACTGGATTGGATTCTCCCCGATATTAAGGGGATTGAAATATGCCAATATCTACGGACCAACTTAAGCATACCCGTCATGTTTCTGACAGCCAAGTCAGAAGAGGTGAATCGGCTTGAAGCTTTCAAAGCCGGGGCGGATGACTTTGTCATGAAACCGTTCAGTCCGAGGGAAGTTGTGCTGCGCATCAAAACCATGATGGCTCGTTATAACGGATTAATCAAACCTACGCCAAAAGACCATTCAGCAAGCGAGGTGTTGATCTCCTCTATTTTAATCAATCCTACTTCCCGAAGAGTCACAGTAGAACATGAGGAGATTCATATGACTCCCAAAGAATTTGATTTGCTTTATCATCTGGCGACACACGCGGAAATCGCATTCTCCAGGCAGGATTTGCTTAGAATTGTTTGGAAAGTCGAGCATGAGGAAGATCTGGATTATCGAACCGTAGATACCCATGTGAAACGGTTGCGTGACAAACTATCCGAGCATGTGCCGAATCGGGAAGATCTAATTCAAACCCTATGGGGGTTCGGTTATATTCTTCGTTTGCCTCACTGATTCTTATCTTGCAGTTCAGGAGGGGAATATGTCTTATAAACAAATCAAGTGGATGATCTTGCTCATTCCCACCTTAACTGTTGGTCTCTGGGAATATGTACGACATCAGTTTCTGCTCCCCTATATATCAATGAATTTGGGCAACTGGCTTACGCCTGTCATTGTATATGTTGTGAGTATAACGTTGTTAACTCGGCTGTTTCTTATCCTGGAACGTATTCAAAAAGAACTGGAGCATGAGCGTGCTGCCAAAATCGCGCTTGAATCCCGTGAAAAGCTGGCCAAGGAACTTCATGATGGAATCGCCCAATCTCTTTTTTTGTTATCGGTGAAAGTGGGGCGTTTGGAGGAACAAGCCAAGCAGGATCAACAGCTGGACGATGTGTATTCGATCAAGAAAACGGTTCATGAAGTCAATCGTTATGTGCGTCAGGCCATTGCCGATTTACGTTATGATCCTAACGTTGACAATACCTTCACTATGAACGAATCGGTCACACTACTTGGCCAAATTCGAAGAATTGCCAAAGATGTCCCCGTCCAAATCGAACTGGATTGGAGCATCCCGGATGATGCATTTACTGATAAAGAGAAAGTAGAACTGCTCGCTTGTATTCGGGAAGCTCTTTTTAATATTCAAAAGCATGCATCTGCTTCACAAGGATGGATTCAGGGAAACGGGCACAAAAAGTGCTGGAATATCACGATTCGAGATAATGGAAAAGGATTTGAGATGAATCCCTTTGAACGAAAGGATCGATATGGACTGAAAATCATGAGAGAGCGGATGAATGAACTGAACTTTAACATGCAATTCCGAAGGGAGCAGCAGCTTACTGTTGTCGAATTTTCAAAGGATGGTGAGATGTTATGAGCCATACTCGTGTACTTGTTGTAGACGATCACGCTCATGCGAGAGAAGCCATATGTGAAATTTTATCCATGGATCCCGGCTTTGAAGTGATTGGCGTCGTATCGGACGGTCAACAAGCGGTTGATTATACAGAACAGTGGCTTCCCGATCTAATCCTCATGGACATTCAAATGCCCATTATGAACGGTCTTGAAGCAACACAGCGGATCAAATTGGCGTTTCCTTATGTGAAAATTGTTATGATTACCGTCTCGGATGATGTACTCCACCTACTGGAAGCGTTGAAGCGGGGAGCTCAGGGTTACTTGCTCAAAAATCTGGAACCGTCCATGTGGCTGGAATATCTTCATTCCATTGTTACAGAAGAGGCTCCATTGAGCCGCGAGGTGGCTTACCAAATCCTGAAGGATGTCTCACTCACGGAGAAAAAAGAACCTGACGTTCCACTAACGACAAGGGAAAAGGATATTCTGTATGGCGTGGCTGCAGGGTGGACCAACAAAGAAATCGCTGTAAATTATACAATTTCAGAGTATACGGTCAAGAATCATTTGAAAAACATTTTGCAAAAACTACAGGTTCAAAATCGTGTTCAACTGACACGTTATGCATTAGAGCAAGGGCTTATTACAGACCACAATCGTCTGTAATAAGCTTTTTTTACTATATCGGAGCGTTCTTTCTGTTTTTATGTATAAGTGGATGTCACTTTCTCTGCTTTTCACCACAATGAACTCACAAATTGGACACAAAAGGTCCAACTCTATAGCTAGCTTGAGCTATATGGTAAAAAATTGTTTTTATGTACACTATGAGCAGTGTGTTTCATGAAGGAGGTTATGATGTTTCGCGAACGGATTGTCCTGAGCATGTTGCTGCTTATAGGGATACTGGTGATCCCACTATCTTACCCGCTTGAAACTGCAAACGCTGCTCCTGAAACCAAAGATGCTATTCCACTCCAGCCAATCATTGATGTTGCTAAACCTGGAGAAGTGCTTGTGCTTGAGCCGGGTATTTATTCTGGTCCCGTAAGTATAGACAAGAATATATCCATTCGGGGGGACTCATCCGTAATGGTATTGAATACGGAAGCTGAATCCACGATCACCATTCGTTCAGATGGAGTGACTTTGCAGGGTTTCACGGTTCAACACTTAACAAACGAACCCACTGCTGCGATTCAGGTTGAAGGAGATCGAGTAGAGATCACTGGCCTGGATATTCAGAGTCAAAGTTTCGGAATCGTGCTGCGGGGTTCTGTCGATGGGCTCATACATAGCAATAAAATTTCATGGGCTGGTCCGGAGTCTGCTTCCAGTGGTCAAAAGGGGAATGGCATTGATCTGTACAATTCCCATCGTACCCACATCGAAGACAACAAAATTATGGGTATGCGGGACGGTATCTATCTGGAGAACAGTCGCAATCTTACGGTTAAGGCTAACACGCTGTTACACACCAGGTATGGCATTCATTGTATGTATATCGATGGCTCTTCTGTTGTGGACAATGTGGGAGTGAACAACAGTACCGGAGCCATGGTCATGGGCGTCAAGAATACGGTTGTATCGGGAAATTCCTTTCGCAAACAGAACGAAAATGTGCATTCACAAGGGATTTTGTTGTATGACGTGCAGCAATCCTCGGTTCATAACAATGTCGTGGAAGGTAATCGTGTTGGCATGAACATTGCTGAATCCTCAGGAAATGAAATTCGCGGCAATGCGGTGCTCCGGAATTTCATCGGAATTCAGCTTGTGCTTGCGGAGGGTAATCAGTTTACCAGAAACCAATTTATTTCGAATGTGATTGAAGCTTCAGCGATGGACAGCCGGAACAATGAGATGAAGGAAAACTACTGGGATTCCTTTCAAGGTCTTGACCTGAACGATGATGGAATTAGTGAACTGTCCTATGGGATTAATCCTTTTTATGAGCAAGTGGTCAACCGGAATTCGGCCTATCAGCTTTTCTTTCAATCTCCAGGCATGATCTTTATGAGCAACTTGTTTACGGAAGGCAAGGCAGAGTGGACAAGCGACAGATCGCCGTTAATGAACATGGAAGCGGAATCACTGACAACGAAGACAGGTACACAAGCGATCAAAGAGTCAACTGGGGTTTGGATCATCGGATGCATTCTGCTGGGCCTGGCCACTTTTATTATGATCAATATGGGGGTATTACGAAAATGAGAATGAAAACACATTGGAAAACAATCATGGTGCTTCTCTTTGGGGTGCTGTTATTAACAGCTTGCGGAAAAAAATACGAGGCATTGCCTATTAATGAAGACGTGGATATCTGTGCCATTTGCAAAATGCAGGTGAAAGATGATGCTTATGCCACGCAGCTTACCACGAAAGACGGTAAAAATTATAAATTTGATGACATTGGTTGTATGCACCAGTGGAAAGAAGAGAACGGAACAGATAACATCGGGATGGATTTTGTTCGTGATTATAATGACAAGGAATGGATTGAGTACAGCAAAGCCACGTATGTATATGACGCTTCACTGCGTACACCGATGGCTTACGGGATCCTCAATTTCAAGGATAAACCATCTGCCGAAGCATTTGTTGCCGAGCAGGGTGTAGGAACGATCATGACCGCTGAAGACCTCGCCTCCCACGACTGGAAACAAAACACAGAGTCGATGGATATGATGGGTGAGCATGGGCATTCCGAAGAGGGAATGAGTGAAGGCATGCATGAAGAAACACATGGGGAAAGTGAATCAACGGAAGATTCAGGCCATAAGTAAATGTCCAATGAAGATGGTGATGTATGATGGGAGATATGTTACAAGTCGTTCGACGAGAAATGAAAATGGGATTTCGCAACCCCTGGTCATATTCATTTTTGATTCTTTTCTGCATATTTAGTCTGAGTTTGCTAATCATTAATTCTCAGAATTTTGTAACAGGCTACTCTGGCACGACAGGTTCCATGTTAAATCTTATTCTTTATCTGTTGCCGCTGATGACCCTTTTTCTGGGCTCGTTCTCGTTGACTTCTGAAAAGGAAGAAGGCAGCTGGCAGCTGTTGTCCACATACCCCATCGGTACGATGTCTTTTATTGTTGGCAAATATCTGGGTCTATCGGTTGTATTAGTGACTATAGTTACATTTGGTTATGGCCTCATGGGACTTCTTAGCGGATGGGTGGGCAGCCCTTTGGATGTTATGACGTACTTATTGTTTCTGGTATTCTCCTGCGGACTGGTACTGCTATTTCTGACTATTGCACTGTTCATTGGTTCGTTATCCAAAAATCGCTGGCAAGCGTTAACGATATCCGTATCCGTTTGGTTTTTTGCTGTGATCGGATGGCCTACGCTACTAATCTCCGTGCTGGGACTCATGCCGTATCAGTGGATAAAACCCTTACTCACCGTTCTAACCTTCATCAATCCGGCTGAGCTGGTACGTTTGTTTGTTGTGATCAAACTTGGCGGGGGCTCGATACTGGGACCTGAATATTATCAGTGGGTGGATTGGGTACAGCCATCGAGCGGGAGCTGGATCTTTATGGGGATATGCCTGCTGTGGATTGCATGTTCGATCGTGGCAGTTTACGGGATCTGGGAAAGGGGGCGGTCCCATGGATAACATGGAAGCAGAGATTGTTGGACTGTGTAAATCCATAAAAAAACAACAGATCGTTGAAGATATATCCTTTCGCGTTTCTTCCGGTCATGTGCTTGCCTTATGTGGCGGAAATGGGGCTGGAAAAAGCACCGTTCTGCGTATGCTCGCAGGTATTCTTCAACCTACCTCCGGAGAAATCATTGTAAACAAGATGCGCTGGTCCAAAGAACGAAAGCGATATTCGGAACAGATCGGATATATGCCGGATGATTATCATTTCAACCATGGTCTGACGGCAGAGGAGGTGCTCCAGTTCTGGGCGGCGTTAAGGAAAGTGTCCAAAGAGAGAGTAACGGAAGTGCTAACCATGGTAGGTTTGGCCGATCAAAAAAAGAAACGGGTCACGACCTTTTCCAAAGGTATGCGGCAGCGTGTATTATTTGCCCAGGCTCTGCTGTCCAAGCCTCCGCTGCTGATCATGGATGAACCAACGAATGGGCTGGACCCCTTCTGGATGCAGGAGTTTGCAAATCTGATAAAACAGATCAAGGAGGAGGGACATATGGTCGTGTTCTCCACCCATCAGCTTGAGATTGCAGATGATGTTGCCGATCAGATTGTTTTTATGAACCAAGGACGCAATGTGGGGGATGGCTCTACTGAGGAGTTTCGTCA
This sequence comes from Paenibacillus sp. ALJ109b, assembly GCF_010747435.1. Taxonomy (NCBI): domain Bacteria; kingdom Bacillati; phylum Bacillota; class Bacilli; order Caryophanales; family Paenibacillaceae; genus Paenibacillus; species Paenibacillus sp. ALJ109b. The sequence continues at coordinate 55,126 of NZ_JAAIFP010000014.1, forward strand.
ACAGTTTGGGTCGCTTCATGCTGCATTTCATCATAGTCTTGGCTTAAAGTGAAGGTGAATCGATTGGAAATAAAGAGTAAAAAAATGAGTTCGAAAATGAGACGTTTGCTTACTATCCTGATTGGAATGGGTGCTGTGCTGGCCGCTGTGTGGGCAATTTACCAGGGGACTTCATCATCCGAGCCCAAAAGAACCGGTGCCATTGAAGCCGGTGCAATTGCTCCTAAATTCACTGCGGTTAATTCAGCCGGAGAACAGGTGAAGCTCTCCGATTATCGGGGCAAAGTCGTCATGATTAACTTCTGGGCTTCATGGTGTACGCCCTGTGTGAGGGAAATGCCAATGATTAATCAGATCGCTCAGACGTATCAAAACGATGTAGAGACCCTGTTTGTCAACGTGGGGGAAGCGAAGGGCACCATTCGAGAATTTATGGAGAAACAGCAATTCGATTTCCCTGTTATCATTGATGTGACCGGAAAGGTCTCCGGCCTGTATCGTATCACCGGGTTGCCAGCGACCATGATCATAGATCAGGAAGGTATATTCAGTCACATTCTGCTCGGTGAGTTGACCAAGGATATTCCCTTGCAGCAATGGCTGGAGCAGACCGTACAGCAAAAGAATTGAAGCTTTGCTAGACTTAAGAGTTTAAGAACTTAAGAACTTAAGAACTTAAGAACTTAAGAAGTCGCTATAGGAGGCGGCTTCTTTTGTTTGTTTTTTTCGAACATCTTGCATGCATAGTAGAATTGAAAATTGCAATACCACGGTTGTGTCCAAAGAATCAATAGCTCCTTTGGGTACTTTTTACGCTTTTCACCGAGTTGTCAGAAAGAGTTGATCCTTTCTTGAACATTTAGGGACGAAGACGTGTCAGCGATTGAATTGCTAATTCACAAAGATATAATAATTTTAACTATTAGGTCCTGTTAAGTACTTTGGCCCTTCAGTATCAGGTAAAACACAGCTCGCCAACCCATGCTCAGTCCAGTAACTATGTGTAGCAATGCACAATGATGGTGTGGTAAAGCTTCCTTCGTCTCTTACTTTGTGAAAAAATTCTCTTTGTACATACAACGATGGAGGAACGCTTTATAGACAAACTCTAATCCTATCTAGTGGGGCTTCTATCAACCTGATAAAGAACGTAGTCCGAGGGCTGACTGACCTAATAATTAAAAGATTCAAATCAGTACGAAAATCGAACAGAGTTTGAAAGGAGGCAGTAAACAATGGCAATCGATACAGTGATGTGGAGCAAGCTGGTGACAGGCATGACGCTGGGCTTCCACGCTATTTTTGCGACGCTTGGCGTCGGTATACCTCTAATGATCGCAATTGCAGAGTTCATGGGGATTCGCAAGAAGGACCCCCATTACACACTTATGGCGAAGAGGTGGTCAAGAGGGTTTGTCATTTCTGTGGCGGTTGGTGTGGTGACCGGTACAGCGATTTCACTGCAACTGGCCCTGGTGTGGCCGAATTTTATGAAACTGGCAGGCAATGTCATTGCACTCCCACTATTCATGGAAGTGTTTGCGTTCTTTTTTGAAGCCATCTTCCTGGGCATTTATTTATATACGTGGGATCGATTCAAAAATCCGTACATCCACTGGCTGTTGACGATTCCAATCGTTACCGGTGCAGGTATGTCGGCTGTGTTTATTACGACGGTGAACGGCTTTATGAACCAGCCTGGAGGCTTTGTCATGGAAGCAGGCCAATTCACAGCGGTTAACCCAGTGGAGGCAATGCTGAATACGGCGACCTTCTCCAAGGTGTTTCATGTATTAAGCTCGGCCTATTTGACAGGAGCTGCCCTGTTAGCTGGAATTGCAGCCTTTGCAATGCTGAGAAAAGGGGCATCTGCATACCACAAAAAAGCCTTGAATCTCATGATGGCGGTGGTTCTTCTGTTCGGCTTACTGAACACATTAGCGGGAGATGTGTCCGCCAAATTTCTGGCCGAGCATCAGCCGGAGAAACTTGCAGCAGCAGAATGGCATTTTGAGACGGAGAGCGGCGCAGATTTGATTTTATTGGGATGGCTGAATGCAGAGCATGAAATTATAGGAGCCCTTCACCTGCCGAAACTGCTCAGCTTCCTGGCCTTTAGTGACTTTAATGCCGAGGTAACCGGACTGGAGGAGTTTCCGGAGGACGAATGGCCGCCGCTGCTCGTTCACTACCTGTTTGATTTAATGGCGGGAATCGGATTTACGCTGCTGGCTATCTCGGTTCTGTACTTCCTGTTTGTGTTCTGGAAAAAGCGCAATGAGCTGAACAAGTGGCTGCTTGGGATTATAGCACTAGGCGCACCCATGGCTTTTCTCGGAGTTGAGCTGGGCTGGTTCTATGCTGAACTGGGGCGACAGCCGTGGATTATCCGGGGATATATGCGAGTGGAGGAAGCCGCCACTTCATCACCCAACATAAGAATGATCTTTTTCTTCTTCCTGCTTCTCTACATCGTTCTGGGAGTCATGTGTGTTCTCGTACTAAGACGTTTGTTCAACAATAATCCGGCAGAAGTCGAGATGGAGAAATGGATGAAGGAGAAGCGCAATCCGTCTACAGAAAAGGGTGAGCGTGCATGAGTTACGAACTGATCGGCATCTCGGTGCTCTGGCTGTTCTTGTATGGCTATTTAATTGTAGCCTCCATTGATTTCGGGGCGGGTTTCTTTGCTTTTTATGCACGCTTGACGAAACAGGATCACCTGATTAATCGTCTGATCTCCCGCTATTTATCACCGGTATGGGAGATTACGAATGTATTTTTTGTCTTTTTCTATATTGGCATCGTCGGGTTCTTTCCCGACACGGCTTATTATTACGGATCAGCGCTGCTCGTACCGGGAAGCATTGCGGTCATTTTGCTCGCTATTCGTGGGTCGTTTTATGCCTTTGAGAACTATGGTTCCAAAAATAATATCGTGTATCTGTTTCTATATGGAGCTTCGGGATTGCTGATTCCCGCTTCGCTATCAGTGGCGCTAACGCTGTCTGAAGGTGGTTTTATCGTGAAGCAGGGTTCGACGGTTTCTTTGGATTACTGGACGCTGTTTACCAATCCGTTATCATGGAGCATCGTTGGACTGGCGATTGTGTCCGTATTATTCATTAGCAGCTCATTTCTGGCCTTCTATGCGTCGCGGGCAGAGGATCACTCTGCATTGAAGCTGGTGCGGACCTATGCCCTGTTCTGGAGCACACCGACGATTATCATCGCACTGACTGCATTTATTTATTTGGGACAGCACAATGAGCGACATTTTCAAAATATGATGGATTTATGGTGGCTACTTGCGCTTTCCGTTGCCTTCTTTATGATTGCGATGTGGTTGATCTATAACGGACGCCGCTACGGATTAGCGTTTATATGTATCATGCTGCAATTTTTCTGTGCCTTTTTCGCTTACGGAATTGGTCAATATCCTTATATCCTTGATCCGTTCATTACAATTCAAAACAGTGTAACCTCACCAGCGATGGGCTTCGCACTGGTTGTTGTGTTTATCGGTGGCATGTGCATGTTGATTCCTTCCTTGATTCTGGTTTTCAAACTGTTTTTGTTTGATGCGGATTATGTAAAGGGAAAAAAATAAATTGAAATTAATATGTGATGTAAGGGAGTAATCTCACAGGTTCATAGAAAGGAGGAGAGCTTACATGAAGAGGAAAACAAGCCTGATCTCTCAACAAATGTCTGGGCAACGAAAACGTCTCATGCTTCTTGCAGTGATTTCACTTGCGCTGGGTGCAGCGATTGTAAGTCAGGCTGCGCTGCTTGCTGAAGCAGTACAACGGATTTTTGTGGAGAAGGCTTCCCTTTCGTCGGTCGTCATGCTGCTCGGGATACTCCTGGCTGTCATGGTCGTACGTACAGGGTTGTCTTATGGGAACGGAAAAGTTGGTTTGCATATGGCTTCCAGTGCGAAGACGAATATGCGAGCAGCCGTGCTGCAACATCTGACCCATGCCTCGATGCCATCAACCCTTCGTGGACAAACAGGCGGAAAGGTCAGTGTTGCTCTGGATGCTGTGGATGAGGCTGACAGTTATTTCAGTCAGTACATGCCGCGTATGATGGAGGCTGCCATCATTCCGATTCTGATTTTGGTGGTAACGTTTATGCAACATGCCAATTCAGGCTTTATTATGCTGTTTACGGCCCCGTTTATCCCCTTGTTCATGATTTTGGTGGGACTGAAAACAAAGAACAAATCAGAGGAGAAATATGCGCAGCTGGCCGAGTTCTCCGGTACGTTTCTGGACTCTCTTCAAGGGCTGGTTTCGTTGAAAATATTTGGACGGGCTCACCGTCAGCAGCAGGAGATTGAACGCGCTAGCCTCGGTTACCGCGATGCCACAATGGGCATTTTGCGGATTGCGTTTACCAATACGTTCATGCTGGAATCGATCGTAATGCTAAGCATCGGTATCGTGGCTCTTGAGCTTGCAATCCAGCTGCTTGTATTCAAATCGATGGCTTTCCACACCGCGTTTCTCGTGCTGCTGCTCGTTCCCGAGTTTTACAGTCTGTTGAAAAATACGGGAACGGCTTTTCACAGCGGGCGAACAAGTATGGGAGCGGTTCGTAAGGTAGAGCAGATGCTTGAGGAAACGGCTGGGGAGAGTATATCGGTAGATGGCAAAGAAGAATTCGGTATATCTGATGGAATTGACGAGGCCGATAACATGGATCGGATGGAAAGGGGAAACGGGATAGGGACATTGCAAATGGACCGTTCCAATGGCAGTTCCATACCGCCGACCATCATATTGAACCATCTCCGATTTCGGTATGCGCCCGAATCATTCGAGCTTGAGACTGGTCGAGCACAGCTTGATCCGGGAGAATACATTGCCATTGTCGGCAAAAGTGGTTCAGGGAAAACGACATTACTGCATCTCATTGCGGGTTTGCTGAAACCAGCATCAGGAGAGGTTCTGGTAAATGGACAGCCGCTATTCAAATATGATGAGACTTCGTGGTTCGAACAGGTTAGCTACATTACACAGCATCCCTATATTTTTGCAGGTACATTTGCTGAGAACATTGCGATTGGTGCTGGGCGAAATGTATCCAGGACTGAAATCGAGCAGGCGGCAGAGGATGCCGGGCTTGCCGAACTTGCTGCCCAATTGGAGCATGGCTTCGATACCTTGGTTGGTGAAGGAGGACGGGGGTTGTCTGGTGGGGAAAAGCAGCGACTTGCCTTGGCACGTGCTTTTTTGAAGCGCCCATCCATCATATTGTTTGATGAACCCACGGTAGGGCTGGATCTGCGCACAGAGCAGATATTGCAACATTCCATTGCCACATTGGCAGAAACCGCGACGATGATTACGGTGGCTCACCGGTTATATACGATTCAACATGCTGATCGTATATTGTTTATGGACGACGGTGTGCTAGTAGATTCGGGACGCCATGAAGAGCTTATGGCGCGTCTACCCCAGTATGCCGAGATGATTGATGTTCAACGAAAGGGGGGCTTATCATGAATGAGCTAGCGATTTTGTCCAAAGCCATGATTCAGGAGCGAAAGGATATCATTCTTTCTATTCTAGGTGGGTTTATTGCAGGGATAGCAGGAGTGGCCCTCTTCTCGGCTAGCGGATATCTGATTTCGCAAACGGTCTTCGCGCCACCGCTTTACACCTTAATTGTACTCACCTCGCTGGTCAAGCTGCTTGGACTGCTTCGGGCGGCGAGTCGTTACGGAGAGCGCTTGTATTCACACCGGGCGACATTTTCCATGCTTAGCCGTTTGCGTACATCCTTTTTTGCCCGACTCATTCCTTTGACGCCGGGTATATTGAACAAAAAACGAAGCGGGGACCTGCTTGCGAGGATTGTAGGGGATGTGGAGAGTCTGCAACATTATTTTTTGCGCGTTGCTTATCCACCGATTATTGTTGTTATGGTCTTTTTGGCTACAGCGTTGTTTACTTCTGCTTTTTCATTCTGGATTGCGGTTTTGTTTGTAGTAGGTATGCTCACAACGACATTGGTTGTACCGGGACTAGTTTTGCTTGGGCAGCGAAAAATACATGGACACGTTCGCGAACAACGGGCACTGCTTTCCACAGAAGTCACCGAAGTATTGTACGGGTTCCGGGATTTGAAAGTATACGGACAACTGGCTCAACGGGAGCAGCAGCTGCAGAAGGCTTCTGCTGCGTTGACGGTCCAGCAGCAACGGGCTGCCGGACACCTACTGCGCGGGCAATCCATGCATGCTTTGGTTACGTTCCTTATTTCCTGGGGCGTGCTGACACTTGGTGCTTATCTGATTATCGATGGAGCGCTGGCTGGCGTGTTTCTTGCAATGCTGGTTATGGCCTCGCTAACCGTATTCGAAGAGGCTGCGGCAATGGCGACATTACCTTTGTATAAGCAGGATAGCGAACACGCAGCCAAACGTCTGACGGAAACCATACAGACCTCCGACAGGCAGTCTGTGTCTACACAGCCAGAAGGAGTGTTATCTGCCAATCAGGCTGTTTCGCTTGATCTCTCCGATGTTACGTTTCAATATGAAGGGGAGTGGAGACCAGCGTTAAAGGACATTTCGCTGCATATTTTACCCGGCTCCAAAACGGCGATTGTCGGACCGAGCGGATCAGGCAAATCAACGATTATTGAACTGCTGCTTAAACTGCGAACACCTACAACTGGGGAGATTCAATTAAATGACATTTCGTTGAAGGAACTTGATGAGGCGAGTATCTGGCAGACGGCTAATGTCGTGTTGCAGCAAAGTCATTTCTTCCGGGGAACGATCCGGGATAACCTTTTGTTGAATGATGAAGAACATTCGGATGAACAACTGTTAGATGTGCTGAGAAAAGTACAGCTGCCGAATACATCTTTGACCGATGTAGTATATGAAAAAGGGGAAAACCTGTCGGACGGCGAGAAGCAGAGGCTGGCTTTGGCACGAGCCATGCTTCGTAAGGGACGGTTATGGCTTCTCGATGAACCTACTTCCTCAATGGACTACGTTACAGAAGAACGTGTGATGAAACATCTCTACGCACAAGCAGCCGAGGATACGCTTCTCTTGATCTGTCATCGGCTTACCGGTCTGGAAGAGATGGACCGCATTGTGGTGCTGGAACAGGGAAGGGTAGTGGAAGCAGGCTCCTATGCGGAGTTAATGGAGCAAAAAGGTTATTTTTATGAGTTGAAAAAGATAGAGCGGCAAATGATCGGAAAAGCTGGAGTATAGAGAGCAAGATACACACAGATACGAATGAAAGAGTATGCGTCAATGCAGCTTAAACATTCACCTTACAAAAAAATACACTCGCACACGTTTATACTGTGTGGAGTGTATTTTTATTACCGTAAAGAAATGAGAGTAAGCATCAGTCAATTGAAGCTTCGATTAACAGCTTGTACTCCAGTACAATAGACCTTAATGGCCTCCTGTATTGGAAGCCCAGACAGGATACCAGCCTGCACTCGGTGTTTCTGTATTATACAGCACTAAATTGCCGTCGTTTTGAACGATGAGCACGTTACCTCTGAGGTTGGGTGGCAGATTGTCCGCTCCATAGTACGATGTAGACCATGCCTTGTTGTCAGACGTCCAGTAAGGTGTGTTTTGGGGATCCTGGAGCACTAGTTTTCCACTCCAATAATCAATCTTGAAATGATTTATTCTCGTGTCACTGGTCTTGGTATTCCATAACATTGTGCGTGTGCGGTTATCCCAGAGCTGTAGGTCGCCGTAGACGCTGTATTGCAGTGAAAACCTGACGTTGTTGGATACGAGTGGAATCGAATTGTTATACATGATGTCATAAATGAGGCGGTCTCCAGCTGCAGATGCTGATGGAGCGCTGGAAAGCAAAAACATGAAAATTGCAGCAAATAGCAAAACGGCTTTTTTCATAAGATCCTCTTTTCTGGGATATATTTTAAATTACATACCAAATATATCATATCTCTCTATCAAAAATGTATAAAATTTCAAGTGGAAAGAAAGTATTTTTGGATGTGTTTTATTTTTTTATAAATTCGTGTAATAACCTGTATTCGACATATTAAAATGAAGGATTATTTTACCTAATCAACTTTTTTCAGGGTAATCCAACTTCCATGTTATACATCGTTATCGTTGGTATGTCAGTTTGGAAATTGAGAAAGAGGTGGATACATTAGGCAGTAACTATTTAAAGATTAGCCATTATAATCAGATATGCCTAAGAGCGAAGTGTGTGTTCCAAAATAATGAATAAAATAATTTTTAGTGATCGCTTGATTTTTTTCAATGTATCTGATATTGTAAGACCTGTGATTTTGGAAAGCAGATATATCAACATAAATCAGGTCTTTCCAGCAGATAATTTTTGACCACTTCTCTTAAGGAAGTTAAGGCCATACGGACAGCCGGGTCAAACGCCGATTGGCAACTTATGTTGCCTTATTGATTGAGTTAAAAGCTCAAATTTTATAAGTTGGTTACTTTACAACCAGTGCATCTGCACATCAACTTGTGAAACGGTCAATAAGAGTGGTAAAGGCGAATTATTTGCTATATAGACTCTGATCTGATATTGATATACATGAAGAAGCTTTCCGCTTGAGGAGTTCTTTTGAACTTTTTTAGTTATGGGAACTTTGCGTCTTTTTAATGATGTATATCGACAAGCAAGTGTGATGATGCGCGTTTGGGGCATTTTTCACCTTGCTTTTTTTGTTGGTTCAGAACGGGCGAAAAGTTGAACAATGAGAAAAATAATGAAGTTAATTTAAAAAAAT